>NZ_DAMAGC010000055.1:0-25470 GCF_031995405.1 Stenotrophomonas sp. | reverse complement strand
GGCGACGGTCATTGGTGTTTCGGTGTCGTGGCTGGGCCACTCGGCGGCGCCGGCCAGCAACAGCAGCAACCCCACTGCAGCGCTGGCCAGGGCTGCAGTAGGCAGGCGTTGCTGGCGATGCGCGCGCCAGAGGGCGAAGCCGGTCAGCGGCGCGGCGACGGCCACGAACAGCACGTGGACCCACTCGGCCTGGGCCCAGACGCCGAACAACGGCAAGGTGGCCGCCAGTACCGGCAGGGCCAGGCAATGCAGCAGGCACAGGCTGGACAGGGCAATGGCGCCGGCATCGATCAGGGTGGAAGAACGTTTCATGTGGGTGGGGACCGGATCCTTGAGTGTTATATAGTAACAATTAAACCACTTCCCGAACCTGCCTGCCATGACCGCCATTGCTGCTCCCCTCGACGCCCGCCTGCCGGTGACCGTGTTGTCCGGCTTTCTTGGCGCGGGCAAGACCACGCTGCTCAACCAGTTGCTGCGCAATCGCGACGGGCGCCGGGTGGCCGTGATCGTCAATGACATGAGTGAGATCAACATCGACGCACAGCTGGTGCGCGATGGTGGGGCGGCGCTGCGCCGCACCGAGGAGACGCTGGTGGAGTTCAGCAATGGCTGCATCTGCTGCACCCTGCGCGACGATCTGCTGCAGGAAGTGAAGCGGCTGGCCGCCGAGGGTCGCTATGACTACCTGCTGATCGAGTCGACCGGGATCGCCGAGCCGATGCCGGTGGCGGCGACGTTCTCGGTACGTGACGCGGACGGTTTCTGCCTCGACGACATCGCACGCCTGGACACGATGGTGACGGTAGTGGATGGGGTGAACTTTCTGGGTGACTTCAGTTCCACCGATCGTCTGGCCGATCGCGGGCAGCAGGCCGGTGAGGATGATGCGCGCGGGGTGGTGAACCTGCTCGCCGAACAGATCGAGTTCGCCGATGTGATCGTGGTCAGCAAGTGCGATGTGATCGACGATGACGCGCTGCAGTCGACGCTGGCGGTGCTGCGCGCGATGAACCGGGAGGCGCGGCTGGTCCTTTCCGAGCAGGGCAACGTGCCGCTGCAGGAAGTGCTGGACACGCGCCGCTTTGATTTCGTCAAGGCACAGCTGGCGCCGGGCTGGATGCAGGCGCTGCGTGGCGTGCACACGCCGGAGACCGAGGCGTACGGCATCCGGAGCTTTGTCTACCGCGCGCGTCGGCCGTTCCATCCGCAGCGCTTCGCGCAGCTGCTGGAACAGGGGATCGGTGGGGTGATCCGCAGCAAGGGGTTCTTCTGGCTGGCCAATCGCATGGACCGGGTGGGCGAGCTGTCGAGCGTTGGCGCGGCCACGCGGACCGGGGCGGCCGGCTTCTGGTATGCCGCGCGCGAACGGGTGGCGGCCGGGCGGGAAGACAGCACACCGTTGCTGCCGCCGCCGCAGGTGCCGTACACCGATGTCGGTTGGGTGCGCCAGCAGGCGTCGTGCTGGACCGCACCGATGCCGGGCGTGGACGAGGTGGGCGACGCCGGGGAATACCAGGCGATGCGGCGGATGTGGCACCCCTGGTGGGGCGATCGCCGCCAGGAGCTGGCGGTGATCGGGGTGGAAATGGATGAGCGCGCGGTGCGTGCGGCATTCGATGCCTGCCTGCTGACCGACGCGGAGATGCACGCCGGCCCGATGCTGTGGCAGCTGCTGCCCGATGCCTTCCCGGCGTGGGCGCGCGGGTGACGCCGCCACGCCGACGTAGTGCCTAAACCGCCGTGATCTCCCAGCCGCCGTCGGCTGCGTCCAGGTGATGGCTGACGCCGACGGCATGCAGCAGCGCGGCGTCGTGGGACACGATCATCAGCGTGCCCTTGTACTGGTTGAGCATCTGCTCGAGTGCAGAAAGCGAGGGCAGGTCGAGGTGGTTGCCCGGCTCATCCAGCAGCAGCAACTGCGGCGGCGTGCGCGCATACAGTACGGCGGCGAGTGCGGCTTTCAGGCGCTCGCCGCCGCTGAGGGTGCACAGCGGGCGCAAGCTGCGCGTGGCGTCCAGGCCAAGCAGGGCCAGCTGCGTGCGCAGGGTTGCTTCACTGGCGTCGGGGTGCGCATCCTGCAGCAATGACAGCGCCGTGGCCTGCATGGGCAACGCGGACAGCGACTGGTCGAGCAGCGCCACGCGGGCAGCCACCAGGCATTCGCCCGCCAGCGCGTCGATCTTCCCGGCAAGCAGTCGCAGCAGTGTGGACTTGCCACTGCCGTTTGGCCCACGCACGCCGATGCGCTGGCCGCGCTGCACACACAGCGTGATGCGTTGCCACGGGGGCGCCGCCCAGGGCAACTGCACATCGATGAGTTCGGCGACACGCTGCGGACCGGGCTCGGGCAGCGTGGGTGCCAATAGCGCGATCTCCACCACGTCCTCCATCTGCGCGGCAGCCTCGCGCACGCGGGCGTCCATGTCGGCGCTGCGCTCCAATTGTTGCGCCTGCCAGCGTCCGGCGCTGTTTTCGCTGCGGTTCTTCATGCCGCCGAGCAGGATCGGCGCCTGGTTGGCGCTGCGTGCCACGCGTTGCGCGCGAGACTGGCGGTGCTCCAGGCGCTCGCGTTGTTCGCGCAGCTCGCCCTGCTGCTGGCGGCGTTCGCGCTTGCGCAGGGCCAGCAGGTCTTCGGCAGCGGCGCGCGCATGCTGCTTCTGTTCGGCATACAGAGCGTAGTTGCCGCCGTAGCTGCGCAGTCCACCTGGGGTGAGTTCGACGATGCGCTGCATGGCCTGCAGCACGGTGCGGTCATGGCTGATCACGATCAGGCCACCACGCCAGCCGGCGAGGGCATCGAGCAGGCGCGTGCGATGCGCGCTGTCGAGGTGGTTGCTGGGCTCGTCCAGGATCAGGCCATCGGCGTCGGACAGCAGCGCACCGGCCAGCGCCACCTGCATGGCCTGGCCGCCGCTGAGGGTGGCCGCCGGTCGATCCGGATCCAGTGCAGGCAGCCCGAGCTGCCGCCACTGCGCCTGCAGCTGCTCGCGGATGTTCCAGCGTTCGCCCACGCTGGCGAAGTCGGCTGGCGCGATGCTGCCCGCTTCGATCCTGGTCAGCGCGGCAAGCACCGGCGCGACGCCGGCCAGGTCGGCGATGCTGCCGGCGGGCGCGCCGCTGTGCTGGGCCAGCAGATGCACCGTGCCGGTGCGCTGGATCTGCCCGGCGGTGGGCGCGCGCTGCCCGGCCAACAGGCTGGCAAGCACGCTTTTGCCGACCCCGTTGCGCCCGACCAGGCCGGTCGGGGTGGTGTCGAGGTGCGTGCTGATATCGGAAAACAGGACCCGGCCGTCGGGCAGGGTGTACGTCACGCGGTCGAGCGTGAGAGCGAATGCGGTCATGCGACCTCCATGGATGCCGTTGAATCCTCCACGCGCGAGGCGGGAAGGTCCGTGGCCGTCAGCAGACGGCGGGGCATCAATGGCGCATGCGGGCATACCTCATTACACAGGCGACTGGCTGTCGCGCGGCCAGTATAGGGTTGCGCGCCGCGCAGGCGATGAATACCCGCTGTTCAGCAGCTCACGCCGGTGAGCCGGGCGCTGACGAAATCGATGAACACCCGCAGCTTTGGCAGCACGTGACGACCGGATGGCCACAGCAGGTGGAAGGTGCCGCAGGCGTGGATCTGTTCGGGTAGGACGCGCAGCAGTCGCCCGTCGGCCAGGGCGTCGCGCACCGAATGCTCGGGGATGTAGCCGATGCCGCGCCCAGCCAGGGCGAAGGCCAGCCTGGCCTCGATGGTGTTGGAGACCATCGCCACCGGCAGCTCCAGCGCGGGCGCGCCGGGTTCGCGCGGGAGCGGCCACGGTTCCAGTTTGCCGCTGGTGGGAAAGCGGTAGTGCAGGCAGTCGTGCTGCAAAAGGTCCGACGGCGTCTGCGGGACGCCGCGTCGCGCCAGGTAGTCCGGCGAGGCGACCAGGTAACGCGGGAACACGCCGAGCCGCCGCGCGCTGAGCCGCGAGTCGGAGGGCTCGCCGACCCGCAGCACGGCGTCGAACCCCTCTTCGATCACATCGACCATGCGGTCATCGAAATCCAGCTCCAGGCGGATGCCCGGATAGGTCGCCATGAAGTCGGACAGGATCGGTAGCGACAGGTCGCCGACCAGCGGCAGGCTCAACCGCAGCGTGCCGCAGGGAGCGGCCGCCTGCTGGGCCAGCTCGGTCCGGCCGGCGTCGAGCTCGTCGAGGATGCGCCGGCAACGCAGCAGGAAGCGCTCGCCTTCGGCGGTGAGGGTGACGCTGCGCGTGCTGCGGTGGAACAGGCGCACGCCCAGCGCCTGTTCCAGGCGGGTGACGGTCTTGCCCGTGGCCGAGGCGGACACACCCAGCAGGCGCCCGGTTTCGACGAAGCTGCGGGTGTCGGCCACATGCACGAAGGTCTGCAGGTTGCCCAGGTTTTCCAGCGCGGACATGGCCGTACCAAGGAGGAAAGCGGCCACTTTAGCCGCCCTGGGGCTGCTGGCGCCCCTCCAGATGGGATGCAGTGGTGCGTCGGCGCAGGTCTCGGCCGGATCCCTTGCTGGTACGGGGTTTCCCATCATTGCGGAATCTGGTGTCCGGAATGTCTGGAGCGCTGCCTGGGTGTTTGCCGGGGCGGTGAAGGCCGAGGATGGCGCTCCCCTCCTGCTGGACCGTCTCCCATGTCCTCCGTCCTGGACCTCCCTGCCGTTGCCGCTGCCGATCCGCGCCTGGTGCCGGTCGATGCCGTACTGTCTGCCGCCCATGACCGCCAACAGATCGTAGGCGCGGTGGTGCTGGTGCGGCGCCACGGCCAGCTCGTCCACGCCAGCGCCAGCGGCTGGGCCGATCGCGAGCAGCAGCGGCCGATGTCGCGCGATGCGCTGTTCCGGTTGGCCTCGGTCAGCAAGCCGATGGTGACCGCCGCGGCGATGCGGCTGGTGGCGCAGGGCCTGCTGTCGCTGGATGCGCCGATCACCGACTGGTTGCCCGAGTTCCGCCCGGCGCTGGCCGACGGCCGCCGCCCGGACATCACCCTGCGCCATCTGCTCAGCCACAGTGCTGGCCTGGGCTACCGGTTCCTGGATGCCGATGCCGACGGCCCGCACGCACGGGCGGGCGTCAGCGACGGCATGGATGACAGTCCGATCAGCCTGCGCGAGAACCTGCAGCGGATCGCAGGCGTGCCGCTACTGTTCGCGCCGGGGACGGCGTGGCGGTACTCGTTGGGCGTGGACGTGGCCGGCGCGCTGCTGGAGGCGGCCACCGGCGTGCCGCTGGCGCAGGTGGTGCGCGAGCAGGTGACCCTGCCGTTGGGGATGCAGGACAGCGGCTTCCATGCCGACAGCCCGGCGCGGCTGGTCACGCCCTATGTCACCGATACGCCGCAGCCGCATCGGCTGGCCGAGGGCGAGGTGGTGGCGCCGTTCGAGGGCACGGCCGGCATCCGTTTCAGCCTGGCCCGTGCGAGCAATCCGGCGGCCTTCGCGTCTGCGGGCGGTGGCATGGTCGGCACGGCCGACGACGTCATGCGCCTGCTTGAAGCGTTGCGTGGAGAGTCGCGTCGCGACTGGTTGCCGGCGACGGCCGTGGCGGCGATGGCGCGCGCGCAGGTGGGCGAGCAGGGACCACCGGATGCGCCGGGCTGGGGCTTCGGGCTCGGCTTTGCGGTACTGGACGATGCCGGCCCGACGGCCACGACGCAGGCACCTGGCAGCTGGCGCTGGGGTGGCGCGTACGGGCACAGCTGGTTCGTGGATCCGGCGCGTGGGCTGAGCGTGGTGGCGCTGACCAACACCTTGTACGAAGGCATGCACGGCGCCTTCGTCGAGCAACTGCGCGATGCGGTGTACGCCGCGCTGGAGGTGTCGGCATGAGTGGCGCAGGCATGAATGGAGACGCCGGCACCGCCGCGCTGGCGGTCGAGCCGACCGCGTCCGCGCGCCTGCCGCTGGCGGGATTGCTGGCGCTGGCCTGCGCCGGCTTTGTGACCATCCTGACCGAGGCGCTGCCGGCCGGCCTGTTGTCGCCAATGAGCACCGACCTGGGCGTGAGCCGCGCGCTGGTAGGGCAGTTGGTGACCATCTATGCGATCGGTTCGCTGGTGGCGGCCTTGCCGATGACCGCGCTGACCCAGCGTCTGCCGCGCCGACCGTTGTTGCTCACGGCGATCGCCGGTTTCGTGGTGGTCAACACGATCACCGCCTTCACCCACCACTACGCGGTGATGCTGGTGGCGCGCTTCATCGCCGGCATCAGTGCGGGCCTGCTGTGGTCGCTGGTGGCCGGTTATGCCAGCCGCATGGTGGTGCCGCGCCTGCAGGGCCGTGCAATCGCGGTGGCGATGGTGGGCACGCCGTTGGCGCTGTCGCTGGGGATTCCGGCCGGCACGCTGCTAGGGCAGACCATCGGCTGGCGCTGGGCGTTCGGGTTGATGTCGCTGCTCAGCGTGGGCCTGCTGCTGTGGGCACGACTCGCGTTGCCGGCACTGTCCGCGCCGGGTACCGGTGCGCGACAGCGGTTGGGCGATGTGTGGCGGTTGCCGGGAATGCGCGCGGCGCTGCTGACGATGTTCCTGTACATCCTGGCGCACAACGTGCTGTACACCTACATCGAGCCGTTCGCTGCGCTGGCCGGAGCGGCGCCGTGGCTGGACCGCCTGCTGCTGGTGTTCGGCGTGGCCGCGCTGCTGGGCATCTGGATCACCGGGATATGGGTGGACCGCTGGCTGCGCGTGCTGGTGCTCGCCAGCACGGTGGCCTTCGTGTTGGCAGCAACGGTGTTCGCGCTGTGGCCGACCTCGCCGTCGGTGCTGGTGCTGGGCACGGTGGTGTGGGGCGTGGCCTTCGGTGGCGTGGCGACCCAGTTCCAGACTGCGGTGGCGCGGCGTGCCGGGGTTGCCGGTGATATCGCGCAGTCGTTCGTGGTGACCGGTTGGAACCTGGCCATCGCCATCGGTGGCGTGGTGGGCGGGGTGATGCTGGAAACCCTGGGCGAACGCTGGCTGCCGGGCGTGCTGCTGGTACTGCTGGTGATGACCCTGGCGGTAGTGCTGCGGCGACCGCGTGCGTGGGCGCCCGCCGTGCACTGAGGTGGACGCGCCGCCGGGCATGGCCCGGCTCTACCCGCCTTGCGTTGAACAGTGGGGCGGGGAGGGGGGCGTTATGCTGGTGCCAGGAATCCTGGGCTGGAGCATGGCGTGCGCCGTACCGTGTTGCGATGGGTGGGAATGGGTGTGCTGGCCGTGGCCGGCGCGGTGCAGGCATCGCCGGCGCAGCGCATCGCGCTGACCATCGACGACCTGCCGTGGCAGCGGTTGGATGAGCGCAACGACCCGGAACTGGCGCACCGGTATGCGCAGCTGCTGGCCGCGCTGCGCGCAGCTCAGGTGCCGGTGGTGGGCTTTGTCAATGAGATCAAGCTGGAGCAGGACGGAACGGTGCAGCCGGCACGCGTGCAGATGCTGCGCGACTGGCGCGATGCCGGGTTCGAGCTGGGCAACCACACCCGTGGCCATGTCGATCTGCATGCGATCGGGCTGGATGCCTACGAGCGGGACATCCTGGACGGCGAAAAGACCCTGCGCCCGTTGCTGGCCGAGCGCGGCCAGACGCCGCGCTGGTTCCGTCACCCGTACCTGCGCGCGGGCCAGACCCCGCAACAACGGGAGGCGCTGGCTGCGTTCCTGGACCAGCATGGCTACCGCATCGCGCCGGTCACGGTCGACAACAGCGAGTGGATCTGGGCGTTCGCCTACGATCACGTGCGCGATACCGAAACCGATCCGGTGCGGCGCGACACGCGCCTGCGCCAGCTGCGCCGTGGCTATGTGCCCTACATGCTCAACAAGCTGGCCTATTACGAGGACCAGTCGCAGCGGTTGCTGGGCCGCCTGCCGGCACAGGTGTGGCTGATGCATGCCAACGCGTTGAATGCGGACAGCATCGGCGAGCTGATCGCGGCGACCGAGCGCCGCGGCTACACCTTCATCTCGCTGGAGCAGGCCTTGCAGGACCCGGCCTATGCACACGCCGACGGCTACAACGGGGCCGGCGGTATCAGCTGGATCCACCGCTGGGCGATGGCCGACGGCAAGCCGCGCAGCTTTTATGCCGGCGAACCGAAGGTGCCGCGCTGGGTACTGGAGCTGGCCGGGATCGCCGACGAATAAGCACGGCGCCGCGCGGCGGCTCAGTCTTCGACCACCGCGTTGGGGTTCTGCATGTCTTCGCGGGCCTTGCCATACTGCTGCAGGCGCTGGTGATGGAAGGCGACGAACGCCTCCGGCAGCAACGGCCGCGAGAACAGCCAGCCCTGTCCGAACTCCACCTGGCGCGCCTGCAGGTAAGCCAGCTGGGTGGGGGTTTCGATGCCCTCGGCCACGGTGAACAGGCCCAGCGTCTTGGCCATGTCGATGATGTGCGAGGTGACCGGGCTGGTGGCGCTGTCGGTGCCGATGGCATCGATGAAGGACTTGTCGATCTTCAACGCATCCAGCGGCAACTGCTGCAGGTACTGCAGGCTGGAATAGCCCACCCCGAAATCGTCAATGGCCACGCAATGCCCGGCGCGGCGGGCCAGCGCCAGCGTACTGCGCGCGCGCTGCACGTCGATGAAACCACGCTCGGTGGCTTCCAGCCAGATCTGCTGCGGGTGGATGCCGGTGCCGGCCAGCCGGGCCGACAGTACCTTGAGCGCCCGCCCGCTGCTCACGTCGCCGGCGGACAGGTTGATGGCGATGTGCACGCTGCGGTCCTGGACCAGCAGCGCGCGCATGTCGGCGATGACCAGCTCGATGACCTGGTCGGTGAGGGCCTCGATCAGGCCGTGCTCCTCGGCCAGCGGGATGAACAGGTCCGGACGCACCTGGCTGCCATCCGGACGCGACCAGCGCACCAGGGCCTCGGCGCCGACGCAGATGCCGGTGTCCAGCTCGATGATCGGCTGGTAGTGCATGAAGAACTCGCGCCTGCGCACGGCCGTGGCCAGCTCGGCCTTCATCGACAGGCGCCGCCGCGACAGCCAGACCACCAGCGCGATCGCCGCCAGCGCGCCCAGCACGCCCAGCGGAATGAACTGCCGGAACTGCTTGCGGAAGCTGGCCATCAGGTCGGTGCGTGGCGCGGTGGCGATGGCCAGCCATTCCTGGTCCTGGGCGGTGGCGTACAGGGTGTTGCTGTCCATGCCGCTGTGCGGATCGCGCAGCAGACGCTGCAGCAACTGCTGGTCGAGGATGTCCTGCTGGGCCATCAGGCGCCCGTCGGGACTGGCCACGGCCAGGCGCACGTTGGGATCGGTGATGACATCGACGAAGCGCGCCGGGTCCATCAGGATGTCGTAGCGGTCCAGATACACCGCGAGCAGGGCGGTGCCGTCGCCGGCCTGCGGGCGCACGCCCAGGGTGATGCCGGCGCCATCGGCGGTGATGTGGTCCGGTATAGGCGTGGGCACCTGTTTGTCCATCATGCCCCACGAGGTACAGCGCAGCCGGCCGTCCTCGAAGTAGCCGACCTGCTCGGCCGAGTGGGTGCTCAGCACCAGGCTGCGCATCAGCTGCAGGTGGTCGGCCGAGCAGGGTTCCAGGTGGCTCTGGTTGAGCCGGCGCAGGGCAAGCAGCCCGGTTTCGTAGGCACGGTGCGCGCGCAGCAGGGTGCGTTCGGCGGTGAGCTGGAGGCGGTCCTGCTCGGCCTCGGTGGCCCGCGCCCAGGTGAAGTACGCCACGGTGGCGATCGGCAGGAAAGCGCCGAGCAGGGCGAACAACACGGTGGCGAGGATGATCCTGGCGCGGTTCAAGCAGACCTCGATGCCGGTGGGGGATGGTGAACGGCGGCCGTGGCCGCAGCCCCGATGCGGGCTATATCACCACCTGCGGGCGGGGATTGGAACAGGGATTGCCCGCGACGCCTGTCGGGACACTCCCAGTGTCGGGGTCAGGGGGGGCGTTGCAAGGTGAAGGCGACACCCGGTGGCGAGGGCGGCCTGACGCGGCAGTAGCGCAACCGCCCGCTCTCTTCTATGTTCAGAGCCTTCGCCCCGCTGGCCCGAGCCCATGTCCGATCCTGCCGTCCCGCCGGAACACCTCCGGCGCAGTCTGTCCAACCGCCACCTGCAGCTCATCGCCATCGGCGGTGCCATCGGTACCGGCCTGTTCATGGGCTCGGGCAAGACCATCAGCCTGGCCGGTCCGTCGATCATCCTGGTCTACCTGATCATCGGCGCGATCTTGTTCTTCGTGATGCGCGCGATGGGCGAACTGCTGCTGTCCAACCTGGAATACAAGTCCTTCATCGACTTCTCCACCGACCTGCTGGGCCCATGGGCCGGCTTCTTCTGCGGATGGACCTACTGGTTCTGCTGGATCATCACCGCGATCGCCGATGTGATCGCGATTGCCGCCTACGCGCAGTTCTGGTTCCCCGACCTGGCGCCGTGGATACCGGCGCTGATGTGCGTGATCCTGCTGCTCAGCCTGAATCTGGTGACGGTCAAGCTGTTTGGCGAAATGGAGTTCTGGTTCGCGCTGATCAAGATCATCGCGATCTGCGCGCTGATCATCACCGGCTTCGGGCTGGTGGCATGGGGCTTCACCGCACCGTCTGGCCACCAGGCCTCGTTCGCCAACCTGTGGAATGACGGCGGCATGTTCCCGATGGGCCTGGCCGGGTTCTTCGCCGGCTTCCAGATCGCGGTGTTCGCCTTCGTCGGCATCGAACTGGTGGGTACGACCGCCGCCGAAACGGCCGATCCGGAGCGCAACCTGCCCAAGGCGATCAACTCGATCCCGATCCGCATCATCGTGTTCTATGTGCTGGCGCTGATCGCGATCATGGCGGTCACCCCGTGGCGCGAGGTCGTGCCTGGCAAGAGCCCGTTCGTGGAGCTGTTCGTGCTGGCCGGCATTCCCGCCGCGGCCAGCCTGATCAACTTCGTGGTGCTTACCTCGGCGACGTCCTCGGCCAACAGCGGCATCTTCTCCACCAGCCGGATGATGTACGGGCTGGCCGAGGAGCGTCACGCGCCGAGCTTCTTCGCGCGGCTGTCGAAGGCGGCGGTGCCGGCGCGCGGGTTGCTGTTTTCCTGCATCTGCCTGCTGCTGGGCGCGATGCTGATCTACCTGATCCCCAACCTGGTCACCGCGTTCACCCTGGTCACCACGCTGGCGGCGGTGTTGTTCATGTTCGTGTGGTCGCTGATCCTGTGCTCCTACATCGTGTATCGCCGGCGTCGCCCGCAGCTGCACGCGGCCTCGACGTTCAAGATGCCCGGCGGCGTGGCCATGTGCGTGGTGTGCCTGGTGTTCTTTGTGTTCGTGCTGGTGCTGCTGACCCTGCAGCCGGACACCCTCTACGCGCTGGCGATCAGCCCGTTGTGGTTCCTGCTGCTGGCCCTGGGCTATGCCGGCAAGCGGCTGATCGGCGGCCCGCGCTGAGCGTCGGCCGGGTCCGCCCGCCTGGCGGGCCCGGTATTCACCTTCGGTTCGCGGCCTGGGCCGGATGATCGCGCCGCACGACTGGCGTGCCCCGAACCGAGCCCATGAACCCGACCCTGCCTGCCGTGTTGGCCCTGTTGTCGTTGCTGCTGCCATGGGCGGCGTCGGCGCGCACGGTATATCGCTGTGTGCAGAACAACACGGTGAGCCTGGCCACCGCGCCCGAGCCCGGCTCCAGATGCACCGCCCAGCAGGTGGATGACAACGCGGTGCAGACGCCCAACCTGTGGGGCAACATGGGGGTCTTCAGCGGCACCCTGTACGAGCGCGAGCAGGACGGTGCGATGGTCTATTCCACGCGCAACCTGCCGGGCTCGCGGGTGTTCCTGAAATTCACCGTGGCCACCCCGCCGGGCGAGCCGGCCCACGAAGGGCTGGGCAAGGTCGGCGCGCCGCAGCTCAACCGGCATGCCAAGCAGTTCAAGGCGGCGGCGAAAGCGACCGGGGTGGAAGATGCCTGGCTGCGGGCGATCGCCCATGCCGAGAGCGGCTTCGATGCGGGCGCGATATCGCCCAAGGGCGCGCAGGGCGTAATGCAGTTGATGCCCGATACGGCCACCGAGTTCGGCGTGGCCGATCCGCTCTCGGCCGAGCAGTCGATCAACGGCGGCGCGCGTTACATGAAGGCGCTGCTCAAGCGCTACAAGGGCGACCGCACGCTGGCCGCGGCCGCCTACAACGCCGGCATCGGGGCGGTGACCCGCTACAAGGGCGTACCGCCGTATGCCGAGACCCTGGACTACGTGGACAAGGTCAGCACGCTGTACGTGCGCTACCGCGAGGCGATGGGGTTCAAGGTGGAGACGCCGGCAAAGTAGCGCCGGTCGCCGGCCCGATGCACGGGCCGGAGGCGGAGCCGGGGATCACCGCCAGGCGCTGCGGCCGTAGATGGGCTGGGTTTCGATGCGGCCCACCGCATCGACGGCGGCGCGTACGTCGCGGCGCTTGAGCAGCTGTTGCCAGCCCTTCTCGTTATGCACATCGGCCGGCATCGGCGGCAGCATGCGGAAGCCCTGCACCAGCTGCAGCAGGTCCTGCCGCTGCCCCGGGTCGTGCAGCGCGGCGACCAGCCATGCCGCAGCGTCATCCAGTCGGTCTTCGCTGAGCAGCACCTCCAGGTACACGCTGCGGCCTTCGCCTTGGTTGGACTGCAGCCATTGCCGCGCCTGCATCGAACGCGCAGCGTCGCCGAGTGTTCGATAGGCGCTGAAGCGTATCCACTGGCGCACGTATTCCCCATACATGGCGCCTTCTTCCAGACCATCCATCGTCTGCAGGGCACGCTCGGGCTGCAGTTTGCCCAGGTACCAGCTGGCCAGGTAAAGACGCATCAGCGGGTTGAACGCCGGTCCCTGCTCATGCAACGTGCTGGCGAGCACCAGGGTGGCCTCGGCCTGTGCATCGCGGCCCAGGCGGTGCTCGGCGGTGGCGCGGTGCATCAGCATCCAGGCCGCGTAATCGGCGCCGGGGAACGACCGGGACGCGCCGGCGGCGGCCAACCGCGTGTACACCGCCTCGGTGGTGCTCAGCACCTGCTCGTGCTCGCCCATCAACAGCAGGGTATCGGTGAGTTCGGTGATGCGATCGCCGCGTTCGGGACGCAGCAGGCCTTCCACGCGCAACGCATCGGCATGCCGGCGGGCGGACTGCAGTGGATCGAAACGCGGATCACGGCGGTCGACCACGGCGTCGAAGCGCTTGTCGCTGCGCAACGTCACCACGTCCATCGGGGCGTCGATGCGCGCCACGGTGGTGGCCAGTGCCGCATGCTGCCCGGCATCGGCCTGCAGGGTGGCGAGCGTCAGCCACAGCGCGTGGGGTTCCATGCCGTCGTCCTGCCACTGCCGGTCGAACAGCACCTGCAGCAGTGCGCGGCGGACGTCGGGCTGATCGTGCAACTGTTCGTCCAGCGCGTAGGCCATCGCCGCGTCGAAGTCGCCGAGGAACTGATCGGAGGCGCGCAGCGAGCGGGTGATCAGGGCGGCGCCCTGGACCGGCTGTTGCTGCCACAGCATCAGGCGACCGAGGACGTACAGGGCACGCGAATCCTCCGGCGCCTGCTCCAGCGCGGCATCCAGGTAGCGGCGTGCGTCGCGCGGCTGGCGTGCGTTGAACGCAACGCGTCCGGCGGTGATCCAGCCGTCCAGGCGCAGCGATGCGGGCAGCTGTGCAAAGCCTGGGTCGGCGAAAACGCGCTCGAAGCCAAGCAGTGCGCCGACGCTGTCGCCGTTCTCGGCCAGCGCGATGGTGTCGGCCAGCGTCTGTGCCAAGGGGGCTGCCGCCTGCTTCGCAGGAGCTGCCGCATCGATGGAGATGGCCAGCGCCGGCGTGGCGAACAGGGCCAGCAGCAGGGGAACGGCAAGACGGTATCGCAGGCCGGGCATCGGGGCGTCCTTCCATGGAATGAGTATCGATTGAACCCGGAACCCGGCGATGGCACAAGCACGCGGGCTTTGCAGCGGCGTGGTCAACGGCTAAGGTCGTCCCCTCGAAACGGCAGGGAACGCAATGAAACGTTGGCACTGGATGATGGTGGCGGTGGCGTTGACCACCGCGGCAGGGTTGGCGTGGACGTTTCTCAAGGCACCGCTGCCCGCGGCGATCGCGCCCGGTCCCATCCCCACGGTGCTGGGTTGGCAGGCGCGGATCGAGACGCTGGCTGGCAACGGCGTGGACGGCGCGCGCGAGGGCGCCGGTGCGCAGGCGCAGTTCTCCGATCCCTACGCGGTGGCACTGGACGCCAACGGGGTGGCCTACATCGCCGATGCCGGCGACAACAACCGCATCCGTCGCCTGCATCCGGATGGGCGCGTGGATACGCTGGCCGGCAGCGGCGAGGGCTGGCGCGATGGTCCGGCGTTGCAGGCACAGTTCAATACGCCCTCGGGCATCGCGCTGGATGCCGCCGGCAATGTTTATGTAGCCGACACCGGCAACAACCGCATCCGCCGGATCGGCACCGACGGCGTGGTCACCACGCTGGCCGGCGACGGCCAGCCCGGTTTCGCCGATGGTGCCGCCGCACAGGCGCGCTTCGACGCGCCGATGGGCGTGGCGGTGGGTGGCGATGGACGGGTGTTCGTTGCCGATACCTACAACGACCGCATCCGCGTGATCGAGCCCGATGGCACGGTACGCACCCTGGCCGGTGGCGAGCGCCCGGGCAGCGTGGACGGCATCGGCACACAAGCGCGGTTGGATACCCCGGTGGCGCTGGCACTGGATGCGCATGGCAACCTGCTGATCGCCGATCTATACAACAATGCGATCCGTCGCCTGTCGCCGGACGGCACGTTGCGCACGCAGGTGGCCGACGGTGGCCTGGTGAACGGGCCGCTGTCGGTGGCGGTCACCCACGACGACGTGCTGTACGTGGGCGACACCGGCGGACGGCTGGTGCAGGTGACACCGCAGGGGCACCAGATTGCCTTGCTCGGCGCCGAACCGCAGCCGCGCCTGGCCCGTCCGTCCGGCATCGCGCTCGACGCCGATGGCCGCCTGCTGGTTGCCGACGCGGCCGCGTATCGGCTGCATCGGATCAGCGCGCTTGCCGCTGGCGCCGTCGCGCCACCGGCCCTGGTCGGGCCCGCCGCGGATGCGCCATTGCCGGCCACCGCCGGGCGCTGGCCGCTGGCCCCGCAGCAAAGCTGGCATGAAGTCGTCGGTACGCTGGGCGAAGTGCGTGGCGATTTCCACGGTGAAAGCCGCCACCACCTGCATGGCGGCTTTGATATCCGCGGCGATGTCGGCCAGACCGTGCTGGCCATCGCCGAGGGCAAGGTCAGCAGCCCGACCGCAACCTGGTCGGTGGGCGGGCAGGCCGAAGGGCTGGTGCTGGACCGGCTCAAGTACATCCACATGAAGGTCGGGCGCGACCCGGCCGATCGCCCGTTCGACCCGCGCTGGCAGCAGCTGTTCAATGACGACGGCACGCTGCAGCGCATCCGCGTGCGTCGCGGCACGCGCTTCCAGGTGGGCGACCGCCTGGGCAGCATCAACCGGATGGCGCACGTGCACCTGAGCGTGGGCGCCAGCGGTTTCGAGCGCAACGCGGTCGCGCTGGGATTCACCGGCTATGTCGATACGGTGGCCCCGCGCATCACCGACGTGGCGCTGCTGGACGATCTGGACCAGCCGCTCACCGCCGGCGCGAATGGCCGCGTGGCGCTGCCGCGCAGCGGCCCGGGCGTGCAGATCGTGGTGGAGGCGTGGGACCAGGTGGACGGCAACCAGTCGCGTCGTCGGCTCGGGTCCTACCAGGTCGGCTACCAGATCCTGGATGCCCAGGGCCAGCCGCTGCCCGGTTATGAGCAGCCGCGCTTCAACATCGTGTTCAATTCGATGCCCCCGCGCGACAGTGCCACCAAGGTGGCCTATGCACCGGACAGCGGCATCACCGTGCATGGCAGCGCGGTGACCCGCTTCCGCTACCTGGTGACCAACACCGTGCGCGATGGCCGGGTGGAAACCGGTCGTTGGCAGCCCGATGCGTTGCCGGCCGGCGACTACGTGATCCGCGCCAGCGCGCGCGATTACAGCGGCAATGACGGCATCGGTGCGCGCGATCTGAAGATCACCCTGCTGTAGCGGCAACCGCTACACGCAGGCGCGGCGGCCTCAGGCGCCGACGCGCGCGCGTTCGGCGTCCATGTCGGCCAGCGGCCGCACTTCGATGCTGCCGAACCGTGACCACGGGAACTGCCGGGCGATGGCCAACGCTTCGTCGTGGTCGCGCGCGTTGATCAGGTTGAATCCGGCCAGCAGTTCGTGGGTTTCGGCGAAGGGGCCATCGGTGATCCGCGCCTGGCCCTGGCGGGTGCGCAGGGTGCGGGCGCTGTCCACCGGCTGCAGTTGCTGGGCCAGCACCAGGGTGCCCTTGGCCTGCAAGGCATCGGCATGCTGCAGGCAATCGTGCATGAGGCGATCGTATTCCTCGCCGGGCAGGGCTTGCAGCAGGCCTTCATCGATATAGATCAGCAGCAGGAATTGCATGGCGGGACCGCTCCTGGGCAGGGGCGGCCATGATGCCGCAGCCGTGGCGACGGGTGTGTTGCAGCGCGGCACGCCTCCCTGTTCAGGGTATTTGCGCCGCGCTGCGACGGATTCGGAAATTTCTTTTGCAGGTCTGTCGATTTCCGCTCCACTGGGACGTCGTAACCAGTGAAGGGCACGCCAACCCGCGCACCCACCCGGAGCAGACCGATGAAAGTAATGGTATTCGTCAAAGCCACCCCGGCCACCGAGGCCGGGCAGATGCCCACGGAAGCAGAAATCCGCGCCATGGGCGCCTTCAACGAACAGCTGGTGCAGGCCGGGATCATGCTGGCCGGCGAGGGCCTGCACCCGACTTCGCGTGCGCGCCGGGTGAGCTTCGGCGAGGGCGCCCCGCGGGTGATCGACGGGCCGTTCGCCGAAACCCGCGAGCTGGTCTGCGGCTACTGGCTGTGGCAGGTGCGCTCGTTGGACGAAGCCACCGAGTGGCTGACCCGCGCGCCGTTCGGTCCGGGCGCCGTGGTGGAGCTGCGTCCGGTCTTCGGTCCGGAGGATTTCGGCGCCGCCTTCACCCCCGAATTACAGGCGCAGGAACAGCGTCTGCGCGACCGTATCGACAGCGGCCATTGAGAGGAGAATACCCATGAAACTGATTCCGTTCCTGAGCTTCAACGGCAGCACCCACGAGGCGATGGCATTCTATGCGCAGGTCCTCGGCGGCAAGGTCGTCTCGGAAATGAAGTACCGCGACATGCCGCCGATGGAGAGCGCCGAAGGCTGTGGCGAGATGCCGCCGGAAACCCTGGACCACGTTGCCCACAGCCAGCTGGAGGTGGACGGCGCGATCCTGATGGCCGCCGACGGCCCGTCCCCGGGCGGTGAGAACAGCACCACGATCAACGTCGATGTCGATTCCATCGAAGAAGCCGAGCGCGTGTTCACCGCGCTGGCCGAGGGTGGCCAGGTAAAGATGCCGATCGGCGAGACGTTCTGGGCGCATCGCTGGGGCTTTCTGATCGACCGCTACGGCAAGCCGTGGATGGTCAACTGCATGAAGCAGCCCTGATCCCCCCTTTCCTTCAAGGACGTTGTGCCATGACCGATTCACCGCAGATGATCTTCGTCAACCTGCCCGTGCGCGACCTGGAGGCCTCCAAGGCCTTCTTCGCCGCGCTCGGCTACAGCTTCAATCCCACCTTCACCAATGCCGATGCGGCCTGCATGATCATCAGCGACAGCATCTTCGTGATGCTGCTGGTGGAGCGCTTCTTCAGCCAGTTCACCACCAAGCCGATCAGCGATGCGCGCCAGCAGACCGAGGTGATCACCTGCCTGTCGGCGACCAGCCGCGCGGAGGTGGACGCACGGGTGGACAAGGCCCTGCAGGCCGGTGCCAGCGAGCCGCAGCCGGCGCGCGATTACGGCTTCATGTACCAGCGCGGCTTCCAGGACCTGGATGGGCACCTGTGGGAAATCGCGCATATGGACGGTGCGCCGGGCTGATGCGGCGCCGTGCTTGTGCGGGGTCGACACTGATGCTGTGATCGCGTCCATGGACAACGCACTTTCGCACCGTTTGGATACCCTCTGGCGCATGGAGTCGCCGGTCCTGATCGCGCGCCTGGCCCGGATGCTGGAAGGCGATGTCGGGCGTGCCGAAGAACTGGCCCAGGACACCTGGCTGGCCGCGCTGGAGCGCTGGCCGGCGCAGGGGGTTCCGGACAACCCGGGAGCCTGGCTGATGACCACGGCGCGCAATCGTGCCATCGACGTGCTGCGCCAGCACCAGCGGGTGGCCGGCCAGCATGCGCAGTACGCCAGCGAACTGGAGCCGCAGCCGCTGCCATCGCCCGATGACAGCGACGCGCTGCAGGACGACATCGGCGATGACCTGCTGCGCCTGATGTTCGTGGCCTGCCATCCGGTGCTGTCGCCCGATGCACGCGTTGCATTGACGCTGCGTCTGCTGGGCGGGCTGACCACCGAGGAGATCGCGCGCGCGTTCCTGCAGCCCGAATCGACCATCGCCCAGCGGATCGTGCGCGCCAAGCGCACCCTTGCCGCCCGCGAGGTGCCGTTCGAGGTGCCGCGCCAGGCGGCATTGCCCGAGCGGCTGGCCTCGGTGCTGGAGGTGATCTACCTGATCTTCAACGAAGGCTATGCGGCCAGTGCGGGCGACGACTGGATGCGTCCGGCGCTGTGCGAGGAGGCGGTGCGGTTGGGGCGGGTGCTGCTGCACCGGCTGCCGGCCTGGCCGCAGATCCACGGGTTGGTGGCGTTGATGGAACTGCAGGCCTCGCGCGCCGCCGCGCGGGTGGATGCACACGGCGCGCCGATCCTGTTGCCCGAGCAGGACCGGACGCGCTGGGACTGGCTGCAGATCGCGCGCGGCCAGGCCGCGCTGCAACAGGCGATCGCGCTGGGCGGGGGCGAAGATCCCTACGTGCTGCAGGCGGCAATCGCCGCCTGCCATGCCCGCGCACGCCGCGTACAGGACACCGACTGGGCCGGCATGGCTGCGCTGTACCAGCGGCTGGCGCGGCAACAGCCCTCCCCGGTGATCGAGTTGAACCGCGCCGTGGCGATCTCGCGTGCCGACGGGGCGGCGGCGGCCTGGCCGCTGGTGGAACGCCTGGCGCAGGACAGCCGGTTGCAGGACTACGCGCCGCTGGCGGCGGTGCAGGGCGACCTGCTGGCGCAGTTGGGGCGGGGCGAGGAGGCGCGCGCGGCGTTCCTGCGCGCGGCCGGGTTGACTGCCAATGCGCGCGAAAAGGCCGTGTTGGAGGCACGCGCTGCGGCGGTATCGACATAGCCTACACTCGGGATCTACGTGGTCCCGTTGTGGAGAGAGCGATGAAACGAGTAGTACTGAGCGTGCTGGCCCTGTCGGTGTCCAGCGCGCTGATGGCGGCAACGCCGAAATTCGACGGCGCGCGGATTTCCGCCGACGTCAAGGAACTGGCCTCTGACGCCTATGAAGGGCGTTCGCCGGCCACTGCCGGTGAAGAAAAGACCATTGCGTACCTGAGCAGGCAGTTCGCGGCGGCCGGCCTGCAGCCGGGCGGCGACCTCAAGGATGGCAAGCGTCTGTGGACCCAGGCCGTGCCGCTGCGCAAGGGCGACATCGTCGGCACCCCGAGCCTGTCGCTGGCCAGCAAGGGCAAGCCGCAGGTGCTCAGCCAGGGCAAGGAAATCGCCGTGCGCGCCGCCATGAACGGCGCTTCCGAGGTGGACATCAAGAACGCGCCGCTGGTCTTCCTCGGCTACGGCGTCAACGCGCCGGAGCGCCACTGGGACGACTTCAAGGGCGTGGACCTGAAGGGCAAGATCGCCGTGGTGCTGATCAACGATCCGGACTTCGAAAGCGGCCAGGGCGACTTCGACGGCAAGGGCATGACCTACTACGGTCGCTGGACCTACAAGTACGAAGAAGGCGCGCGCCAGGGCGCACTCGGCGTGCTGATCGTGCACGAAACCGCACCGGCCTCCTATGGCTGGGCCACCGTGGCCGGCTCCAACACCAACACCATGTTCGACGTGGTCCGCGACAACCCCGCCGAGGCGCATCCGCTGCTGGAAGGCTGGATCCAGCGCGACCTGGCCGTGGATCTGTTCAAGCGCGCGGGCCTGGATTTCGACACGCTCAAGCAGCAGGCGCAGACCCGCGACTTCAAGCCGGTGGAACTGAAGGGTGAAAGCTTCTCGGCCAAGTACGCGGTCAAGACCGAGGTGATCACCTCGCACAACGTGGCCGCGCGCCTGGAAGGCAGCAGTCATCCGGACGAGACCGTGGTGTACAGCGCGCACTGGGACCACATCGGCGTGGGCAAGCCCGATGCCAACGGCGACACCATCTTCAACGGCGCGCTGGACAATGCCAGTGGCACCGCCTCGCTGGTCGAACTGGCGCGCGGCTTTGCCAAGGGCAAGCGCCCGGAGCGTTCGGTGCTGTTCCTGGCGGTCACCGCCGAGGAAAAGGGCCTGCTCGGCTCGGAGTATTACGCCAGCCATCCGCTGTACCCGCTGAGCAAGACCGTGGCGGTGATCAACATGGACGGCATGGCGCCGTTCGGGCCGTCGCGTGATTTCGGCATCTACGGCTCGGCCAGGCTGGAACTGCTGGACCAGCTCAAGGACGTGGCCAAGGGCTGGGACATCCGCTACACCCCGGACCCGAAGCCGGAAGCCGGCCTGTTCTTCCGCTCCGACCACTTCCCTTTCGCCAAGCGCGGCGTGCCGGCGGTGTCCTACTCGGCCGGCCAGGACTGGGTGGACGGCGGCGTGGCCGCAGGCAAGGCCGCCTCGGACGACTACACCGCCAAGCGCTACCACCAGCAGGGCGACCAGTGGCAGCCGGACTGGACCTTCGCCGGTGCCTCGCGCGACCTGGAAGTGCTGTACACCCTGGGCAACCAGCTGGCCAATTCGCGGGCCTGGCCGAACTGGAGCGACGATTCCCAGTTCCGTGCGCCGCGCGACGCCAGCGCCGCCGAGCGGAAATAAGCCGACCGTCCCCATCGGCATCGCCGGTGGGGACACCGCCTGCCCGGCTTCATCCCCCCATTTCCCGCCTTCGTCGCATGCCGCTTGTTCCCGGCGGTGGCAGGGCTATGCTCGCCTCACTCCCTATGTGAAGACGCCGCCGTGTTCGCCAGCCTCGCTCTGATTCTCCGCATCCTGTTGGCCTGGGCCGCCGCGATCGTCGTGGCCGGTTTCGTCTGGAGTGGCATCTTCAGTGGCATGGACGACGGCCCCGGGTGGGTCTTCGGGCTGCTGGCGATGTTCCTGGTGGTCACCGCGATCGGCAGTTGCATCACCCATATCCGCCGGGTCTGGTTGATTGCCGGTCGCCTGGACGGCACCACCCTGTCCAGTCGCCAGCGCCGCCAGATCGAACTGCCGATGGATGCCGGCCCGGCGTTTGCGCTGGTGGAAAAAGCCATCGCCGAACTGCCCCGCGTGGAAAACATCGAAAGCGCCGCCGGCAGCCTGCAGGTGCGTGCCTGCGTCCGCCGCGTGGATCCCTACAACGGCCGCCCGCCATCGCGCTGGAACCTGCCGGCACGGCTGGCGATCCGCCGCAACAGCGTGCTGGCCACGGTCACCCCGGGGCAGGGCACCAGCAGTGTCACCCTGCTGTTCGAGCCAGACGCCGGGGTCTGGGCCGACCTGCTGGCGGTGGACGAAGGCAGCAACTACGAGAACGCCGAAGCGGTCAGCCGCGCGATCACCCGCCGCGTGTCCGAGCAGCGCCGTGACGAGCAGGCCGCGGCCGAGCAGACCTCCACCGAAAAGGAACTGTCGGTGGCCAAGCTCAACCTGCTGCACGCCCAGGTCGAGCCGCACTTCCTCTACAACACCCTGGCCAATGCGCAGGTGCTCACCCGCACCGATCCACCGCGTGCCGACCAGATGCTGGGCCACCTCATCCAGTACCTGCGCAGCTCGCTGCCGAGCGTGGACGAGTCGATGTCCACCCTGCGCGTGGAGCTGGAGCGTGCCCAGGCCTACCTGGAGATCCTCAAGATCCGCATGGGTGCCCGCCTGGCGCTGCAGGTCGACGTGGCGCCGGCACTGCTGGATCTGCCGCTGCCGTCGATGGCGCTGCAGACCCTGGTCGAGAACGCGATCAAGCACGGCCTGGAGCCCAAGCCCGGTGGTGGCACGGTATGGATCATCGCGCGCGCCTTCGACGACCACGTGACCCTGACCGTGGCCGACGACGGGCTGGGCTTCGGGCACAGCAGCAGCGGGACCGGCATCGGCCTGAAGAACCTGCGCGAACGCCTGCGCCTTACCTGTGGCGAACGCGCCGGCGTGGCCATCGTGTCCAATTTCCCCAGCGGCGTGGCCGCTACCATTACCCTGCCGCGGGATGCGCGGGAGGCGATCCATGCAGCTTGATGCCCTCATCGCCGAAGACGAAGACCTGCTGCGCCAGTCGCTGGTGGCCCAGCTGCAGCGGTTGTGGCCGGAACTGCGCCTGGTGGCCGAATGCGAAGACGGTGCCTGCGCGCTGGAGAAGCTGGCCGAACTCAAGCCGGACCTGGCCTTCCTGGACATCCGCATGCCCGGCATCACCGGCATCGACGTGGCCCGCGCGTTGCCGGAGATCAGCCCACGCACGCAGGTGGTGTTTGTCACCGCCTACGACCAGTACGCCATCGATGCCTTCGAGCAGGGCGCGATGGACTACCTGCTCAAGCCGGTCAGTGACGAGCGCCTGCTGGCCACCCGCGAGCGCATCCTGGCGCGCATGCAGCAGGGGCGGCCGGACAGCGCGATGCTCGAGCAACTGCTGCAGCGGCTGGGCCACGGCGGCGCGAGCGCGCCGACCGCGCCGCCGCTGGCCTGGATCACCGCCAGCAACGGCCGCGATACGCAGCTGATCATGCTCGAAGACGTGCTGTATTTCCGTGCCGACAGCAAATACACCACGGTGGTCACCGAGCAGGGCGAAAGCCTGCTGCGCACGCCGCTGCGCGAGTTGCTGGACGTGCTGGATCCGCAGCGTTTCCGCCAGGTGCATCGTTCCACGATCGTCAACATGAAAGCGGTGGCGGCGGTCAGCCGCGATGAGAGCGGGCGCGGCCAGCTGCGCCTGAAACACCGCGCCGAGCTGCTCAGTGTCAGCCAGCCGTTCATGAGCCTGTTCCGCGGCATGTAAGCCACCCGTCCCCCCCTCCTGGAGCGACCATGCGCAACGTCCTGATCCTGTGTACCGCCGTGCTGGCCATCGCCGGCTGCGCACAATCGAGCAATACCTCGGTCACCCGCGTGCGCGCCAATGGCGTGGATGCGCTCTACAGCAAGAGCACGGTGGTGGACGGCGTGGCACGGTTCGAGTGCATCGCCAGCAGCAGTGGCCAGTGCCACTACCTGGTGCTGGACCCGCGCTGCAAGACCGATGCGGCCTGCACACAGGCGCCCTTGCGGCGCCTGTCGGTGGCGGTCGGCAAGACCGGACAGGTGCCCGATCTGCCCAAGGGATTCAGCGTGTGCGTCAGCGAGCAGCCCAAAGAACAATGCCACCGTGAGTGATCACGGTGGCATCGTGGCTCCCCCCGGATTCCGGGACGGCTAGAAGGCCGGTTGCAGGTGCAGGTTGCCGCGGTGGTCCTGCTCACCCACATGGTTGAGCTGGCCGACCAGTTCCGAATGCTGCTTCATCCGGCCGATCTCGCGCATGATGCGGATGTCTTCGTGGCGCAGCTCGCGGCGGGCGGTGACGGCCTGCTTGTAGTCGAGCACTTCCGGATACAGCTGGGCCATGTCCAGCGCCTCGGCCACGCATTCCACGGTGTCGGCGTCGGAGGTGATCCGGGCGCGACTGTTGAAGGCCTTCATCCAGCGCTCGAAACCGGCGGTATGGTCGAACATGTTGGCCATGAACCAGATCACGAACAGGATCGAGATCCACGACCCGAACACGATCACCACGCGGGTGAAGGTGATATGGAAGTCGTCGCGCCACAGATAGTTGCTGATCAGGCCAAGGATCAGCAGCGAGGACGCCTGCCAGCCTACGATCGAGGCCATCAGCCACTGGCCCTTGGCCTTGGCGAGCACCTCCACTTCCTCGCGGATCTGCTGCTCGCTCTTGTTACGCCAATGCGCGACCTGTTTTTCGAACGGGCTGTTGTACAGCTCGTTGTCCTGCAACAGCAAACCCAAACCCTTGAACAAAGCGATCATGACGTGCTCCTTCTGGAACGTGCGACAGCGCATTGGACGAACTTGAGGCGGATTCAGTTCTAGCACTTCCAGCGGGGCGTGCAATGGGGGCGGTGCGAAGCCAGAGCGCACGGTTTTCTGAATGGGCAGGGCGTGGTGCGGTGCATCATCGCGGCTGCGGCCTGCGACAAGATGTCGCAGGTGATTTCGTGCTGCAGATGCACATGAAACGGCGGCTGAGCGGGAAGGCTCGCTGATGCCGCCGTGATCGGCCAGAATCAGGGCGGACCGCGCAGCCCGCGGTCGTCTCGCCCCGCCTGGATCTGCAATGCCGCCACTGCTGCAACGTCTTTCCCGTCCCGTTACCGCGCACATCCGGCGCTGGGTACTGGGGGCCTTCCCGCGCGGCCAGAGCGGGATCGATTACGACCAGCCACTGGGCGATCCGGGCTGGTTCGGGCCGCACAGCGTGACCTGGCGGGTGCATTCGGAGTTTCCGGGGATGCTGGCCGGAGGGCTGTGCGCGTTGATGCTGCAGACGTTGCATCCGCTGGCGCTGGCCGGGGTGTACGACCATTCCAACTTCCGCGACGATCTGGTCGGCCGGTTGCGCCGGACCACGGCGTTCGTCGCCGGTACCAGCTATGCGCCGCACGCTGAGGTGGATGCGCTGGTGGCCAAGGTGAAGCGCATTCATGCGCAGGTGCGTGGGCAGACGCCCGACGGGCGCGTGTATTCGGCCGACGATCCGGCGCTGCTGACCTGGGTGCACGTGACCGAGGCCTATGGCTTCCTGCAGGGCTGCCGCCGTTACTGCCGCAAGGTGCCGGTGGCGATCGCCGACCAGTATTACGGCGAGTACAAGCGGGTGGCCGAGGCACTGGGCGCCACCGGCGTGCCGGCCACCGAAGCGGAGGTGGACGCATATTTCGCCCGGCAGTTGCCGCAGTTGCGTTTCGATGCGCGCTCGCGCGAGGTGCTGGCGGTGTTGTCGGGCATCCGTCTGCCGGTGCCGATGGCGGGGCTGTCGCGCGAGCTGTTCCTCGGTGCGGGTGCGGCGCTGTTGCCGGACTGGGCTGAAGCGATGCTGGAGCGCTCTACGGTGCAGCGCGCACAGGCACGCACCTCCGCGCGCGTGCTGCGTGCGATGGCGCCGTTGTTCCGGCGTGCGCTGCAGGATGGGTTGGCGACACGTGCCTGCACGCGGATGGGCGTGCCGATGAGTGTGTTGGCTGAGTGGGCATAAGAGCCTCCTTGTCTGCGCGCCAGCGGGCAGGGCGGGGGTGTGTGGGTTCGCGGGACACGCCGCAAGTACGTCCGTGTAGGCTCCCAAGCCGCATCCATGCGGCT
>NZ_DAMAGC010000054.1:0-26574 GCF_031995405.1 Stenotrophomonas sp. | reverse complement strand
ATCAAGGGCATTTTCCTGGTAGCCGCGCCCGAGGGCATCGCTGCCGTCCAGGCCGTGCATCCTGACGTGGAGATCTACACCGCCGCCATCGATGCCCGCCTCAACGAGAAGGGCTACATCCTGCCGGGCCTGGGCGATGCCGGCGATCGCATCTTCGGTACCCGCCTGGTTGGCTGATCGCCGCCGCAGCTGTCCCGGTGGCCGCCTCCAGCCGCCGGGAGACGCAGGGCGGCCTGCCGCGCCGTTGACGTCACACCGGTAATTTCACGTCATCTGCTCATGCCAGGGCAGAAGCTGCGCGCACCATCAACCCGTGCGTGGAGCGTTGCCATGAAGACCGTGTCCCTGCTGGCCTGCCTGCTGTTGATCGCCAGCCCCGTGATGGCCAGCGCCGCCACGCCACAGCAACAACGCATGGCCGACTGTTCGGCCAAGAACAAGGGCAAGACCGGCGAGGACTACAAGTCCGCGCAGAAGGCCTGCCTGAGCGGCCCCGCTCCGGCGGCGTCCACGCCGCAGGAACGCATGAAAAGCTGCAACGCCGATGCCGCCACCAGGAAGCTGGCCGGCGATGCGCGCAAGACCTTCATGAGCAGTTGCCTGAAGGCGCATTGATGGCCGGGTAAAGGTCGACCGACATCCCGAGGGTGCGGCCGAACGGTCGGCACCTCATGCCCCGGTAGTGCCGGCCGCTGGCCGGCTGCTCTCGATCCTGTCGGAGACTTCGTGGAGCCGGCCAGCGGCCGGCACTACCCGATGCTGTCGGAGGCTACGTGGAGCCGGCCAGGGGCCGGCACTACCCTCGGGTTACGCCAGGGCGCGGGCTTTCAATTCGCCTTGCTCATGGACGGTGCCGAAGCGGCCTTTCTCATCGCGGGCCACCTGCGCCAGCGCGCATTGCGGGTCGTGGGTAAAGAACAGGTGCACGTTGCGGGCCAGTTTGTCTTCCAGGAAGCTGCGCTTCTCGTCGATCAGCAACTCGGCGTTGCGGTCGTAGCCCATGGTGATCGGCACATGCACCCATGAGCGCCCGGGAATCAGATCGGCGCAGAAGACCACGCCGCCACGTGCCTGGCCGTCGGCCTGCTCGGGGCCGACGATCTCGGCCAGCATCAGGCCCGGGGTATGCCCATCGCTGAAACTGAAACGCACACTGCTGCCCAGCGCCTTCGAATACGGCCCGTCCACGATCTCCAGCCGGCCGCTGGCCTGCAGCAGTGCGGGCAGCTCCGGAATGAAGCTGGCGCGGTCGCGCGGGTGCGGGTGCAGGGCGCGCTGCCAGTGCTCGGCACCGACCAGGAAGGTCGCATTGGGGAACAGCAGTTCGGGCTCGCGGCCTTCGCTCCACTGCGCCAGCAGGCCGCCGGCGTGGTCGAAGTGCAGGTGGCTGAGCACCACCACGTCGATGTCCTCATGCTCGAAGCCGGCCTCGCGCAGCGACTCCATCAGCACGTGTCGCGGCTCCTGTACGCCATAGCGCTCGCGCAGCTTCGGCTCGAAGAATGCACCGATACCGGTTTCAAACAGCACGGTCTTGCCGGCCAGCGGACTGGCCAGCAGCGCCCGGCAGGCCAGCTCGATCCGGTTCAGATCGTCCGGTGCCGCCCATTTTTCCCAGACCGCGCGCGGCGCATTGCCGAACATCGCACCGCCGTCCAGCTTCTGTGTGTTGCCGCGTATCGACCATAGTTTCATCGGTAAATTATCCGGCGCGGCGCGTTAAATATTCGCTAGGCGCGCATAACGAAAAACCCCGCCAGGCGGCGGGGTCTCGAACGCATCCACAGTGTCCGGGATCAGCGGCCAGCGGCCGCGGTGACCGCCGCGCTGCCCACCGGGTTGCGCGGATCGCTGCCGCCGCTGAGCACGTTGCTGCGGCGATCCCACTCCACCGTCTGCAGGTTGCCCCACACGTGACTGGAGCCACGGCCGCCTTCGGCGCTGTCGCCGGGCAGTTCGATCTTGTGGCCCATCGCCTGCAACTGCTTGATGGTGTCCACCGACAGCGCGCCGGTTTCGGCCGAGATCTCGTCCGGCAGCCACTGGTGGTGGTAGCGCGGCAATGCGGCCACCTGCTGCGCGCTGAGGCCGTCGTCGTAACCGAGGATGCCCAGCAGCACCATGGTGATGATGCGGCTGCCGCCCGGCGTGCCCAGCACCACCACCTTGTCCGGCGACTCCATGAAGGTCGGGGTCATCGAGCTGAGCATGCGCTTGCCCGGCTTGGGCGCGTTGGCTGCATAGCCCATCACCCCGAACGCATTGGGGGTGCCCGGCTTCAGCGCGAAGTCGTCCATCTCGTTGTTCAGCAGCACGCCGGTGCCCTTGGGAATCAGGCCCGAGCCGTACAGCAGGTTCACCGTCTGGGTGGCGCCAACACGGTTGCCGTCGCGGTCGATGATGGAGAAATGCGTGGTCTCATCGTCTTCCAGCGGGGTCGGATTGCCCGACAGCAGGTCGCTCGGCGTGGCCTTTTCCGGGTGGATGGTGGCCCGCAGGCCCTGCGCGTAATCCTTGCTGGTCAGCACTTTCTGCGGGATCTGCACGAAGTCCGGATCGCCCAGGAAGAAGGTACGGTCGCGGTAGGCGCGGCGCATCGCTTCCACCACCAGGTGGGTACGGTGTGCTTCATCCATCGACTTCAGGTCCCAGCCTTCCAGGATCTGCAGCATCGCCGCCAACGCGATGCCACCGGAGGACGGCGGCGAAGCGGTGGTGATCTTCCAGTCGCGGTAGTTGAACACGATCGGTTCGCGCAGCTTGACCCGGTAACCGGCCAGCTCCTCGGCGGTCCAGCGGCCACCGGCCTGCTTCACGCCAGCCAACAAGGCCTTGCCGGTCTGGCCGCGATAGAAACCATCGAAGCCCTGCGCGGCCAGCCGCTCCATCGTCGCCGCCAGTTCCGGCTGACGGAACACATCGCCCTCGGCGATCGGCTTGCCATTGCGCAGGTACACCTCGCGGGTGCCGGGGTAGCGCTCCATCACCTCGCGGCGCGAAGCGTAGCCCTTGGCCATGCGCGCATACACCGGGAAGCCTTCACTGGCGATGCGGATCGCCGGGCCCAGCGAGGTCCGCAGCGGCAGCTTGCCGTGCTTGCTGGACAGTTCCACCAGCGCTGCCGGCAGGCCGGGAATACCCGCCGACCACGGACCGTTGACCGAGCGGTCGCGGTCCAGCTCGCCCTTCTTGTCCAGGAAGGCCGCTTCATTGGCCGACTGCGGCGCGGTCTCGCGCGCATCCAGCATCACGTCCTTGCCGGTGGCCGCGTCGTGCAGCAGGAAGAAGCCGCCGCCGCCCAGCCCGGAGCTGATCGGCTCGACCACCGCCAGCGTCGAAGACACCGCCACCGCCGCGTCGAAGGCGTTGCCGCCCTTGGCCAGGATCTCCATGCCGGCCTCGGTGGCCAGGTGGTGACCGCTGGCGATCGCCGCGCCGTCAGGGTGACTGGCCAGGGAACCCTGCGCAGGCGCGGCGGACCATGCCACCGGGGACCAGAGCAGGACGAGCAGCAACCAACGACGCGACAACGTATTCATTCGGATGGGGGCTCCGCATAAAGTTCGGGATGGTCGCGCTGCAGACCGTACAACTTCGCCAGCAGGGCGTCCTGGGTTTCCGGGATGTCCGGATCGGGATCGATGCATTCCACCGGGCAGACGACCACGCACTGGGGTTCGTCGAAATGTCCCACGCACTCGGTGCAGCGGGCCGGATCGATCACGTAGATGGTTTCACCCATCGAGATGGCCTGGTTGGGACAGGCGGGCTCACACACGTCACAGTTGACGCAGAGCTCATTGATTTTCAGCGACATGGCGTTACTCCACGCCCACGCCGGCGGATGAGGACCGACCCGCGCCATGGCGCAGGCCGGTCATCGGCGGCTTCCCGGAAGAAGCCGCCCGGGCCACGCCACAGGCGCGGCCGCCACTGCACGGGTTACTTGGCTTCTACGAAGATGTACTCGGCGCCGGTCGGCTGCACGATGGACTGCACGCGGGCGTTGTCAGCGGCCTTGCCGATGAACACCACGCGCACGCCCTTCATCGAGTCGGCCGGCACGTCCTTGAACACGGCCTGGATCATGTCGGCCATCTTCGAGGAAGCCGACGAACCGAAGGCCAGCATGTTGCCCGGCTGGATGCCGCGCGCGACGGCCTGGGTGGCGCTTTCAACCTGGCGCTCGTACTTGGCGGCGAACTCCGGATCGGACTCCGGCGAGAGGTAGTACAGGAACGGGCTGTTGGTGATGTTGCCCATGTTCTGCACGGCCACGGCCTGCAGGTACTTCTTCCAGCCGGCGTCGTCATTGGCGTCCGGGGCGACCAGCGCCTGCTGGGCTTCGGCAACCGGAGCGGCCTCTTCCTTCTTGCAGGCGGTGAAGGCCAGCGCGAACGACGCGATCAACATGGCACGCATGGTGTTGTTCATGGAATTCCTCCCTTGGTGATTCTTGGTATGTATGGGTCTGACAGGTTTTTACGACGGGCCCGACTTCGCTTCGCGGACCTTGCGCAGCGCCTCGAGCACCGAGGCGGGCACGAAGCCGGACACGTCGCCGCCCAGCCGGGCGATCTCGCGGACCAGCGAAGACGAAATGAAGCTGTGCTGCTCGGCCGGGGTCAGGAACAGGGTCTCGACCTCCGGGATCAGATGGCGGTTCATGCTCGCCATCTGGAACTCGTATTCGAAATCGGACACCGCGCGCAGACCGCGCAGCAGCACCCCGCCATGCACCGAGCGCACGAAATGCGCCAGCAGCGTATCGAACCCGATCACATCCACGTTGCGGTTGTGCCCCAGCGCCTCGCGCGCCAGCTGGACGCGCAGCTCCAGCGGCAGCGTCGGGCCCTTGGACGGGCTCTGCGCCACGCCGACCACCACCTTTTCAAACAACGGCGCAGCCCGGTTCACCAGGTCGATGTGACCATTGGTGATCGGATCGAAGGTGCCCGGGTACACGGCAATGCGGCGGTTGGCCACGGTCATACGGCAGCTACACGTTGTGATCTGGTGAAAGTGTAGCAGCGGCGCGGCGGTACAGGGCAAAACGGACCTCGCGGGTGCCCCCTTCCCGGTGCAGCAGCCACGGCGCCGGTACCCGCGGTGCCTGCTCGGCCGGTGCCTCCAGATACAGCCAGGCATCGGCGGCCAGATGCGGCCCCAGCCCGGCCAGCACCTGATCCCACAGCCCGGCCGCGAACGGCGGGTCCACGAACACGATATCGGCCTGCCCGGCCGGCGCCTGCGCCAGCCACTGCAGCGCATCGGCCTGCACCACCTGCACCTGCCCCTGCGCGCCCAGCTTCGCCACCGATTCGCGCAGCTGCCGGGACAACGCCACATCGCGCTCCACCAGCGTCGCCTGCGCCGCCCCGCGCGACACCGCCTCCAGCCCCAGCGCCCCGCTCCCGGCGAACAGGTCCAGCACCCGCGCCCCGCCGATGCGCGGCATCAGCCAGTTGAACAGCGTCTCGCGCACCCGGTCGCTGCTCGGCCGCAACCCCGGCGACAACGGCACCGGCAGTTTCGTCCCGCGCCACTTGCCGCCGATGATCCGCACCTGGCCCACGGCCGCCGCCACCGGCTGGCGCGGTTTCATGCGTAGCTCCAAGAGGAAAGTGCGGACGGGTCGAACAGGCGGGAGCAGGTCATGAGCACGAAGATCAGGCGATTCATGGCGCCATTCTAGGCGGTCCGGCCACTGTCTCCACCACGCTCTCCGATACCGTCACCAGGAGCAGCCACGCATGGCGTGGCTCTACCCGCGTCACACCAAACGCCTGCCAGAGGCCGGTGGGGGTGCGGTCCCGGGACCGTTGGGCAACATGGATGTTGCCACGAGGCTCCATCGACGGATTTACGCCGTGTCCCGGGACCGCACCCGCGCCGGCCTCCGCCGAGGACGTACAGGTGCCGGGCGCTTGCCTTGGATTCAGCCGAGGCTTCTGCTCACGCTCTTGAATTCGGGACAATCCACCCCTACCCCTTGACCAGCCGCCGCGCCGGGCGCGGCATCGTCCAAGGAGAACCGCCACTCATGACCGAGCAGACCCAAAAGCAGACCCTGGGCTTCCAGACCGAAGTCAAGCAGCTGCTGCAGCTGATGATCCACTCGCTGTACTCCAACAAGGAAATCTTCCTTCGCGAGCTGATCTCCAACGCCGCCGATGCCTCCGACAAGCTGCGTTTCGAAGCGCTGACTCAGCCGGCCCTGCTTGAGAACGACGGCGACCTGCGCATCCGCGTCAGCTTCGATGCCGACGCCCACACCCTTACCATCGACGACAACGGCATCGGCATGAGCCGCGAAGACGCCATCGCCCACCTTGGCACCATCGCCAAGTCCGGCACAGGCGACTTCCTGCGCCAGCTCTCCGGCGACCAGAAGAAGGATTCCCAGCTCATCGGCCAGTTCGGTGTGGGCTTCTACAGCGCCTTCATCGTCGCCGACCAGGTTGACGTCTATTCCCGCCGCGCCGGCCTGCCCGCCAGCGAGGGCGTGCATTGGTCCTCGCGCGGTGAGGGCGAGTTCGACGTCGAAGCCATCGACAAGCCCGAGCGCGGCACCCGCATCGTCCTGCAGCTCAAGGACGACCAGCAGGACTTCGCCGACGGCTGGCGCCTGCGCAGCATCATCAAGAAGTATTCGGACCACATCGGCCTGCCGATCCAGATGGTCAAGGAACACCACGGCGAGGACGCCCCGGCCGAGGTCGAATGGGAAACCGTCAACCGCGCCAGCGCGTTGTGGACCCGTCCGCGCAGCGAGATCACCGACGCCGAGTACCAGGAGTTCTACAAGCACGCCGCACACGACCACCAGGACGCACTGGCCTGGAGCCACAACAAGGTCGAAGGCAAGCTCGAGTACACCTCCCTGCTGTACGTCCCCGGCCACGCCCCGTTCGACCTGTACCACCGCGACGCGCCCAAGGGCCTGAAGCTGTACGTGCAGCGCGTGTTCGTCATGGACCAGGCCGAGCAGTTCCTGCCGATGTACCTGCGTTTCATCAAGGGCGTGGTCGATTCCAACGACCTGTCCTTGAACGTGTCGCGCGAAATCCTGCAGTCCGGCCCGGTCATCGACTCGATGAAGTCGGCGCTGACCAAGCGCTCGCTGGACATGCTCGACAAGCTCGCCACCGACAAGCCCGAGGTCTATGCCGGCTTCTGGAAGCAGTTCGGCCAGGTGCTCAAGGAAGGCCCCGCGGAAGATTTCAACAACCGCGAGAAGATCGCCGGCCTGCTGCGCTTCGCCTCCACCCATGACGCCAGCGGCGAGCAGAGCGTGTCGCTGGCCGATTACGTCGGCCGCATGATCGACGGCCAGGACAAGATCTACTACCTGACCGGCGACAGCCACACCCAGGTCAAGGACAGCCCGCACCTGGAAGTGTTCCGCAAGAAGGGCATCGAAGTGCTGCTGCTCACCGACCGCATCGACGAATGGCTGATGGGCTACCTCACCGAATTCGACGGCAAGTCCTTCGCCGACGTCGCCCGTGGCGACCTCGACCTGGGCGCGCTGGAAAGCGCGGAAGACAAGCAGGCGCAGGAAGCCGTGGCCAAGGACAAGCAGGCCCTGGTCGAACGCATCAAGACCGCACTGGGTGACGACGTGGCGGCCGTACGCGTCTCGCACCGCCTCACCGACTCCCCGGCGATCCTGGCCATCGGCGAACAGGACCTGGGCATGCAGATGCGCCAGATCCTGGAAGCCAGCGGCCAGAAGGTGCCCGACAGCAAGCCGGTGTTCGAGTTCAACCCCGGCCACCCGTTGATCGGCAAGCTGGACCAGGAAGCCGACGACGCCCGCTTCGACGATCTCAGCCGGGTGCTGTTCGACCAGGCCGCGCTGGCCGCCGGCGACACGCTGAAGGACCCGGCCGCCTACGTGCGCCGGCTCAACAAGCTGCTGCTGGAGTTGTCGGCGTAACGGCGACGCGAGACCACCGTGACGGCCGCTGGCCGGCTTGGGAACCCGGGTAATGCCGGCCGCTGGCTGGCTCTTGGGAACCCAGGTAATGCAGGCCGTTCGCTGGCTCCTGGGAACCCGGGTAGTGCCGGCCGCTGGCCGGCTCCTGGGAACCCGGGTAGAGCCGGCCAGCGGTCGGCACTACCCGTGATTGCGGGGAGCCGGCCAGCGGGCGCCACCTGTCAGCTGCGTCGACGCGGCCTCAGGCGCGCTCGTCCAGCAACGCGCCGAGCATCTGGTCGCTGCGGCGAAGCACGGTGGCGTTGGCAGTGAACGCCAGCACCGCTTCCTTCGCGGCGAGCAGGTCTGAAACCGGTGCGCCAGGATCGGGGGCATCCTCGACCAGACCGGCCTCCACCCCGCCTCCGACCACCGGGGTCTGAGCCACCCCGATCCGGGCGGAACCCTCCACCGGCAGACGCGCCACGTTGGCCGCAGCGGCCTGCACGCCCAGGCTTGCGGCACGCATCCCCGCACTGGCAATGGACATCACGTTCACGCTGCTGCACTCCACGATGCATGGCCCACGTCCGATGACGCAGGCATCCAAAGCCGTTAACGGCTGCAATCCCAACGTCTGTAGAGCCGACCGTTGGTCGGCTGCCCGCCGACACTGCACCACCCCACGTTCGCACTGCCGTCCAAGGGCGCAGTGGTAGCATATCCCCCTGATTTCAGCGCCGAATCCAATGCTCAGTTTCTTCCGTCGCAAAAAGCCCCAGGACGCTCCGCAGGACGCGCCCAAGACCCAGCACTACTCGGCCGAAGAGCTGGCAGCGGCGTTCCCGCAGGCCAGTGAAGACGGTCCTTCAGCGCCCGCGCCCGTCCAGCCGCCCGCCGCCGCGGTTCCCGGCGTCTCCGTGCCGGTGGCCGCGCCTGCGCCAGCGGCGGTAGCACCGGTTGCGCCCGTGGAAGCGGCGCCGCCGGTACTGCCCGTGGTCCCGACCCCGGCCGCAGCAGTCCGGGAAGCACCTGCGACACCGACTACGCCGATCGTAGCGGCCCCTGCCGCGCCGACTACGCCGATCGCAGCGGCCCCTGCCGCACCGACTACGCCGGTTGTAACGCCCCCCGCTGCACCGACCGCCCCGGTCGCCCAGACCGCCCCGGTGGTCATCGCCGAACCGATCGCCGCCCCGCTGCCGCCGCCGGTGCTGGTCGCCAGCGAGATCGTGCAGGAAGCCGCGCAGCCGCTGGCCAGCGTGCCTGATGACAACAGCGCCCCCGCCGCCGCGCCGGGCAAGCCCGGTTGGCGCGACCGGCTGCGCAACAGCGTCATCGCGCGCAGCTTCGGCGGCCTGTTCTCGCGCAACCCCAAGCTCGACGACGACCTGCTGGACGAGCTGGAAACCGCACTGATCACCGCCGACGTTGGCGTCGGTGCGACCACCGCACTGGTCGAAGGCCTGCGCAAGCGCATGAAGGCGCGCGAATTCGCCGATGCCACTGCGCTGCTGGCCGCGCTGCGCGGCGAGCTCATCGCGATCCTGCAGCCGGTGTCCAGGCCGCTGGTCATCGACCGTACCGCCAAGCCGTTCGTGGTGCTCACCGTCGGCGTCAACGGGGTCGGCAAGACCACCACCATCGGCAAGCTGGCCAAGCGCTTCAAGGACGACGGCCACAGCCTGATGCTGGCCGCCGGCGACACCTTCCGCGCTGCCGCCGTGGCCCAGTTGCAGGCCTGGGGCGAGCGCAACGGCGTGGCCGTGATCGCGCAGGGCCAGAATGCCGACGCCGCGTCGGTGGCGTTCGATGCCCTGCAGGCCGGCAAGGCGCGCGGCACCGAGGTGCTGATCGCCGACACCGCCGGCCGCCTGCACACCCAGGGCGGGCTGATGAACGAACTGGGCAAGATCCGCCGCGTCCTGGGCAAGCTCGACCCGGCCGCCCCGCATGAAGTGCTGATGGTCATCGACGGCACCACCGGCCAGAACGCGCTCTCGCAGCTGCGTCAGTTCCATGCCGCGGTCAACGTGACCGGGCTGGTGGTGACCAAGCTGGACGGCACCGCCAAGGGCGGCGTGGTGTTCGCGCTGGCCCGCGAGTTCAACATTCCGATCCGCTTCGCCGGCATTGGTGAGCGTCCCGAAGACCTGCGCGTGTTCGACCCGGAAGCCTTCGTCGACGCCCTGCTGCCCGACGCACTGGGCGGCTGACCGAACAGCGCGCGGGCGCACGCACCGCGCGTCGGATAGAGCCACCCCATGGGTGGCTGCTCGACCAGGTCCGGCCAGTGCGTCCCGCTGCCGACGCCGTCAACGCCGCCGCAGCCACCCATGGGGTGGCACTACCTTCTTGCGGAACCCCCATGCCACGCCAGCCATCCGCCAGCGCCCACGCTCCCACCGACGATGCCTTCGTCGCGCGCCTGCTGCCGTGGTTCGACGGCCACGGCCGGCACGACCTGCCGTGGCAGCACCCGCGCTCGCCCTACCGGGTATGGCTGTCGGAGATCATGCTGCAGCAGACCCAGGTCAGCACGGTCATCCCCTACTTCCTGAAATTCCTGCAGGTGTTCCCCACCCTGCCCGCGCTGGCGGCCGCCAGCAACGATGCGGTGATGGCGCAGTGGGCCGGGCTGGGCTACTACGCCCGCGCGCGCAACCTGCATGCGGCGGCCAAGCGCTGTGTAGCGCTGCACGGCGGCGAGCTGCCGCGCGATGCCGATGCGCTGCACGCGCTGCCGGGCATCGGCCGCAGCACGGCGGGCGCGATCCTCAGCCAGGCCTGGAACGACCGCTTTGCGATCCTCGACGGCAACGTCAAGCGCGTGCTGACCCGTTACCACGGCATCGAGGGGTTCCCCGGCCTGCCGGCGGTGGAGAAAGTGCTGTGGGCGTTGGCCGAAGCGCACGTACAGCACGTGCCCGCCGCGCGCCTGGCCGATTACACCCAGGCGCAGATGGACCTGGGCGCGACGATCTGCACCCGCAGCCGGCCCGCGTGCGCGATCTGCCCGCTGCAGGACGACTGCGTGGCACGCCGCGAAGGTCGCGCGGACCAGCTGCCCACGCCCAAGCCGAGCAAGACCCTGCCAGAACGCGAGGCGGTTGCACTGTTGCTGCGCGATGGCAGCGACCGGGTACTGCTGCAGAAGCGCCCGGACACCGGCATCTGGGCGCAGCTGTGGACGCTGCCGCAGGCCGACAGCGGCATCCAGCTGCAGGACTGGTTCGACGCGCACATCGACGGCTCGCTGGAAGACGCGGAGCCCCTGCCCGTGCTGCAGCACACCTTCAGCCATTACCGGCTGCACCTGCAGGTACTGGTGCGCCGGGTGCAGGGCCTGCGCGTGGAAGATCCCGGACTGCGTTGGGTCGATGCGCAGGCGCTTGCCACGCTCGGCCTGCCCGCCCCGATCCGCAAGCTGCTGGAGACCGGCGCACCGCCCGCATCGCCCAAGCGCCGTACAATGCGACGCGCACCATCCCCAGCCGATTCCGAGTAAGCCCATGCCCCGCACCGTTTTCTGCCAGTACGAACAACGCGACACCGAAGGCCTGGACTTCGTGCCCTATCCCGGCGAGTTGGGCCAGCGCATCTTCAATGGCATCGGCAAGAGCGCCTGGAGCGCCTGGCTGGCGCACCAGACCATGCTGATCAACGAAAACCGGCTGTCGCCGCGCGATCCCAAGCATCGCGCGTTCCTGGAAACCGAGCTGGTCAAGTACCTGTTCGAGAAGGACGCCGAGAAGCCGGCCGGATTCATCCCCGAAGCGTGATTTGCGCGGTGCGGGCCAACGACCGGCACCGGTTTATTTCGCCGGCGCGGCCTGGCCTTCCTCGCGCTCCTGCACCTGCGCCTGGCGCAGTTGCTTCTCCGACGAGCGCAGGGCCTGCACATCCAGCTTGCGGATGCTGTCGATGAAGCACGGCATGTTCATCGGGCCAGGCGTGGGATCGCGCACCAGCACCTTGTCGAAGCGTGCCGAGACCCGCCCGACCCTGCTGGTCAGGGCGATCGCCGGCGCGTAGTCCAGGCCCTGGCACGGTCCGCGCAGTTCCAGCAGGTAGCCTTCGCTGGGACGCGTCCACACCGCCAGCGCACTGTCGCCCAGTTCGGTCCAGCCCGACAACGATCCATACAGCGGCATGTCCTGCTGCGGCGGGCCGGAATGGGCACGGTACAGCGCCAGACGCTGCTCGCCACTCAGGCGGCCGGTGGTGGCGCAGCCGACCAGGGTCAGGCACAGCACAGCGGTTGCGGTCAGGGTCTTCATGGCGCCTCCATCGGGGATGAATGCGCCGATGATGCACCCATCGCGTGAGGCCGGCGACACGGTCGCGCCGGCCATTCAGCGGCCAGCTCAGACCTGGCTGTGGGCCAGTGCGTGCAGGCGCCCTTCGCGCAGTTCCAGCACGCGGTCGAGCTTGCGCGCCAGGCTGCGGTCATGGGTCACCAGCACCAGGCTGGTGTGGTACGCACGGTTCAATTCCAGCATCAGCTCGAACACGGTGCCGGCGGTCTTGTCGTCCAGGTTGCCGGTCGGCTCATCGCCCAGCACGCACGCCGGCCGGTTGACCAGCGCGCGCGCCACCGCGGCACGCTGGCGCTCGCCGCCGGACAGCTCGCCGGGCTTGTGCTCCAGCCGATGCCCCAGCCCGACCGACTCGAGCAGGGCCTGTGCGCGGCTCTTCGCCGCCGCCACGTCCTGGCCACCGAGCAGCACCGGCATCATTACGTTTTCCAGCGCGGTGAATTCCGGCAGCAGGTGGTGGAACTGGTACACAAAGCCCAGTGCGCGGTTGCGCAGCTGGCCACGCTGTCCGTCGGACAGCCCGGACATGCGCTGGCCGGCCACGAACACCTCCCCGGCGGTCGGCGTATCCAGCCCGCCCAGCAGGTGCAGCAGGGTGCTCTTGCCGGCGCCGGAGGCACCGATGATCGCCACCGTCTCGCCGGCGGTCACGCCCAGGTCCAGGCCATTGAACACCGGGGTCTGCATGCGACCTTCGGCATAGGTCTTGGCCAGCCCTTCGGCGCGGATCACTTCATCGCCGCGGTTGATCGGCTCATTCATAGCGCAGGGCCTCCGCCGGCTGGGTGCGGGCGGCGCGCCACGCGGGGTACAGCGTGGCCAGGAAGCTCATGGCCAGCGCGATCACGGTAATGACGATGATGTCCGGGGTCTGCATGTCGGTCGGCAGGCCGGTGATGTAGTAGACGTCCTCGGGCAGCAGCTTGACGTTGAACAGGGTTTCGATCGCACCGAGGATGCGCTCCAGGTTCAAGGTCAGGGTGATGCCGCCGATCACCCCGGCCACGGTGCCGATGATGCCGATCAGCGAGCCCTGCACCATGAACACCTGCATCACCCCGCCCGGGGTGAGCCCCAGCGTCCGCAGGATGGCGATGTCTGCCTGCTTGTCGGTGACCAGCATCACCTGCGAAGACACCAGGTTGAACGCGCCCATGGCGATGATCAGCGAGAGCAGGATGCCCATCACCACCTTCTCCATGCGCAGCGAGTGGTACAGGTTGGCGTTCTGCTGGGTCCAGTCGCTGACCCGGTAGCCGCCGCCCAGGGTGTGGGCCAGGTCCACGCCCACGTCCAGCGCCTTGTCCATGTCATGCAGCTTCAGCCGCACGCCGGTGACTCCGTCCATGCGCAGCACGCGCTCCAGGTCGGCCATGTTGGCGAACGCCACGCCCTTGTCGATTTCGTTGTAGCCGGCCTCGAAGATGCCGCTGACGGTGAAGCGCTTCAGCCGCGGCATCGCCCCGACCGGGGTTCCCTGCACTTCGGCCAGCGTCACCAGCACGGTGTCGCCGACATCCACGCCCAGCCAGATCGCCAGCTCCTTGCCCACCAGCAGGTTGTAGCTGCCGGGTGTGAGGCTGTCGAAGCTGCCCTTGACCAGTTTCTGGTTGATCACCGAAACGCCCGGCTCCAGCGCCGGATCGATGCCCTGCACGATCGCGCCCTGCACGCGCGGACCGCTGAGCATGGCCTGGATCTCGATGTACGGCGCGGCACCGGCCACGCGCGGATCCTTTTTGGCCGTATCCACCGCACGCTGCCAGTCCGACATCGGCGCGCCGTCGGTGGTGATGGTGGTATGGGCGGTCATCTGCAGCAGGCGGTCGCGGATTTCCTTCTGGAAACCGCTCATCACCGCCAGCGTGGTGATCAGCACGGTCACGCCCAGCGCGATCCCGAGGATGGAGGCCATCGAAATGAAGGAGATGAAACCGTTGCGGCGTTTGGCGCGCAGATAGCGCAGACCGATTGAAACAGGGATGGGTTTGAACATGCAGGTGCGCCGGACAATTCAGGCTATGGTGCCACTGCCGGACGTGAACGGGAAATGCAGCGTGCGCGCACGGCCAGACGCAGTTCACGTCGCGACGCCGGGGCCAGCGTATCGGGCCAGAACAGCCGCCAGCGACGTCGCCCCTGGTGGCGCCACGCCAGCTGCAGCAGCACCCCGCGATCGGACAGCTGCAGGTCCTGGACAGCCTTGCCGTCCACCTGCGCCAAGGCCTCGCCGGGCAGGATCACGATGCGCTGCGCCGGGGTCCGCCAATACCGCCACGCCTCGGCAGCGCCCAGCACCAGGGCCAGCAGCGATGCGGGCCAGCGCAGCCCGGCGGGCAGGTCACTGCTGCACAGCGCCCACGGCGCCAACGCGGTGATCAGCAGCTGCGCGCCGCACTGCCAGCGCGACGGGCGCCATTCAAGCCGGCAGGGCGCGGATCCGGGCGATGAGCGCGGCGGGCTGGGCATGCGGGCACTCCTCGTAACCCATGAACCAGCGCCACAACTTATCGTCCTCGCTCTCCAGCAGGAACAGGAAAACCTCGCGCTCTTCGGTAGGGGCCTGCAGCCAGCAACGGTCCAGGTAACGGCCGAACAGCTGGTCCAGTTCGCGCATGCCGCGGCGGCAACGCCAGCGCAGCTTCTTCAATTCAGTGGCTTCGTCCATCGACGTGGATGCATCCGTATAAGGCGGCGACCGCCGGGTCGCCTGAAACGACAGCGGCACCGGACCTTCCGGTCGGTGCCGCCGATGTCGCCCGCGCCTGCGCGCGAGCGGTGCTGGAACCACTCAATCAGGCGCGGCGCGCCATCATCAGCTTCTTGATCTCGGCAATGGCCAGCGCCGGGTTCAAGCCCTTCGGGCAGGTCCGCGAGCAGTTCATGATGGTGTGGCAGCGATACAGCTTGAACGGGTCTTCCAGCTCGTCCAGGCGCGCACCGGTGTCTTCATCGCGCGAGTCGACGATCCAGCGGTAGGCCTGCAGCAGGATCGCCGGGCCCAGGTAACGCTCGCCGTTCCACCAGTAGCTCGGGCAGCTGGTGGAGCAGCACGCGCACAGGATGCACTCGTACAGGCCGTCGAGCTTCTTGCGGTCTTCCGGCGACTGCAGGCGCTCACGATCCGGCGGCGGCGGGGTCTGGGTACGGATCCACGGCTTGATCGAGGCGTACTGCGCGTAGAAGTGGGTCAGGTCCGGGACCAGATCCTTGACCACGCTCATGTGCGGCAGCGGGTAGATCGGCACTTCGGCCTTGCCGCAGTCGGCGATGGCGCGGGTGCAGGCCAGCGTGTTGGTGCCGTCGATGTTCATCGCGCACGAACCGCAGATGCCCTCGCGGCACGAACGACGGAAGGTCAGGGTCGGGTCGACCTCGTTCTTGATCTTGATCAGCGCGTCCAGAACCATCGGGCCGCAGCTGTCCAGGTCGATCTCGTACGTGTCGGTGCGCGGGTTGCTGTCGTCGTCGGGACTCCAGCGGTAGATCTTGAAAGTGCGCGTGTTCTTCGCACCGCTCTTGGCGGGGAAGTGCTTGCCCTTTCCGATCTTGGAATTCTTGGGGAGGGAAAACTCTGCCATGGCTGTTCTCGTTGGCTCAGGCGGCTCGCGCTGCGAAGCAGGCGCGGGTAGCACGGAAGATGAGGAAGTCGACACCGCCGGCCAGCGGCGCACGCGCCACCCCACCCGGGTGGGTGGCGATGGTCGCGAGCGCTGCGTGGACGGAGGTCATGCCGCAGGTCTCTTAGTAAACGCGCGGCTTGGGCGGCACCACGTCCACGTCCTTGCTCAACGTGTACATGTGCACCGGACGGTAGTCGAAGCTGCACTTGCCGTTGTCGTCGACGTTGACCAGCGTGTGCTTCTGCCAGTTGACGTCGTCGCGGTCCGGGAAGTCCTCATGCGCATGCGCGCCACGGCTTTCCTTGCGCTGTTCGGCCGAGTTGATCGTCGCCACCGCGTTGAGCAGCAGGTTGTTCAGCTCGTAGGTTTCGATCAGGTCCGAGTTCCACACCAGCGAGCGGTCGGTCACCTTGACGTCCTGGAAGGAGTCGAAGATCTCGGACATCTTGGCGCAGCCCTCTTCCAGCGTCTTGCTGGTACGGAACACCGCTGCATCGTTCTGCATGGTGCGCTGCATGTTGTCGCGGATCACCGAGGTCGGGGTGTCGCCGTTGGCGTAACGCAGCTTGTCCAGCAGGCCCAGCGCCTTGTCGCACGCATCCGACGGCAGGGTCTTGTGCGGCGCGCCGGACTTGATGGTTTCGGCGCAACGGTTGGCCACCGCACGACCGAACACGACCAGGTCCAGCAGCGAGTTGGAGCCCAGGCGGTTGGCACCGTGCACGGAGACGCAGGCCGCTTCGCCGATCGCGTACAGGCCCGGCACCACCGCATCGGGGTTGTCGCCGACCTTGCGCACGACTTCGCCGTGGTAGTTGGTCGGGATGCCGCCCATGTTGTAGTGCACGGTCGGGATGACCGGGATCGGCTGGGAGTGCACGTCCACGCCGGCGAAGATGCGCGCGCTTTCGGCGATACCCGGCAGCTTGTCGTCGATCACGCCCGGGCCGAGGTGGGTCAGGTCGAGCAGGATGTGGTCCTTGTGCTCGCCCACGCCGCGGCCTTCGCGGATTTCAATGGTCATCGAACGCGACACCACGTCGCGCGAAGCCAGATCCTTGTAGTGCGGTGCGTAGCGCTCCATGAAGCGCTCGCCATTGCTGTTGCGCAGGATGCCGCCTTCGCCACGCACGCCTTCGGTGATCAGGCAGCCGGCGCCGTAGATGCCGGTCGGGTGGAACTGCACGAACTCCATGTCCTGCATCGGCAGGCCGGCACGCATGACCAGGCCGCCGCCGTCGCCGGTGCAGGTGTGGGCCGAGGTGGCGCTGAAGTAGGCGCGGCCGTAGCCGCCGGTGGCCAGCACCACGCCGTGGGCGCGGAACAGGTGCAGCGAGCCGTCGGCCATGTCCAGCGCGAGCACGCCGCGGCAGACGCCTTCGTCATCGAAGATCAGGTCGAGGGCGAAGTACTCGATCATGAAGCGCGCGTTGTGCGCCAGCGACTGCTGGTACAGCGTGTGCAGCATGGCGTGGCCGGTACGGTCGGCGGCGGCGCAGGTACGCTGCGCGGACGGGCCTTCACCGTACTTGGTGGTCATGCCACCGAACGGGCGCTGGTAGATCTTGCCTTCTTCGGTACGGCTGAACGGTACGCCGTAATGTTCCAGTTCGATGATGGCCGGAATCGCTTCGCGGCACATGTACTCGATCGCGTCCTGGTCACCCAGCCAATCCGAGCCCTTGATGGTGTCGAAGAAGTGGTAGCGCCAGTCGTCCTCACCCATGTTGCCCAGCGCGGCGGAGATGCCACCCTGCGCGGCCACGGTGTGCGAGCGGGTCGGGAAGACCTTGGTCAGGCAGACGGTCTGCAGGCCCTTGGCGGCAAGACCGAACGTCGCGCGCAGGCCAGCACCGCCGGCGCCGACCACGACCATGTCGTACTTGTGTTCCGTAATCTTGTAAGCGGACATCTAATCTGGATTCCTGTCTTGGTGCCTGGACTCAGGCAACGCCGAGCGCAATGCGGGCGACCGCAAACACACTGACGATCGCGCCGAGCACGGCGATGAACTTCACCGTGGTCTGCAGCGCCAGGGCCAGCAGCGAGTTGTGGATGTAGTCTTCCAGCACGACCTGCAGGCCGAGCTGGGCGTGCCAGAACATCGCGACCAGGAAGCCGACCAGCAGCACCGCATTCCACGGCTTGGACACCGCGTCGGTGGCGGTCACGTAATCGGCGCCGATCAGGCTCAGCACGAACACCAGGAACCAGATGGTCAGGCCGACCAGCGCGGTGGCGGTCAGGCGCTGCATCACGAAGTGCTCGGTGCCGGTCTTGGCGGCGCCCAGGCCACGCACGTTCTTCAGCGGGGTACGGTACTTGTTCATGCGGCCGCTCCCAGGAAGACGTAGGCCCACACCAGCGCGGTGATCACCAGGCTGGCGAACACCGAGATCCAGCTGCTGCGCACGAAGGCGGGGATGGAGAAGCCGATCGCGAAGTCCTGCACGATATGGCGCAGGCCATTGCACAGGTGGTAGGCGAAGGACCAGGTCCATGCGAACAGGAACAGCTTGCCGTACCAGCTGCCGGCATGGCCGGTGAAGCAGTTCCAGGATTCAGGACCCATCATCAGGGCGAGCAGGCCGCCGGCAATGATCAGGGCTCCAACAGACAGAAAGATGCCGGTGGCTCGATGCAGGATCGAGGTGGCCATCTGGATCTGCCAGCGATACACCTGAAGGTGCGGGGAAAGGGGACGTTCTCTGGCGGCCATTCGCTGGGCTCGTTGTCTCGGCTGGGCGGCGCAATGCCGCGTTGGCTCAATGCTGATCAGAAATCGATGCAGCGTCCGTTTTTCTCCCAGTCTCCATACCGCACCGGATCGAGTCCGCCGCGGCCACCAATCTCCACAGGCACCGCGGGCGTCTCGGGAAGCGGCTGCTTCTCGTCGACCTGCGGGGCATCGGAGTCGGATTCTGGAGTGGGGGTTGTTTGGCCTATCATGGGTGGTCTCGCAACGCACAAATTTTAGACCCCGTTCACGTGCCTGACAACCTGCCCATGGAATTCAACGGCTTTCCGCGCCTCTCCGGTCACCAGCTGCTCAGTCTGGAGGGCCCCGATGCGGCGGCATTTGCCCACGCTCAGTTTTCCAGCGATGTGACCGCCCTGCCCGTGCGGCATTGGCAATGGAGCGCCTGGCTGAGCGCCAAAGGCCGCACCATTGCTGTGTTCCAGCTGATTCGCGTGGACGTGGATACGGTGCTGCTGGTACTCGCCGATGGCGATGCCGATGCGATTGCGTCGCAGTTGCAGCGCTTTGTGTTCCGTCGCAAGGTCAGGATCGCGGTCCGCAATGACCTGATCGTCGCCGGCAGCTTCACCGCACCGGATGCCGCCTCGGGCGCAGCAATCGCTGTACATGGTGAGACGCTGGAGCTGGATGCGGGCAGCGACGCGCTGCCGCGGACGCTGCGCATTGCGCCTGCACATGCCGACATCGGCACCGACGTTGCCGGCGTCGAGCTGGCCTGGCGCCAGTCGGATCTACGCTACGGCGTGCCGCGGCTGGACGTGCCACAGCGCGAACAATGGACGCCGCAGCAGCTCGGCCTGGACCGATTGAACGGCTACAGCGTCAAGAAAGGCTGCTACCCCGGCCAGGAAATCGTGGCCCGCACCCACTTCCTGGGCAAGGCCAAGCGCGCATTGCAGCTGCTGCGCGTGGCCGACGGCGTGGTCAGCGGCGCGCAGGTCCAGCAGAACGGCGCTGCCATCGGCACCCTGGCCAGTGTGGCCGGCGACCTGGCCCTGGCGGTACTGCCGCTGGAGATGGCCGGCGATCCGTTGTCGGTGGACGGCATCGCGGCCGTGCCGCTGCCGTTGCTGGAGGGTCTGGCGCGGTAGGCATCGACCGCTGGTCGATGCATCACGCCCTGAGCGTTGAGTGATGGGCGTGGAGCCGGCCGACGGCCGGCACTGCCGAATCGTGCGGTACCGATCGCGCCCCCCCCGTCACGTGCCCCGGTGGTGCCGGCCGTTGGCCGGCAACGTCATGCGCCCTGGCAGCCTGCGTGCCTTGCCCGCAGCGACCGCGCAACCTCAGTCCGCGTTCAACCGCTCGCCGGTGTCCGCATCGAAGAAGTGCAGCCCCTTCGGGTGGATCGCCACGCGGATGCTCTGGCCGACCTGGGGCAACGCCTGCGGCGCCACGCGCATCACCAGCGCCTGGCCACCACTGGTCATATTGACGAAGATCTCGTTGCCGACCGGCTCGATACCGTCAATGGTCGCCTCGAAGCCCGTCGCATCCTCGGCCGCAGCCGGCTGCAGATGCTCCGGACGCACGCCCACCGCGAGGGTCCTGCCGATCCAGGCCGGATCCACCGTGGCCTGGCCCAGCGGCGCGGTCAGCTGCGCTTCCTGCACCGCGATGCCGCCGTCGGTGCGCTGCAGCGTTCCGCGCAGTACGTTCATCGCCGGGCTGCCGAGGAAACCGGCCACGAACAGGTTGGCCGGACGGTCGTACAGCGCCATCGGCGTATCGATCTGCTGGATCACGCCGTCCTTGAGCACCACGATGCGCTGGCCGAGCGTCATCGCCTCGACCTGGTCGTGGGTCACGTAGATCATCGTGGTGCCGAGCTTGCGATGCAGCTGCGCGATTTCCGTGCGCACGCTGTGGCGCAGCTTGGCGTCCAGGTTGGACAGCGGCTCATCCAGCAGGAACACCGCCGGCTCGCGCACCAGCGCGCGACCCAGCGCCACGCGCTGGCGCTGGCCACCGGACATCGCCTTGGGAAGCTTGTCGAGCATGTCGGTCAGGCCCAGCGTTTCAGCCGCTTCGCTGACGCGCTTGCCGATCGTGGCCTTGTCGTGGCCGCGCAGCTTCAGGCCAAAGGCCAGGTTTTCGGCCACGGTCATGTGCGGATACAGCGCATAGCTCTGGAACACCATGGCGATGTCGCGGTCCTTGGGCGCCACGTCGTTGACCACGCGGTCGCCGATCGTCAGCGTGCCGCCGCTGATCTCCTCCAGGCCGGCGACCATGCGCAGCAAGGTCGACTTGCCACACCCGGACGGCCCGACCAGCACCATCAATTCACCATCGGCCACTTCGAAGGTCGCGCCCTGGACGGCCACCTGGCCGTTGTCGTAGACCTTGCGCACGCCCTGCAACTGCACTTTTGCCATATCACCCATTCCAGTCCGCCCGCTGCCGGGCTGTTGTGCGGAACTGCCTTCGGCCCTCCCGATGGCAGGTCGATGGCGTGGTGCCGCATGACGGCGACCACTGCAATCGAATACAGTCTGCTCATTCTGCCATGTAAACGTTTTCACGTGGCAGTATCCATTGGTCGGTCATGACCGCGACGCATCGACGAGCCCACAGTCTCCCGATCCGACCGCGACATGCCCCATGATGCGCAGGCGCGTGCCTGTTCATGTTGCCTCCGCAACATCGGACATCACGCCCGGCGAGACCCCCGAGAACATAGACGAGAAGCGATTGACAACGATGTCACCCGGATCTGAAACTCGAGCGATGCACGACACCCTCTTCCTGTTCGGCGCCACCGGCGACCTGGCCCAGCGCTACCTGTTCCCCTCCCTGCTGCGCCTGCTTGGCGATGGCCTGCTGCCGGAGGATTTCAAGATCCGCGCACTGGCCCTGTCCCCGCACGATACCGACGGATTCCGCGAAATCCTGCGCCCGCGCCTGCAGCAGGCACTGCCGATGGCCAGCCAGGAAGACATCCACTCGCTGCTGATGCGCATCGACTACCGCTCGGTGGACCTGCGCAATCCCGACTCGGTCGCCGAGTCGGTCAGTGACCTGGTGGACCGCCACTGCGTGAGCTACCTGGCCATTCCGCCGGGCCTGTACATCTCCACCTGCGAAGGCCTGGCCAAGGGCGGCGCCCTGGCCGCGCCGCACCGGTTGATGCTGGAAAAGCCGATCGGCAGCGACAGCGCCAGCGCCGAGGAGATCATCTCCACCATCGGCCAGTGGATCGACGAAGACCGCGTGTTCCGCCTGGATCACTACCTGGGCAAGGCGGCGGTGCAGAACCTGATCGCGCTGCGCTTCGGCAACACGCTGCTGGAAGCGGTCTGGAACCGCAACTACATCGAATCGGTGCACATCCTGGTCGCCGAGAGCGAAGGCGTGGATGGCCGCGATGCCTATTACGCCCGCTCCGGCGCGCTGCGCGACATGGTCCAGAGCCACATCCTGCAGCTGCTCTGCCTGGTGGCGATGGAGCCGCCGGCGTCGCTGGAAGCCGACCGCATCCGCGATGAGAAGGTCAAGGTGCTGCGCGCCCTGCGCCCGCTCGATGCCAAGCACGCCGCCCGCGACAGCGTGCGCGGCCGCTACACCGCCGGCACCATCAACGGCCAGCCCGCACAGGCCTACCAGCCGCCGGAAGGCAGCGACGTGGAAACCTTCGCCGGGGTCACCGCGCACATCGACAACTGGCGCTGGTCCGGCGTGCCGTTCCACCTGGTCACCGGCAAGCGCCTGGCCGAGCGCACCACCCGCGTGGTGGTCACGCTCAAGCCGGTCACGCACTGGCTGTTCGAGCGGCCGCACCGTCGCAACGCCACGCCCAACCGCATCGTGTTCCAGCTGCAGCCGCAGGAGAACATCGAGCTGGGCTTGATGAGCTCGCTGGCCGGCCCGGAATGGGGCGCGCTGGAACTGCATCCGCTGGAACTGGAGCTGTCGGTCCCCACCGGCCTGCATCGCCGCATCGCCTACGAACGCCTGTTCCTGGACGCCTTCAACGGCAACCATGCACTGTTCGTGCGCGATGACGAAGTGCGTGCCGCGTGGGCGTGGATCGACAGCGTCAGCGATGCCTGGAAGGCCGCCAACCTGCCGCTGCAGCCCTACCCTGCCGGCGAATGGGGCCCGGCCGAGGCCGCGGGATTCCTGCCTGCCGAAGTCGATGCCGACCGCAAGGACGGCGACGCATGACGCTGCAGAACCAACCGGTCCTGGTCGCCGACATCGGTGGCACCAACGCCCGCTTCGCCCTCGCCGACACCAGCCTGGATGCCCCGCTGCAGCAGGACAGCATCCGCGAATTCGCGGTCGCTGATTTCCCCTCGCTGGGCGACGCGGCGCAGCACTACCTGGAACAGGTCGGCGCGCAGGCCAAACGCGGCGTGTTCGCCGTGGCCGGGCGCGTGGACGGCGACGAGGCGCGCATCACCAACCACCCGTGGGTGATCTCGCGCAGCCGCACCGCATCGATGCTCGGCTTCGACGAACTGCACCTGATCAACGATTTCGCCGCGCAGGCGATGGCGATCTCGCTGCTGCAGCCGCAGGACGTGGTCCAGGTCGGCGGCGCGGCATGGGTGCCGGGCAAGCCGGGCCAGCCGCGCAACTACGCGGTGATCGGTCCCGGCACCGGGCTCGGCGTGGGCGGGCTGATCCTGCGCCACGGCCGCTGCTATCCGCTGGAGACCGAAGGCGGCCATGTCAGCTTCCCGCCCGGCACGCCGGAAGAAATCCGCATCCTGGAAATCCTCTCCGAACAGTTCGGCCGCGTCTCCAACGAACGCCTGATCTGCGGCCCGGGCTTGGTCAACATCCACCGCGCGGTCTGCGAGATGGCCGACATCGATCCGGGCCAGCTGCAGCCGGTGGATGTCACCGCCCGTGCGCTGCACGGCGACCCGCAGGCGATGCGCACGGTGGATGTGTTCTGCGCGGTGTTCGGCGCCATCGCCGGCGACCTGGTGCTGATGCAGGGCGCCTGGGACGGCGTGTTCCTCACCGGCGGGCTGACCCCGAAGATGCTCGATTCGCTGCAGCATTCCGGCTTCCGCCAGCGCTTCGAACACAAGGGACGCTTCTCTTCGATCATGGCCCGCGTTCCCTCGCTGGCGGTGATGCACCCGCATGCGGGCCTGCTCGGTTCGGCCGCCTATGCCGCCGATGTCGAGCGCGACCTGCCAGGAATCAACGCATGAACACGCTCGACAGCTCCGACCGCTTCACCCTCATCCGCCACGGCGATGCCGACGGCTGGATCGAGGCCATCGCCGCGGAAATGGCGCAGGCGCTCAACCAGGACATCACCACTTTCGGTCGCGCCCGCATGCTGCTGTCCGGCGGCACCACGCCGGCCCCGGTCTACCAGGCGCTGGCCGAGCTTGACGTGCACTGGGACCGGGTCGAAGTGAGCCTGGTCGATGAGCGCTGGCTGTCGCCGCAGGATCGCGACAGCAACGCCTGGCTGGTCCGCGAGAGCTTCCTGGCCCGCGCCGAAGGCGCGCATTTCGATCCGCTGGTGCGGATCGGCAAGCCGCTGCCCGAATGCGTGTACACCGCCAACCTGCAGGCCCAGCACAGCCAGGCGCCGTGCCTGAGCGTGCTCGGCATGGGCAACGACGGCCACACCGCCTCGCTGTTCCCCGGTTCCAGGGACCTCAACCGCGCACTGGAGAGCACCCTGCCCTACGCCGCGCTGGACGCCACCGGTTGCCCCGGTGCCAACCAGTGGCCGTTGCGCATCACGCTCACCCCGCACGGCCTGAAGCAGAGCCGCCAGCGCCTGCTGCTGCTGCGCGGCAAGCAGAAGCTGGAAGTGCTCAAGCACGCGCTGGAAAGCAACAATCCGCAGCTGTATCCCATCCTCAACGCGATCGATCTCGACGGCGCGAAACTGCGCGTCCACTGGTGTGACTGATCTCTCCCGGTGTTGTTCCGTTCGCCCTCTCATAGCCGGTAGCCAATGAGCCTGCATCCCCAACTCCATGCCATCACCCAGCGCATCGTCCAGCGCAGCGTGGCCTCGCGCGCCGCCTACCTTGCCGGGATCGATGCCGCACTGCGCGACGGTCCGTTCCGTTCGCGCCTGAGCTGCGGCAACCTCGCCCACGGCTTTGCCGCCTGTGGCCCGACCGACAAGTCGCGCCTGCGCGGCGGGGTCACCCCGAACCTGGGCATCATCACCGCCTACAACGACATGTTGTCGGCCCACCAGCCGTTCGAACACTACCCGGAAATCCTGCGCCAGACCGCGCGCGACATGGGCGCCACCGCGCAGGTGGCCGGCGGCGTGCCGGCGATGTGCGACGGTGTCACCCAGGGCCGCGGCGGCATGGAGCTGTCGCTGTTCTCGCGCGATGTCATCGCCCAGTCCACCGCGATCGGGCTGAGCCACGACATGTTCGATGCCAGCGTCTACCTGGGCGTGTGCGACAAGATCGTGCCGGGCCTGCTGATCGGCGCGCTGGCGTTCGGCCACCTGCCGGCGATCTTCCTGCCGGCCGGTCCGATGACCCCGGGCATCCCGAACAAGCAGAAGGCCGAAGTGCGCGAGCGCTACGCGGCCGGCCTGGCCAGCCGCGAGGAACTGCTGGAAGCCGAAGCCGCCTCGTACCACGGCGCCGGCACCTGCACGTTCTATGGCACCGCCAACTCCAACCAGACCCTGCTCGAGGCGATGGGCGTGCAGCTGCCGGGCGCATCGTTCGTCAATCCGGACACGCCGCTGCGCGATGCGCTGACCCGTCGCGCCGGTGAGCGTGCACTGGAAATCAGTGCGCTGGGCGATGACTTCCGTCCGCTCGGCCGACTGATCGACGAACGCGCGATCGTCAATGCCGTGGTCACGTTGATGGCCACCGGCGGGTCGACCAACCACACCATCCACTGGATCGCGGTGGCGCGCGCGGCCGGCATCGTGCTGACCTGGGACGACATGGACCAGCTGTCGCAGCTGGTGCCGCTGCTGGCGCGCGTCTACCCCAACGGCGAGGCCGACGTGAACCGTTTCGCCGCCGCTGGCGGCACCGCGTTCGTGTTCCGCGAACTGATGGACGCCGGGCTGATGCACGCCGACCTGCAGACCGTGGCCGAAGGCGGGATGCGCCAGTACGGCCAGGAGCCTGCGCTGCGCGATGGCACGCTGACCTACGTCGACGGTGTGCGCGAAAGCGCCGATCCCGGCGTGGTGCGTGGCGTGGCCGATCCGTTCGAAGCCCAGGGCGGTCTGCGCCTGCTGCGCGGCAACCTGGGCCGTTCGCTGATCAAGCTGTCGGCGGTGAAGCCGGAGTTCCGCACGATCGAAGCGCCGGCGGTGGTCGTCGACGCGCCGCAGGTGCTGAACAAGCTGCACGCGGCCGGCGTGCTGCCGCACGATTTCGTGGCGGTGGTGCGTTACCAGGGGCCGCGTGCCAATGGCATGCCGGAACTGCATTCGCTGGCGCCGCTGCTGGGGCTGCTGCAGAACCAGGGACGGCGTGTAGCGCTGGTGACCGACGGTCGTCTGTCGGGCGCGTCGGGCAAGTTCCCGGCGGCCATCCACATGACCCCGGAAGCGTCGCGCGGTGGTCCGCTGGCGCGGGTGCGCGAGGGCGACATCATCCGCCTGGATGGTGAGGCCGGTACGCTGGAGCTGCTGGTGGATGCGGCGGAGTTCGCCGCGCGCGCACCGGCACCGAACACGGCACCGGCGGCAAACGATCTGGGCCGCAATCTGTTCGCGCTGAACCGGCGCGTGGTAGGTCCGGCCGACCAGGGCGCGATTTCGATTTCGTGCGGGCCGGCGACGGCCGAGGGCGATATCTGGAATTACGACGCCGAGTACGACCTGGGGCGTGATGCGGCGGCGGCGGATGCGCCGCATGAGGCGAAGGACGCCTGAGGCAAACGCAGCGGTTGGTTGTCCTGGCCGAGGCAGCGGTTGGCCCTGATCAGGACACGCCGTAAACCCATCCATGGGGGCTCGCAAGCGGCATCCAT
>NZ_DAMAGC010000053.1:7587-26589 GCF_031995405.1 Stenotrophomonas sp. | reverse complement strand
CCTCTCCCCGCCCCTGTCGGGGCAGCCCCTCAACAGAGGGGCTTGTGCCACCAGTGGGGAGTGCGCCACCTGACGGCAGGATGAGAAACGCGGGGACAGGGCGGCAGGCAGCCCACCTGTGTTCTACGCCGGGTCCGCTAAACTGCCCGTCTCATGTAACGGATCTCCCCCATGACCGCTGAAATCCTGGTTCCTGTTTCCTTTGGCGAGCTGCTGGACAAGATCTCGATCCTGCAGATCAAGTCCGAGCGCATCGACGATGCCGCCAAGCTGGCCAACATCCATGCCGAGCTGAGCGCGTTGGAGAAGACCTGGATGGCGCATCCGGCCGCGGTCAAGGACATCGTGCGTCTGCGTGCCGAGCTGAAGGCGGTCAACGAGCGGCTGTGGGACATCGAGGACAACATTCGCCTGCAGGACAAGGCGCAGGCCTTCAACGAGGACTTCGTCGCGCTGGCCCGCAGCGTGTACCTGCAGAACGACGAGCGCGCCCGGATCAAGAAGGCCATCAACCTGGCGCTGGGCTCGGGGTATGTTGAAGAGAAGTCGTACAAGGATTACGCACCCAGGGGCGCGTAATTCGGTCGTCGCCCGATGGGAGGGGCAGTGCCGGCCACTGGCCGGCCCCCCCCCCCGCGCTGTCCGCAAGCAACTAACGGCGCAGCGTCAGTCCCGCCGGTCAGACCGGACGATGGTCGGCGACATAGCGCTCGAACGCGGCGATGCCGTCTTCGACGGTGATCAACTGCATCACGTCGTCGAATTCGATCTTGGTGCCCCATTTGAGTTCGCTGGCCGGCTTGCCGAGGAACCTGCGCGCGGCATCATCGTAGCGGTCCACGCAGTAGCGGCGATCCGAGTACGGGCCGCTGCGTGCCGGATTGCTGGCCGCGTGCAGGCCAAGCACCTTGGTGCCCATGGCGTTGGCGATGTGCATCGGGCCCGAGTCGGGCGTCATCACCAGCGCGGCGCGGGCCAGCAGGGCCGGCAGCTGCTTGAGTGTGTCCTTGCCGACCAGGTCCAGCGCGGGAGTGTGCAGCTGGGCCAGGATGGCATCGGTCATGTCGCGCTCCAGCGCGCTGCGCCCACCGCACAGCACCACCTGCCAGCCGCGCGCGCTGGCATGGTTGGCCACTGCGGCGTAGCGGTCGGCATACCAGTTGCGGCGCACATGGCTGGAGCAGGGCGAGATCATCAGCACCGGGCGGCCATCGTCCTGCCATTGCGCCTGCGCCCAGTCGACCGCCGCCGGCGGCACCGCCAGGTCCCAGCTGACCTCGGTCTGGGTGATGCCGAGCGGCTCGCCAAAGCTGCCGATCGCGTCGAGCACATGGATGCCGGGGCGGTCGGGGATGCGTTCGTTGATGAAAAGTCCGTGAAGGTCCTTCGAGCGCGCCTTGTCGTAGCCGATCCTGCGCCGGGCCGGCACGAAGGCGGAGAGCACGTTGGCGCGGAAGGCGACCTGCATCTGCAGCAGCGCCTCGAAGCGCCCGGGCGGGAAGGTCGAGCGCAGCGCCCGCATTCCGGCCAATCCGCTCTTCTTGTCGTAGGGATGGAACACCACGCCAGGCAGGCCATCGAGCAGCTTGTGCCCGGCCTTGTCGATGATCCAGTGCAGCGGCGTGCCTGGCCTGGCCTGCTGCAGCGTCCTCACCAGCGGCACCACGTGGGTGACATCGCCCAGTGCGGACAGACGCAAAAGACACACGGAAGAGGACGCTGATGCCATGGTGTTGTTAGACTCGAAGTAATGGTCGCATTCGACGCCACTGAAGCGCTGACGCCTTGCCGTGATGGACGCGGCATGGGTGCCATTCTGTTCGACCGGGAACGGCTGCGGCAAGCCGAGATCGGTCTGTTCTCGCCTGCCCACTGGGCCGAGCGGGCGCGGCCGGTCGGCGATGGTGGCCGCGGCGGGGCCTGGTTCGTTGATGCGCCCTTCGGCCAGTGCGTGCTGCGCCAGTACCTGCGTGGCGGCATGGCGGCCAAACTGAGCCGCGATCATTATCTGTGGCGAGGTGCCAACCGTACCCGCAGCTTCGCCGAATTCCGCCTGATGCGCGCACTGCGCGCGTTGAAGCTGCCGGTGCCGCAGCCCATCGCCGCGTTCTACATGCGCGACGGCATGCGCTACCGGGCCGCGATCCTGATGGAACGGCTGGAAGGCGTGCGCTCGCTGGCCGACCGCGCGCTGGTGGCAGGGCGCGGGGCGCCGTGGGAAGAAACCGGCCGGCTGATCGCGCGGTTCCATCGCGCCGGGCTGGACCATGCCGATCTCAACGCGCACAACATCCTGTTCGATGCCAACGGCCATGGCTGGCTGATCGACTTCGACCGCTGCGTCCAGCGTATTCCCGCCACCCGTTGGCGCGAGAAGAATCTCAAGCGCCTGTTGCGTTCGCTGATCAAGCTGCGTGGCGAGCGCAGCCACGACGACGTGGAGAAAGATTACGCACGGCTGCGTCGTGCCTACGATCTGGCCTGGAACCGGGGGTACTGATGTCCTGGGCGCTGCGTTTCATGGGGGTCGGCAATGCGTCGGCCGTCGAGCTGGGCTCGCCGATGGCGGTGATCGAACGCGAGGGGCGGCCATGGCTGACCATCGATTGTGGTGGCGAAGGCCTGACCGCGTTCCAGGCCCACTACGGGCACGTCCCGCAGGCGCTGTTCGTCACCCATGTGCACCTGGACCATGTGGCCGGTTTCGAGCGGTTGTTCGTCGATGCCTTCTTCTCGCCGCAGCGGCGCGGTCGCATCCGCCTGTATGTGCCGGCCACGGTGGTGCCGCTGCTGCATAAACGCGTGGCCGATTATCCGAACGTGCTGGCCGAGGGCGGCGCCAATTTCTGGGATGCCTTCCAGCTGATCGTGGTCGGCGATGCGTTCTGGCATGACGGCGTGCGCCTGGAGGTATTCCCGGTGCGTCACCATTGGCCGGAAACCGCGTACGGCCTGCGCTTGAAGGGCGCGATCACCTGGAGCGGCGATACCCGCCCGATTCCGGAGATGCTGGCCCGCTATGCCGACGACAATGAACTGATCGCCCACGACTGTGGCCTGCATGGCAATCCCTCGCATACCGGCGTGGATGACCTGGAGCGCGAGTACAGCCGCGAGCTTCAGGCCCGGATGATGCTCTACCACTACGCCAGCCATGCCGATGGGCAGGCATTGCGCCAGCGCGGGCATCGCGTCGCGCTGCCGGGCGAATGCGTGGCGCTGGCCACGCCGACGGCGATGCACGTGCTGGCCCAGGATCCGCCTTGAGCATGCCGGGCGCGTCCAACGCCGCCGCACTTGCCGCCCATCTTGAAGCGCTCGAGCGCGCCCTGCATGACCCGGTCGTCCGCGGCGATGTGGCGCGCCTGGCGGCGCTGCTTGATGCGGACTTCAGTGAAATCGGCAGCTCAGGAACCTGTTACGGGCGCGCCGCGGCGCTGGCCGACATCCCGGCCGAGCGCAGCCAGGTGGAAATTGTCTCTGACGACTACGCGGTGACCCTGCTGGCCCCGACCGTGGCGCAGGTGCGGTATCGCAGCTGGTATGTGATCGACGGCGTGCGCCAGCGCGAGGTGCTGCGCAGTTCCCTGTGGCGCCTGCGCGAGGATGCCTGGCGCGTGGTGTTCCACCAGGGCACGCCGACGGCGCCTTGAGCGGCAGCGTCGCGACAGGAAACCGGGGCCGGAAAAGGTGGCGGCCCCGCCGGCTTGCCTCGGCGCCCGCGTCGATCGATACCGTTGCTGCCTTCCGGCCCTGGCGGGATTTTCGACCTAGCGTCGCGAGGGGCCGACGGGGCCACCATAGAGACGTTCCGCACGTGGGGCGATCAGGGATCGGCGCTCGGCGTGGGAAGCTGTACTGCGGGAGCGTGCCCCCGGAGTGCAGTCGCGCATTCTAGCGCATGCGCGGCACGCAGTGCCAGAGACTCGCCTGAATCGCCTGTAGCCAACCGCCCGGCCCGGCGCCCATTGGCGCGGCGTGGCGCTAAAATGGGCGGTACAGGAGGAACGGCCTCCCCCATATCGGGAACAACGTCCAGGACGACCTGGCCCCATCAAGGAGGGCCGTATGGCCTGGATCTATCTGTTGGCAGCCGGTGTACTGGAAATCGTCTGGGCGTTCGCGATGAAGCAGTCCGACGGGTTCAGCAAACTCACCCCCTCGATCATCACCCTGGTCACCATGATCGCCAGCTTCTGGCTGTTGTCGCTGGCCATGCGCACCTTGCCGTTGGGCACGGCCTACACGATCTGGACCGGTATCGGCGCGGTCGGCGCGTTCGTCATCGGCATCACCTTCCTGGGCGAAACCGTCAGCGCGATGCGCATCGCCGCGGCAGTGCTGATCGTGAGCGGGCTGGTGCTGATGAAGCTGTCGAGCACGTAAGCGTGCGGCGGAGCCACGCCATGCGTGGCTTGCCCATTCGATGCGATGGCGCCGCTCAGCGCGGCGCCATCGGACGTTCCATGTGTACCGCATCCAGGCCGGGACCGTGTCCATCGGGGACGATCGCGGTCACCACGAAGCCCTGTGCGGCGTAGAAACCCCGTGTGTGCTGGCTGGTGCTCAGGGTCAAACGACGCACGCCGAGGACATGTGCCTGCGCCACGCGCGCCAGTGCCAGGAGGTTGCCCAGGCCCTGGCGGTGCAGCGTGTTGTCGACCATGCCCCAGCAGAATGCGGGGGTGTCTTCATCGGTCCGCAGCAGGCCGCCGCAGGCCGCCGCAGGCAACCACTCGGCCGTCCCGTTCCAGCACCAGGTAGTCATGCGCGCGCTGGCGTTGCCGCAGGTAGTTGGAAAAGTCCGCGCGTTCGTGGGCGCCGAAGTAGTGCGGCACGTTGCTGTCGAATATCTCCAGACAGGCGCATGCATCGATAGTGGCGAAGAGGCGAAGGGTGGACACGGAGATGAAGGTCCGTCGCAAGGGTGGGCCGTGCCGACGAGGCCGGCCGGAAAACGAAGCAGCCGGCCCGAGGGGCGGCTGCTTCCTGAACCTGGCGGAGAGAGGGGGATTGCGGGCGGCATTCTGCCCCCGGCCCTTCCGCGCTGTGCGCTGCAGGCCGGCCTTTGGCTGTCCGGATCGGCTCCTGCAGGTCCGTCGAACCCCGGCGGGGTTTTTCATCTGCCGCTTTCCCCGCCAGACAAATAAAAAGGGCCACCCGATGGGCAGCCCTTTTCATGTGTGTGGCGGAGAGAGGGGGATTCGAACCCCCGAAGCGCGGTTTAGACGCTTACACACTTTCCAGGCGTGCTCCTTCAACCGCTCGGACACCTCTCCGGACCTGCTGCGATAACCCGCTGCAGGGGCGCAGATTCTAGCGGGGGAATTGCAATCGCACAAGCGGCACGAGACGGAGGGCAGGGGGGCTGGACAGGCGTGGCACAATGGACGTCCCGATGAAGACGGTGGCCTGATGTCCTATCTCGTCCTTGCCCGCAAGTGGCGTCCGAAGCGTTTTGCCGAGCTGGTGGGCCAGGAACACGTGGTCCGCGCGCTCAGCAATGCGCTGGACAGCGGCCGGGTGCACCATGCATTCCTGTTTACCGGTACCCGCGGGGTCGGCAAGACCACCATCGCGCGTATTTTCGCCAAGTCGCTGAACTGCGAGCAGGGCACCAGCGCCGACCCGTGCGGCCAGTGCCCGGCCTGCCTGGACATCGATTCGGGTCGTTACATCGACCTGCTCGAGATCGATGCCGCGTCCAATACCGGCGTGGACGACGTCCGCGAGGTGATCGAGAACGCCCAGTACATGCCCTCGCGCGGCAAGTACAAGGTCTACCTGATCGACGAAGTGCACATGCTGTCCAAGGCGGCGTTCAATGCGCTGCTGAAGACGCTGGAAGAGCCGCCGGAGCATGTGAAGTTCCTGCTGGCCACCACCGACCCGCAGAAGCTGCCGGTAACGGTGCTGTCGCGCTGCCTGCAGTTCAACCTGAAGCGGCTGGACGAGGACCAGATCCAGGGCCAGATGACCCGGATCCTGACCGCCGAGGAGATCGAATCCGACCCGACGGCGATCGTGCAGCTGGCCAAGGCCGCCGACGGCAGCCTGCGTGACGGCCTGTCGCTGCTCGACCAGGCCATCGCCTATGCCGGCGGCGCGCTGCGCGAGGATGTGGTGCGCACCATGCTGGGTACGGTCGACCGCACCCAGGTAGCCGCCATGCTGGAGGCCCTGGCCGACGGTGACGGCGTGCGCCTGCTGCAGGTGGTGGCCGCGCTGGCCGAGTTCTCGCCGGACTGGAGTGGCGTGCTGGAAGCGCTCGCCGAGGCCCTGCACCGCATCCAGGTGCAGCAGCTGGTGCCGGGCGCCCAGGCCGACGGCGAAGGCATCGATGCCGCCGCGTTCGCCCAGCGCCTGCGCCCGGAAGTGGTGCAGCTCTGGTACCAGATGGCACTGAGCGGCCGTCGCGACCTGTATCTGGCGCCGAGCCCGCGCGCCGGCTTTGAAATGGCCGTGCTGCGCATGCTGGCGTTCCGTCCGGCTGCGGCCGTGCCGCCGGTACCGCGTGATCCGGGAACCGGCACCGAGGTGAACAGTGGCGCCGGCAACACGGCCCAGGGCAGTGGAATGGCCGCGGCACCGGCGGCCGCGCCCGCCGCCGTAGTCGCCGCCGCGCCCGCCGCGGTTGTGGCACCAGCGGCACCCGTGGCAACGCCCGTCGCCCCGCCGGTGGTCGTTCCCGAGGTCGCCCCGGCCAAGGCGGCTCCGCCGGCTGGACCGGCGCCCGAGGACGACCCGCCGCCGTGGCACCACGGTGGCGCGGAAGACCGCGATGAGGCGCTGGCGGCGGAAATGGCCAGCCCCGACGCGGCCATGGTCGCGCCCTGGGAGGCGCCGCCGGCACGTCCATCGGCGCCTGCGCCCGTGGTCGCCCCGTCGCCCGCATCGCGCCCGCAGGGCATCGCCATCGCCCCGTCGGCGTCACCGGCCCAGGTCGCTGCTGCCGGCGCGCCGATCACGCTGGCCTCGCCGGAAGCCTGGCTGGAACTGGTCGCCCAGAGCCAGCTCAACGGCCCCTCGCGGCAGCTGGCCGCGCATGCGGCGTTCATCAGTTTTCAGCAGGGTGTCTTGAAACTGGCGGTATCGCCCGGATTTGAGTACCTGTGTTCGGACCGTTCGCTGGCGGCGCTCACCGATGCGCTGTCCGGGCCGTTGGGCCAGACCCCGCGGATCGTGATCGAACATGGCAACGCCGAGGCCGAAACGCTGCACCAGCGTTCCGACCGCCAGCGTGGCGAGCGGCAACAGGCGGCCGAAGCCGCCTTCATGGCCGACCCGCAGGTGCAACTGCTGATCCAGCAGCATGGCGCCCGGGTCGTGGCCGATTCCATCCGTCCTTTTGATGAGTAAAGAAACATGCGCGGCAACATCGCTCAACTGATGCAGCAGGCCCAGAAGATGCAGGAAAACCTGCAGAAGGCCCAGGAAGAACTCGCCAAGCTGGAAGTCACCGGCAGCGCCGGCGGCGGCATGGTCAGTGTGACCCTGACCGGCGCCAAGGAGTGCCGCAAGGTACGTATCGATCCGTCGATCCTGGGCGATGCTGAAATGACCGAAGACCTGGTGGCGGCCGCGTTCAACGATGCCTCCAACAAGATCGATGCCGAGTCGAAGAACCGCATGGGGTCGGCCACCGCCGGCATGCAGTTGCCGCCGGGCATGAAGCTGCCGTTCTGAGCCAGTCCCCGTGCCGGGCATTGCCCGGTGCCATGCTGGTGACCGCGACGCGAAGCCTTGTCGGCTTCGCGCGCTTGTTTCCGAGATGAGCACACCGCCATGAGCCTGCCCCTGCTCGAACAATTGATCGAGGCCTTCCGGGTATTGCCGGGCGTGGGCCAGAAGACCGCCCAGCGCATGGCCTATCACGTGCTCGAGCGCGAACGGGTGGGTGGCCAGAAGCTGGCCGACGTGCTGGCCAAGGCGATCGAACGCATCGGCCATTGCGCGCAGTGCCGCGATTTCAGCGAAACCGAGATCTGCGCGGTATGCGCCAACGGCAGCCGTGAGCGGCAGCAGCTGTGCACGGTGGAATCCCCGGCCGATCGCCTGGCGATCGAACACGCCACCGGTTTCCGGGGCGTGTATTTCGTACTGCAGGGGCGTCTGTCGCCGCTGGACGGCGTGGGCCCGCGCGAACTGGGCCTGGACCAGCTGGAAGCACGCCTGCAGCAGGGCGAGGTGCAGGAGCTGATCATCGCCACCAGTGCCACGGTTGAAGGCGAGGCCACCGCGCATTACCTGGCGCAGCTGGCGCGCGCGCACAAGGTGCGCCCGAGCCGATTGGCCCAGGGCCTGCCGCTGGGCGGCGAGCTGGAATACGTGGACCGGGGCACGCTCTCACATGCATTCGGCACGCGTACCGAAGTACAGGAATGACGACAGGCGACCGGGCGGCAATGCCGAGCATCCAGGCGTAAAGCCGATCCATGGCCGGCTGGCCACGCGATGCATCCACGGGTAGAGCCGACCCACGGTCGGCCGCCGGCGCAACCTGCGGCAATGATCGAAGCGATCATCCGCGCTAAGCTCCAGGCCCCTGTTGCAAACGGTGCCCCATGAGCCAAGACACCCTGTTCGGCAAGATCATCCGCCGCGAAATCCCGGCCAGCATCGTCTACGAAGACGACGACGTGCTCGGCTTCAAGGACATCGCCCCGCAGGCGCCGGTGCATGTGCTTTTCATTCCCAAGAATGAGGCGATCCCGACCCTGGACGACCTGCAGCCATCGCAGGCGCACCTGATCGGCAAGCTGGCCCTGGCCGCGGCCGGCTACGCACGTCAGCAAGGATTCGCGCAGGACGGCTACCGGATCGTCATGAACTGCCGCGAGCATGCCGGGCAGACCGTGTTCCACATCCACCTGCACCTGCTGGCCGGCGCGCCGCTGGGCCACTTCGGCACACCCAACGGTTGACGCCCAAGGGCGACCATACCCGGTAGAGCCACCCCATGGGTGGCTGCACGCGGTGCAAGTCCAGGTAGAGCCACCCCATGGGTGGCTGCACGCGGCGCCAGACCAGGTAGAGCCACCCCATGGGTGGCTGCACGCGGTGCAAGACCAGGTGGCTGCGCGATGCCTGATCGGAAGGCAGCCACCCATGGGGTGGCTCTACCGGGGAGCAAAGAAAAAGCCGCCCGAAGGCGGCTTTTTCATTCAACACCCACCGACCATCGGTCGGCAGCTACGCCGTTACCACCAGCCCCAGCCGCGGTAGCCCCAACCCGGGCCCCAGCCCGGACCCCACGGACCGTACGGGTAGGCCGGCACCACATCGACCTGGCGCACTTCCGGCCACAGGTAGATGACGTCCGCATCCAGCTTGGGGAGGCGGTAGTCGTACTCGCCGATACGGGTGCTCTCGTAGCCGGCGATCTTGCCGATGAAGGTCACATCCCGACCCGGCTCGAACACGGCCGGATCGTAGAAGCCGGCGCGGCAGGCGATGAAGCGACCGTCGCTGGCGTCCGCCGAGGTGGTGCTCGGGCGGCCGCTGCCGTTGAGCGGGCGCGAGATCAGCTGGAAGCAGGTCTGACCCTGCCCCGGATTGGTCTCGATGATGCGTCCGCCCCAGCGCACCGGGGTGCCTACCTGCTGGGTGGGCACCGCATCGCGCGGACTGACCATGCTGAACTGGCCTTGCAGCGGTTTGGGCGCGGTCGCGCAGGCGGCCAGCGCCAGCGAAGCAGCGAGGGGAAGCAGAATCTGGATCTTCATGGGGATGCTCCGGAGGACGGGCGATGCCTGCGCAGGTCGCGCAATAATGAAGTGAGGTCGACGTCCGCGCCAGCGTAACGCGCGCGAACGAAACGGCTGCTGAGCGACAGCAGCGCCGGATCCGGGCGTTGCTGGTGGACGCGGTCGGCCCACTGGGTGGCGGGTTCGGCTACGTCGCGGGCGAGGCCGAGTCTGGCGTAGCGGCGTCCCAGCCGGTGCCAGGCGCGCAGCAACGGATCGTGCTCGCGTTCGCCGCGGGCCAGCAGCCACGCCATCCAGCCTAGCGCGGCCAGTGCGAAGAGGGTGAAAACGAGGATCAGCTGCGCCGGCTGCAACCTGTCGATGCCCAGCGGACGCAGCAGCTGCTGCTGGCGTGACGCATCGAAGGACAGCACCAGGTCGTTCCAGCCGCGGCGCAGCCAGTCGCCGGCCTGGCGCAACTGCATCCAGCGGTCTTCCAGGGTGCCTTCGCCGCCGCCGCTCTGCAGCCGGTCTTCCAGGGTGTCGTAGATGCGCTCCGGCGCTACGGCGGCGGTCGGGTCCACGCGCACCCAGCCACGGCCGGGCAGCCACACTTCGGCCCAGGCATGGGCATCCATGCGCCGCACCACCCAGTAGTCGCCGTAGCGGTTGCGGGTGCCGCCGGCAAAGCCGGTCACCACCCGCGCGGGAATGCCGGCGTTGCGCATGAGCACCACGAAAGAGGCGCTGAAGTGCTGGCAGTAGCCGGCCTGCTGGTCGAACAGGAATTCATCCACGCCATTCCGCCCCGGCAGGGGCGTGTCCAGGGTGTAGGCAAAGCGCGCGCGGATCCACCCCAGCGCGCGGTTCACGATCGCGGCGTCGTCATTGCCGGCCTCGGCCCGCCACTGATGGGCCAGCGTCGCCGTGCGCGGGTTGAAGCCGGCCGGCAGCTGCAGCGCCTGTTGCCGCTCATGGCGCGACAGGGCATCGACATATCCGGTGGCCGGCGCCGACTGCAGGCGCCAGCGGGTCAGTGCGGTCAGGCTGCTGCGGCTGCGCAGGCTGTGGTCGGCATCCAGGTCGCTGCCGGGCGGGGCCTGCAGCGGCAGGTCCAGCGCCACCAGTTGCCGGCGGTCGGTGGGCTCGTAGTCGATCTGGTAATCCCAGCGTGGCCCGCCCTGGGTGACCGCCGGCGGCGGCCGGCCCTGGCGGCCGCGGTCGCGTTCCCACACGCGGCCATCGAAGTGGGTCAGCACCGGGCCGCGCCAGTAGCGCTGCTGCGGTGCCGGGACGGCGCCGAAGAACTGCACGCGCAACGCCGGGCTGTCATCGGCCATCAGGTCCAGCCACTGGCTCGGATCCATCTGGTCGGACAATCCCGGTTTGCCGACGGCTCGCTCGGGGATGCCCCACAACGGTTCACTCAGCCGCGGGAACAGCCAGAACCCGGCCAGCGCCAACGGCAGGCCGAGCGCGATCAGCCGCCCGACACTGCGCATCTGCCCGCCCAGACGCGGGCTCGGCGCCTGGCCTTCGGCGTGCGCCAGGCGCTGCAGGGCCAGCAGGGCGGTCAGCGCGGCCAGTACCGCCAGCCCCATGGTGAGCGGGCCCTGATCCAGCAGGAAGGCCGCGAACGGTGCGAACAGCGCGAAGCCGAGCAGACTGCGGGCATCGCGCAGGCTGCGCAGCTCGCTGGATTTCAGTGCCAGCATCGCCGCCAGCAGCGCACAGCCGGTGTCGCGGCCTGGGCGGGCACCCATCTGCCAGTAGATCGCCGCGAGCATGCCCATCACCAGCAGCAGCCGCAGCGGCGCGGGCAGCACGCGATGGCGCGACACCAGCGCGGTCGCCAACGCCACCACGCCGATGATGGCCGCCAGCAGGTCGGGCAGCTGCAGGAGCAGCGGCACCAGACCGAGCGCGGCGCTGGCCAGGGTCCAGTAACGCGCGCTGGCGCCCAACGCGGGGGAGGTCGGCTCAGCCATGCGGCATCAACGCCAGCGCGCGTTGGCAAAGGTGGTGGTGGGCACTGCCGTTCCCCGGCCCCAGCACCGGTTGTCCGGGCAGCTGCAGGGTGTAGCGGCGGCCGTCGCGTTCGGCCACATCGACCCAGCGCGCCAGTCGCGCGATGCGTGCCTCGACCGGCAGCGATGACAGCTGCCGCCAGTCCAGCAGCACATCCACGCCGACCGCCTGTTCGTACTCGCGCACCAGCAGGGTGTCGCGTCGCGCCGAATGTTTCCAGGCGATGCTGCGTTGTGGGTCGCCCGCGCGGTACGGGCGCAACTGGTGCAGTTCATCGCCGTTGGCATGCGCGCGGGTATGCAGGGGATCGCCGCCGCTCTCGGGCAATGGCGGCGCCTGCATCGCCGGCGCCGCATAGACCAGCAGCGGCGTATCGGGCCAGACCCAGGACCATGCACGCACCAGTCCCAGCGGCTGGGTGGTGGAAATGCGGATGCGCTCCAGGTCGAGCCAGCCGCGGCGTTCGGTGGGCAGCATGAGGTCCACTTCGATCTGCTCGCTGTCGATCAGATGGCCGAAAGCGACGGCCTGCGCATGTGCCACTTCCAGTCCGCGGCGCGCGCGTGCATCGCGGCGCGACAGGCTGATGCGCAGGCGCAGCGGCTGCCCGGCATGGACCGGTTCGGCCGAGATCGCATCGATCTGCAGCTCCGACAGCTGCAGGTGCGCACTGATGCTGCTGGCGATGGCCACGGTGGCCAGCAGCAGGGCCAGCAGCATCGCCGGATTGTTGTTGTAGTTCAGCGCGCCCAGCAGCATCGCCAGCAGCAGCGTCGCCACGAACAGGCCGAAGCGGGTGGGCAGCACGTAGATGCGCCGCCGGTCCAGTCGGCGCGGTAATGCCTCCGGCTGGCGCGGTCGCGCCAACATCTGCACCGTCCGCCAGCGGTCTCCCCAGCCGCGGCGCATGCTCAATCCACCGGTACGGTCTGGAGGATCGCGCGCGCCAGCGCCGGCCCGTTGTTGGCCTCGGCCTCGGGCACCAGACGATGACCGGCCACGGCCACGAACAGGGTCTGCACGTCTTCGGGTACTGCATGCGCGCGCCCCAGCAGCAGCGCGTGCGCCTTGGCCGCGCGCAGCAGCGCCAGCCCGGCGCGCGGCGACAGCCCCACGCGCACGCCGGCATGCTGGCGGCTGCGGGTCAGCAGCGCCTGCACGTAATGCACCAATGGCTCGCTGGCATGCACCTGGAGGGCCGCCTCGCGCAGCGTGCGCACCTGCGCATCGTCCAGGCGCGGGGTGGCCTGGGCGATCAGATGGCGGCGGTCGGTGCCGCGCAGCAGTTCACGTTCGGATTCGGCATTGGGGTAGCCCAGCGCCAGCCGCAGCAGGAACCGGTCCAGCTGCGAATCCGGCAGCGGGAACGTGCCCGACAGATCGACCGGATTCTGGGTGGCGATGACGAAGAACGGATCGGGCAGCGGATGGGTCACCCCGTCCAGCGTCACCTGCTGCTCGGCCATCGCTTCGAGCAGGGCGCTCTGGGTGCGTGGCGGCGCGCGATTGATTTCATCGGCGAGCAGCACGTGGGTGAAGACCGGGCCCGGATGGAACTGGAACTGACGGCTGGCCGCGTCGTAAACCGAGACGCCGAGCACATCGGCGGGCAGCAGGTCGGAGGTGAACTGCACGCGCTGGAAGCCCAGTCCCAGGCTGGAGGCCATGGCATGGGCCAGCGTGGTCTTGCCCAGGCCGGGCAGGTCTTCGATCAGCAGGTGGCCGCCGGACAGCAGCGCGACGAACGCCAGCCGCACTTCATGCGCCTTGCCCAGCACCAGACCATTGACCTGGTCCTGAGCGCTGCGAAGAGCCTGTCGCAGTACATCGGTTAGCATGGCTGGCACGTGGGGCGAATTTTCCATGTCCGTCTCGTGTCGATGATTCCTTCGATTCTATAGAGCAATGCAGGGCGAACAACGCGCACGCACAATTTTTCTGCTGTTGTGGACGCTGATCACCGCAGTGAAGCTGGTGGTCGCCGCGCGTCTGCCGTTGTTCGTGGACGAGGCTTTCTACTGGCAGGAAGGCCAGCACCTTGCCGCGGCCTACTCTGATCTTCCCGGGCTGACCGCCTGGCTGTCGCGGCTCGGGGTCGAGCTGGGCGGCACCCATATCCTGGCCCAGCGCCTGCCGTTCCTGGCCATCGGTGCGGCATTGCCCTGGCTGGTGTCGCGCATCGGCGCGCGCTGGTTCGGTGCGGTGGCCGGCTGGCAGGCCGGCAGCCTGACCGTGCTGATGCCGCTGTCGGGCACGCTGGGCATGCTGGCGGTACCGGATGTACCGATGGCGCTGGCGGCGGTGTTGTGCCTGGATGCGGGCGCGCGCCTGCTGCGCAACGTCGATGCCGCTTCCGCGGTGAAACTGGGGCTGGGCCTGACCATCGGCGCGCTCAGTCATTACCGTTTCATCGGCGTGATCGTGGTCGGTTTCATCGCGCTGCTGTTGCTGCCGCAGGGCCGGCGCATGCTGCGCGATCCGCGGGTATGGGTGGCGCTGGCGGTGGGCGTGCTGGCGTGGTTGCCGCTGCTGTCGTGGAATGCCGACAACCATGATGCGGGGCTGAAATTCCAGGTGGTTGAACGCCATCCGTGGGCGTTCGAATGGAGCGGTCTGTGGTTCCTGGTGATCCAGCCGATGCTGGTCACCCCGATCCTGTGCATGGCGATGTGGAAGGTAGCGCTGGCCGGTACCCGTTCCGGCGGTGGCGCGCGCGCGCAGTGGCGTTACTTCGGCCTGGTCGGCGCGGTATCGACGCTGTCGATCTTCGGCCTGGGCTTCTTCACCGACGTGGAGCGCATCAGCTTCCATTGGCCGCTGCCGGGCTATCTGGCGCTGCTGGTGGCGGTGCCGGTGGTGCTCAACGGGTGGCCGCGCTGGTTGCGTCGCACCGGCTGGTGGCTGGCCGGGGCCGGGTTGGCGCTGGCGTTCGGCTATTACCTGATGGCCTCCACCCCGAGCCTGCGCGAGCAGCTGGCGGGCGACAAATACTATCCACGCAACTTCGCCGGCTGGGAGCCGCTGGCGGCGGCGGTGCGCGACGAACTGAAGAGCATGCCGCCCGGGACCCGCGTGCTCGCCGGCAACTTCAAGGTGGGCGCGGAGCTGGGCTTCCAGCTGCGTGATCCGTCGATCGACGTGCTGCGCCATCCGCTCAACGACAAGCATGGCCGCACCGCACAGCTCGGGCTGTGGGGGCTGCTGCACGAAGGGCCGCGCAAGGCGCCGATGCTGCTGGTGCTGTCGCCCAGCGACCAGCGCTACCGCGATCTGCTGCAGCGGTACCACGAGGTCTGCGCGCAGGTAGGGCCGTTGCCGCCACCGCGCGTGGTCAGCAACGACCACGGATACCAGCGGTTCCTGCTGTTCAAGCTGCCGGCCGGGCAGGCCTCCGGCCCGTGCGTGACCCCGGCGATGGCCTGGATCGATACGCCGCAGCCCAATGCGCACGTGAACGGGCTGCTCGACGTGCGCGGCTGGGCGTTCAAGGACGGGGTGGGGCTGTCGCGTGTAGAAGTGCTGGTGGACGGCAAACCGGCGGCCGAGGCCGCGTATGGCCGTGCGTACGACATCACCAGTTTCTGGACGATGTCCAACGACCCGCAGCATCCCAACGTGGGCTTCGACGCGCGCATCGATACCCGCGCGCTGGCCCCGGGCAGGCACTGGCTGGGCCTGCGGCTGCATGGCCGCGATGGCAGCGTCGAGACGTGGCAGGAACAGGCGCTGCGGGTACCCGAGCGCTGAGCGCGGCGGGCGGATACGGGCTCAGGGCAGGGTGTAGCCCGCTTCGCGCAGCAGCTGGCTCAGTGCGATCAGGGGCAGCCCGACCAGGGCGGTCGGGTCGCGGTTCTCGATCGCCTCGAACAGGCTGATGCCCAGGCCTTCACATTTGAAGCTGCCGGCGCAGTCCAGCGGTTGTTCGGCGGCGACATAGCGCGCGATTTCAGCCGCACCCAGTGCGCGGAAGTGGACCCGGGTAAGGTCGCAGGCCTGCAGGTCCTCGCCATCGCGCATCAGGCACACGGCGGTGTGGAACTGAACGATTTGCCCGGACATCGCCGCCAGCTGTGCCTGCGCACGCTCGGCCGTGCCCGGCTTGCCCAGCGGGGCGCCGTTCAGTTCCGCCACCTGGTCAGAGCCGATCACCCAGCGGCCGGGGTGGATCAGGGCGACGGCCTCGGCCTTGGCCCGCGCCAGGCGCATCGCCATGGCTCGTGGGGTTTCGCCGGCGACGGGGGCCTCGTCCACGGCCGGGCGCGCGGTCTCCAGAGGCAGGCCGAGCCGCTCCAGCAGTTCGCGGCGGTAACGGGAGGTAGAGGCAAGCAGCAGCGGGGTCATGCGACAATACCGGTCACGGGAGGCCGGCAGTCTGGGCCCTTCCGACGGGGATCGGCAACCTGACTGCGCAGGTATTTGACAGCGGCCCGGACGATCCTTAACATTCAGCGGCTTATGTCCGCAAACGTGCCCGAAATGCTGGATGCTTGGCGGATGGTCGCAGCGCGAAGGCGCTTCGATGGCCAGGTGAATCTAGCGGAATTGACTCGCCTGCAAGGCCTCGTCGCCGATACCGAAGGAACGTGCACCTATGCACTGGAATTCGCGCACGACGACATCCTGCGGGTATCCTATGTTGAACTGTCCATCGACACCGCGTTGCCGCTGATCTGTCAGCGCAGCCTGCAGCGATTCCTGTTGCCGGTCTCGATGGTCCAGCGGCTCGGCCTGATCCGCAGCGAAGAGGAAGAGTCCTCGCTGCCGGAAGGGTGGGAGCCGTGGCTCGTGCCGGAAGACGGCATGCTGCGACCGCTGGAACTGGTCGAGGACGAACTGGTCCTGGCCGTGCCCGTCGTGCCGCTGTCTCCCGATGGTGAGGCCGTGGACCAGGACTGGGCACCGACCGAAGAAGAAATCAGCAAGGCCAATCCGTTCGCGGCATTGGCGGCACTGAAAAAACAATAGCAGCCGGATTGTCGTCGGCGGCTGCGGCGAAAGCGAAAACTGTGCTGGGCGCTGGCGTCCTGCGCGACGATACGACGAAGCAAAACGAACCGAGTTTGGAGCAATCCCATGGCTGTGCAGAAATCCCGTGTCACCCCGTCCCGCCGCGGTATGCGCCGTGCGCATGACGCCCTGAGCGCCAAGCAGCTGTCCACCGATCCGACCACCGGTGAAGTGCATCTGCGTCACCACATCACCGCTGACGGTTTCTACCGCGGCAAGAAGGTGATCACGACCAAGTCGAACTCGGCCGTCGAAGAAGATTGATTCGTGAGGGCCGCTGCCCGGTCGGGCAGCGGCCTTTACTCCTTTCTTCCCGGCTGTCACTGTTGACGGCCGTGTACAGCAGGACATGCAATGAGCAAGCGGATCTACTCGAGGATCGCGGGCACTGGTAGTTATTTGCCCGAAAAAGTGTTGACCAACCAGGATCTGGAGAAAATGGTCGACACCAGCGATGAGTGGATCCAGTCGCGCACGGGTATTCGTGAGCGGCACATTGCAGCGGAAAGCGAAACCACCAGCGACCTCGGCTACCACGCCGCGGTACGTGCGCTGGAAGCGGCCGGTATCGACGCTTCGCAGCTGGACATGATCGTGGTGGGTACGACGACCCCCGATCTGATTTTCCCGTCCACCGCCTGCCTGATCCAGGCCAAGCTCGGTGCGACCGGCTGCCCCGCCTTCGACGTCAACGCAGCCTGTTCGGGCTTCGTGTTCGCGTTGAGCGTGGCCGACAAATTCATTCGTTCCGGTGATGCACGGCATGTGCTGGTCATCGGTGCGGAAACCCTGACCCGGATCGTCGACTGGACCGAGCGCACCACCTGCGTGCTGTTCGGCGATGGTGCCGGCGCGGTCGTGCTCAAGGCCGACGAAGAGACCGGCATTCTCAGTACCCACCTGCATTCGGATGGCAGCAAGAAAGAGCTGCTGTGGAATCCGGTCGGTGTGTCGGCCGGTTTCGGCGAGGGCGAAAACGCCCGTGGCGCGATCCTGATGAAGGGCAACGACGTGTTCAAGTACGCCGTCAAGGCGCTGGACTCGGTCGTGGACGAAACCCTGGAAGCCAATGCGCTGACCAAGGACGACCTGGACTGGCTGATCCCGCACCAGGCCAACCTGCGCATCATCGAAGCCACGGCCAAGCGTCTGGAGATGTCGATGGACCAGGTGGTGGTGACGGTGGACAAGCACGGCAACACGTCGTCGGCGTCGGTGCCGATGGCGCTGGACGTGGCGGTCCGCTCCGGTCGGGTGGAGCGCGGTCAGCTGTTGCTGCTGGAAGCGTTCGGTGGCGGCTTCACGTGGGGTTCGGCGCTGTTGCGCTATTGATAGTACAGGTTACGACAGCGTGACGTTGTCGTTACGGCCCCATTTTGGGGCCGTCTGCATTTCAGGAGATCCGTCATGGTTGAGCCCATCGTCATTGAAGGGCAGCGCGCCTGGCTGAAGCAGTACGGCGAAGGAAGCCGCGCAGTTGCCTTGGGCCTGCTCAATTTCGTTGCGCACCGTTTCCAGCTGGATGCGTTGCGTCCGCCGCCGCACCGTGGCGGTGACGCGGCCAGGAAGACCGAAGCCCGTCGTCTGGCCGAGCTGTCGGCGCAGGGGGTGAACGTGCCGCATGTGATCGGCAGCGGTCATGCTGCGCTGGTGCTGGAAGACAACGGCAGTTCGTTCAATACGTGCCTGCGTCAGGCAGACGAGGCGGGCCGCGATCGGCTTGTGTCGGCGGCGATGCAGGCGATTGCGGCAGCGCATGGCAAGGGGGCCTATTTCGGCCAGCCTTTGCCGCGCAATCTGACGTGGGACGGCACGCGCGTGGGCTTCATCGATTTCGAGGAAGATCCGCTGGAAGTGATGGAGCTGGCCCAGGCGCAGGCGCGCGATTGGCTGATGTTCGGCTATGGGGTGGCCAAGTATTACGAGGATCGTCCGCAGCGGTTGCAGCAGTTGATGTCCGAGGCGATGGACGGGGTGGAGGCGCCGGTGCTGGCGCACGCGCACGCGGTGTCCGGGCGGTTGCAGGGTCTGGCGCGGGCGAGCATGAAGATGGGCCGGTCGGCGCGGTCGCTGGCGCACGCGATCCTGATCGTGCACGGGGCGACGACGCTGGGCATGCTGATGCTGGCGGTGATCTGTTTCGATTTCTTCTCGGACGGCGATCTGGACATCCTGCAGTTGTTGGTTTGATCGGGGTTGTCTTTTTCAGGGGCAAAGCTGTGGAGCTGAAGCCGAAGCCGAAGCCGAAGCGTCATTGTTCGTGGGGCCGTGTTCGGGTCGG
>NZ_DAMAGC010000053.1:0-7487 GCF_031995405.1 Stenotrophomonas sp. | reverse complement strand
GGGTCGGTGCTGGTGGGCGCTCGACGGCACTTCGCCTCAGCTTCGCTGAGTCTCAGCAAGGCAGGGCTGCCCGTCATTTTGGGAGAGGGTAGTGCCGAGCCATGCTCGGCACCTCCATCCCCAAACTAAGGCCGCTGCTCCACTCTGGATCTCGCCCGCGCACCGGCCATCCCTGCGAGGGCCGGCGCGGGTGGGCGATCAACGGCACTTCGCCTCAGCTTCGCTGAGTCTCAGCAAGGCAGGCCTGCCCGTGAGTTGGGAGAGGGGTAGTGCCGAGCCATGCTCGGCACCTCCAACCCTAAACGAAGGCCGTGGCCCGGCTTTGGCCTTTCCAGGCGTGCCGACCACCCCAGCCCTCTCCCCGGCGGTGCGGGCGCGATGTTGACCTTCGCTCCAGCGCCAAAGCAGCTAACAGACTCCACCACATACGCGTCAGTACAGACGGAGGGCGGTGTTCGGCCTTATCATTCGCCGTTCGATTTTTGCAGGCGGATGACCGCGTGACCGATTCCAATCTCGCATTCGTATTCCCCGGCCAGGGGTCGCAGTCGCTAGGCATGCTGGCCGAACTGGCCGAGCTGCACCCGCAGGTCCGCGACGCCTTCACCGAGGCGTCCGATGGCGCCGGTGTCGACCTGTGGGCCCTGTCGCAGGGCGGTCCCGAGGAAATGCTCAACCGCACCGAGTACACCCAGCCGGCCCTGCTGGCCGCCAGCATCGGCGTGTGGCGCGTCTGGAATGCCGTCGGTGGCGCGAAGCCGTCCGTGCTCGCCGGCCATAGCCTGGGCGAGTACACCGCCCTGGTCGCTGCCGGTGCCTTGACCCTGCACGACGGCGCCCATCTGGTGCGCCTGCGTGGTCAGCTGATGCAGGAAGCCGCCCCGGCCGGTGTCGGCGCCATGGCCGCCGTCCTCGGCGCTGAAGACGCCCTGGTCCAGGAGGTCTGTGTCCAGGCCGCCGGCAGCCAGGTCGTGGTCCCGGCCAACTTCAATTCCCCCGGTCAGATCGTCATCGGTGGCGACGCCGCTGCCGTCGACCGTGCGCTGGCGCTGCTGGCCGAAAAGGGCGTGCGCAAGGCGGTGAAGCTGGCCGTCAGCGTGCCCTCGCACACTCCGCTGATGCGCGAAGCCGCCAACCGCCTGGCCGAGACCATGGCTGGGCTGGACTGGCGCGCCCCGGCGCTGCCCGTGGTGCAGAACGTCGATGCCCGCGTGCATGACGGCATCGACGCCATCCGCCAGGCGCTGGTCCAACAGCTGTACCTGCCCGTCCAGTGGACCGGCTGCGTACAGGCGCTGGCTGCCCGCGGCGTCACCCGCGTCGCCGAGTGCGGCCCGGGCAAGGTGCTGAGCGGATTGATCAAGCGCATCGACAAATCGCTGGACGCGCGCACACTGTCCACGCCCGCCGATTTTGAGGCTGCCCGCGAAACCTGGGCTGCCTGATCCTTCGACCGCGTTCGCGTTGCCCTGCCTTCGGGCCGGGCGCGTGGATCGGTCCCGTTCGAGGAACTACAGATGAGCAAGCCCCTTCAGGGTGAAATCGCACTGGTGACCGGCGCCAGCCGTGGCATCGGCGCGGCGATCGCCGACGCACTGGCCGCGCAGGGCGCGACCGTGATCGGTACCGCCACCACCGACGCCGGCGCTGCCGCGATCGGCGAGCGCCTGGCCGCTGCCGGCGGCCACGGCCGCGCGCTGAACGTCACCGACGCCGCGGCGCTGGAGGCGGTGCTGGACGGCATCGCCAAGGAATTCGGTGCCATCACCATCCTGGTCAACAATGCCGGCATCACCCGCGACAACCTGCTGCTGCGCATGAAGGAAGAGGACTGGCAGGCCATTCTGGACACCAACCTGACCAGCGTGTTCCGCACTTCCAAGGCGGTCATCCGCGGCATGATGAAGGCGCGCAAGGGCCGCATCATCAACATCGCATCGGTGATCGGCGTGACCGGCAATGCCGGCCAGGCCAACTACGCCGCCGCCAAGGCCGGCATCATTGCCTTCTCCAAGTCGCTGGCCAAGGAAATCGGCTCGCGTGGCATCACCGTCAATGTCGTCGCCCCCGGCTTCATCGACACCGACATGACCAAGGCGTTGCCGGAAGAACAGCGCACCGGCCTGGTCAAGTCCATCGCCCTGGAACGCCTGGGCGAAGCGTCCGACATCGCCAACGCGGTGGCGTTCCTGGCCGGTCCCTCGGCCAGCTATATCACCGGCGAAACCCTCCATGTGAACGGCGGCATGTACATGCCGTAAGCATGTGGCGCATGGATTGCGCCGCAAGTGGTTGATCTGAAAGATGTTTTGCAGCGATGTAAGGCGTCGTCGGTTTCCACTACACTATCCCACGGTCATCCCTCACCGGATGGCGTCATTTTTGAACCACTACTCCATCTGGAGCGATATCCAATGAGCACCATCGAAGAACGCGTCAAGAAAATCGTCGTCGAACAGCTTGGCGTCAAGGAAGAAGAAGTCACCAACAGCGCATCGTTCGTCGATGACCTGGGCGCTGACTCGCTGGACACCGTTGAACTGGTGATGGCGCTGGAAGAAGAGTTCGAGTGCGAAATCCCGGACGAAGAAGCCGAGAAGATCAGCACCGTCCAGGCTGCAATCGACTACATCAACGCCCACGTCAAGGCTTGATGTCAGGCGGCTTGCGCGCGGCGGTGGCACCTGCCCCGGCCGCGCGCGGCAATCCCATGGGGCCGCGCTTGCGGCCCTGTGCATTTGAGCGTTACACCGCGTCATACCCGCAACATCCGGGTCAGGAGAATCTGCAATGAAGCGTCGCGTCGTCGTTACCGGCATGGGCATGGTCTCGCCGTTGGGCAATGATATGGCCACCAGTTGGAAGGGCATCACCGAAGGCCGTTCCGGCATCGGTCCGCTGACCAACGTTTCGCAATCCTACCTGGACCGTTTCACCACCAAGATTGCCGGTGAGGTCAGGGACTTCGACATCACCGCCGACAACGAACAGTTCGGCAAGTTCCGGGTCAGTGGCAAGGATGCCAAGAAGATGGACCCGTTCATTCATTACGGCCTCGGTGCGGCCTTCATGGCCTTGAACGACTCGGGCCTGGAGATCAACGACGGCAACGCCGAGCGCGTGGGTGCCATCGTCGGCGCCGGCATCGGCGGCCTGCTGGGCATCGAGGAACAGACCATCGAGTTCCACGAGGGCAAGAAGATCTCGCCCTTCTACGTGCCCAAGACCATCATCAACATGCTCCCGGGGCAGTTGAGCATCATCACCGGCCTGAAGGGCCCGTCGTTCTCGGCGGTGTCGGCCTGCGCCACCTCCAACCATTCCATCGGCACCGCCATGCGCATGATCCAGTACGGCGATGCGGACGTGATGGTGGTGGGCGGTGCCGAGCGCGGCTCCTCGCCGACCGCACTGGGCGGCTTCTGCGCCATGAAGGCCATGTCCACCCGCAACGACGCGCCGGCGGAAGCCTCGCGCCCGTGGGACAAGGACCGCGACGGCTTCGTGCTGGGCGACGGTGCCGGCATCCTGATCCTGGAAGAATACGAGCACGCCAAGGCGCGTGGCGCGCGCATCTATGCCGAGCTGGCCGGTTTCGGCGCCAGCTCCGATGCGTACCACATGACCGCCCCGAGCGAGAACGGCGAAGGCGCGGCGCGCTGCATGACCATGGCCCTCAAGGACGCCGGCGTGACCCCGGACCAGGTGGGTTACCTCAATGCGCATGGCACCTCCACGCCGCTGGGCGACCTGGGCGAAACGATGGCGATGAAGACCGCATTCGGCGACCACGCCCACAAGATGATGGTCAGCTCCACCAAGTCGATGACCGGCCACCTGCTCGGCGCGGCCGGCGGCGTGGAAGCCATCTTCTCGGTGCTGGCGCTGCGCGACAACGTGATTCCGCCGACCATCAACCTGCACCAGCCGGGCGAGGGCTGCGACCTGGATTACGTGCCCAACACCGCACGCGATGCCAAGGTCGACGTGGTCATGTCCAACGGCTTCGGCTTCGGCGGCACCAACGGCACGCTGGTGTTCAAGCGGGTCTGATCCACTGCTGCCGCACACGCACCGGGCCGCCATCTTGGCGGCCTTGGTGTATCTGGCCTTCGCTCCTTCCGGTTTCCCGCCATGCTCCTGATCCAGCCGTTGCCCGCCACCACCGACCTGCTCGCGCTGCAGCGCTTGGCACCGCAGCGCTATCCGCTGCTGATGGAATCCACCGCCTCGGGCACCGCCCAGGGGCGCTGGGACCTGCTGCTGATGGGCAACGGTGAGGCGCTGGCACTGCATGCCGACGGCGTGGTCCGCGATGCCGAGGGGCACGCGCAGTCCGGCCGCTTCCTCGATGTGCTGGATGCGCACTGGGCCGCGCTGCGCCAGCCCCGCGAAGAGACGCTGTTGCCGTTCCGCGGCGGCTGGGCGCTGATGCTGGATTACGAGCTGGCCGGGCAGATCGAGACCGTGCTGCAGCTGCCGACGCGTGCCGACGGGCTGCCCGCGGCATTGGCCCTGCGTTGCCCGGCAGCGGTGCTGCACGACCGCGTGCTCGGCCAGTACCACGCGGTGTGCGAACCCGACCACGGCGCGATGCTGCAGACGCTGCTGGCCGACCTGCAGGCGAGCGCCGCGCTGCCGCCACTGCCGGCCTGGCAGCCACCGGCCGACATGCACGAAGACGCGCCGACGCGCTTCACCGACGGCGTCGGCAAGGTGATCGATTACCTGCGTGCCGGCGACGTGTTCCAGGTCAACCTGTCGCGCCGCTGGCAGGCGCAGTTCGCCGACACGCTCTCGCCGCAGGCGCTGTACGCGCAGTTGCGGGTAGCCAACCCCGCGCCGTTCGCCGGGCTGTTCATGGCGCAGGGCAGGGCGGTGGTCAGCTCCTCGCCGGAGCGGCTGGTGTCGGTGCACGGCGATGACGTGCAGACCCGTCCCATCGCCGGCACCCGCCCGCGCTTCGCCGGCGACGACGATGCCGCGCGCATCCAGGAGCTGGTCGGCCACCCCAAGGAGCGCGCCGAGCACGTGATGCTTATCGACCTGGAGCGCAACGACCTGGGGCGCATCTGCACGCCGGGCAGCGTGGAGGTGGACGAGCTGATGACGGTGGAGAGCTACGCGCATGTGCACCACATCGTCAGCAACGTGCGCGGCCGCCTGCGCGAGGGCGTCAGCCCCGGCCAGGTGATCGCCGCGACCTTCCCCGGCGGCACCATCACCGGCTGCCCCAAGGTGCGCTGCATGCAGATCATCGCCGAGCTGGAGCAGACCGCGCGCGGCGCCTATACCGGTGCGTTCGGCTGGCTGAACCGCGACGGCGACCTGGACCTGAACATCCTGATCCGTACCGCCGAAGTGAGCGCGGCCTGCGCCGCGTTCCGCACCGGCGCCGGCATCGTGGTCGATTCGGACCCGGACAAGGAGCTGGACGAAACCCGCGCCAAGGCGCGCGGCCTGATGCGCGCGCTGGGCCGGCATGACTGAGCCGTTTGGCGGTGTGCAGCACCCGCGCGGTATGCTGCGCGGCGGCGAAATCGATTCGAGGTGACCATGGCGGGTGCGAAACGGGGTTGTCTGGCCGTGCTGGCGATGCTGCTGTTGGCAGCGGTGCTGCTGGCCGGTGCAGGGGCGTGGTTCTGGCACAGCCAGAGCGGCTTCGCCGATGCGCCGCTGACGCCCGACCAGCCCAGCATGGTGATCGCCCCCGGCGACGGCCTGAACACCGTCCTGGGCAAGCTGCGCGCGGCCGGCGTGGACGAGGGCAGCGACACCCAGTGGCAGCTGCTGGCGCGCCAGCTGGATGCGGCCGGCAAGCTCAAGGTGGGCGAGTACGCGCTGGACGCCAGCCTGACCCCACGTGAGCTGCTGCTGCGCATGCGCCAGGGCCGGGTGCTGCAGCACCGGGTAACCATCGTCGAGGGCTGGAACATCCGCCAGCTGCGCGCCGCCCTCAAGCGCGCCGATCCGCTGGTGCACACCACCGACGGCCTGGACGATGCAGCGCTGATGAAGGCGCTGGGCTTCCCCGGCGAACATCCGGAAGGCCGCTTCCTGCCCGAGACCTATGTCTACCAGCGCGGCGACACCGACGTGGACGTGCTCAAGCGCGCGCACGCCGCCATGGAAAAGGAACTGACCGCCGCCTGGGACAGCCGCAGCGACGACCTGCCGCTGAACTCGCCGTACGAACTGCTGACCCTGGCCTCGATCATCGAGAAGGAAACCGCGCTGCCCAGCGAGCGTCCGCAGATTGCCGGGGTGTTCGTGCGCCGGTTGAAAATCGGCATGCGCCTGCAGACCGATCCCACCGTGATCTACGGCATCGGCAGCAGCTACGACGGCAACATCCGCAAGCGCGACCTGACTACCGACACGCCCTACAACACCTATACCCGCGCCGGTCTCACCCCGACGCCGATCGCCATGCCCGGTCGCGATGCGCTGCACGCGACCGCGCAGCCGGCCGCCGGCAACGCGCTGTACTTCGTTGCAGTGGGCGATGGCAGTGGCGCGCATGTGTTCTCGGCCAACTACGCCGACCATAACGCCGCCGTTGCCCGCTACCTGCAGCAGCTGCGCCAGCAGCGCAGCCAGGCGGCCCCGCAGTGACCGCCGCGCTGCTGCGCCACCCGCGCTTTGTCAGCCTGGAGGGCGGCGAGGGGGCCGGCAAGACCACTGCGATCAATGCGCTGCGCGATGCACTGCGCGCGCGCGGGCATGAGGTGCTGCTGACCCGGGAGCCGGGTGGCACGCCGCTGGCCGAGCGCATCCGCGCGCTGGTCCTCAAGCCGGATGTGGAGATCGCCGCCGAGCCGCTGTCGGCCGAGGCCGAGCTGCTGCTGGTGTTCGCCGCGCGCGCCCAGCACGTACGCCAGGTGATCCAGCCGGCGTTGCGCCGGGGGGCATACGTCATCAGCGACCGCTTCACCGATTCCAGCTACGCCTACCAGGGCGGCGGACGCGGCCTGGATCCGGCCTGGATCGCCGACCTGGAGCGTCGCGCGGTGGGCGTGCTGCCGGGCCTGACCCTGCTGCTGGACGTGGATGTCGCGGTGGGGCGCGCCCGCGCCAACGGCCGCGACATGTGGCCGGACCGCATCGAAAGCGAGCAGGACGACTTCTTCCAGCGGGTGCGCGCGGTGTTCCGCCAGCGCGCCGGCGAGGATCCCACCCGTTTCCGCCTGATCGACGCCAGCCAGGACCAGGCCGGTGTCGCCGCGGCGGTGGTGGCGGCGGTGGATGTGTGGCTGGCACAGGCACCGGAGAGCTGAGATGACCGAGACTTTTTCCCCGTGGCAGCAACGCGCGTATGACCAGACCGTAGCTGCGCTGGATGCCGATCGTCTCGGCCACGGCCTGCTGATCTGCGGCCCGGCCGGGCTGGGCAAGCGCGCGGTCGCACTGCGCATGGCCCAGCACATCCTGTGCAGTGGCGAGCCGGCAGCGGCCAAGCGCAGCGCGCAGCTGATCGCCGCCGGTAC
>NZ_DAMAGC010000052.1:11390-26589 GCF_031995405.1 Stenotrophomonas sp. | reverse complement strand
GGCCCTTGGAGCGGACCACCTTGGCGTGCTGCAGGTTGCCCTGGCACCAGCGACGGTCGCGCACCAGCATGTCGGTGAGGGTGGGCGGGCCTTCTTCGTAGCTGCCTTTCAGGTACGGCACCATGTGCGTGGCCCAGCCACCGCGACGCATCAACGCCGCTTCGACGAAATCGTGGCTGAGCACGTGGCCGCCGAACGGCTGCTTGCCCGGCAGCGCGGGCAGGCCGGCGTTGTCGGCGAAGGCTTCGGTCCGGATGATCGCGTTGTGGCCCCAGTAGTTGCTCTCGGCGCCGTGCCACCAGGCCACGCCACGGCCGATCACCGGCCCGTAGACGCGACCGCCGAACTGCTGCATGCGCGCAAACAGCGTGCGCCCGCCGATCACCGCCGGCAGGGTCTGGATCAGGCCGACGTCGGGGTTGTGCTCCATGCCGGCCACCAGGCGCACGATGGTGTCGCCGGTCATCAGGCTGTCCGCGTCCAGGATCAGCATCTGCGGGTAGCGCGCACCGAAGCGGCGCACCCAGTCGGCGATGTTGCCGGCCTTGCGCCCGGAATTGTCGCCACGACGGCGATAGAACAGCCGCTCATGCCCACCCACCGCATCGCACAGGTCGGCGAAGGCCTGTTCCTCGGCGGCGCCGACGTCGTCGCGACGGGTATCGCTTAGCACGAAGAAATCGAACTGCGCCAGCTGGCCGGTTTCGGCCACCGATTCGTAGATGGCCTGCAGGCCGGCCAGCAGGCGGCGCGGGTCTTCGTTGTAGGTGGGCATCAGCAGGGCGGTGCGGGTGTGCACCACCGGCAGCGGCTGGTCCGGGTCGATGCCCAGCTTGTAGCCGCGGTCGAACACCGCGGTGAGGAAGCCCGCCACCGCCCCGGCAAAGGACAGCGCGATCCACGCAAACAGCGCCACGAACAGCACCAGCAGGCACGCCTCAAGCACGGTGATGCCGTTCATCGCCAGCACCTTCCACATCATCACGGTGGCGGCGATGGTCATCGCCGCGGTGCCGCCCAGGATGTAGAAGCGGCGCAGCGCCATCAACCGCGGTGCGGTGCGCTGGCGCGGCACCTTCAGCCGGCCTTCGCGGAAGGACTGCTCGGGCATCGCCATCGGCGCTTCGGCCGGCAGCGTCGCGCGCCCGGCGTCGACCACGGTCTTGACTGATTGCACACTCATCGGCGGCTATCCTGCGTGAGTGGTGCCATCCCGGGCATGCCCGGTGCGGAGAGGGTCATCCAGATCCCGGTACGCCCAGCGGCGCCCTTGCATCCTACCTGCGCAGGGCCGTGACCGGCACGCAGCTGTTGTGTGTCACTACCGGAACCCACGAACTCTCCAACGGGACTGAGGCGAAAAATGCGGCCCAGCATAGGGGGCCAAATGTAAGCCGCGCGCGAAGGCTGGTCCGTCGATTTCTCCCCATTCAGCAAATCCGCGACGGCGCCGGTTGCGACAGAACGCCGCAGGCCTTGAGCGGCGGGCCTCTGCCCATTCATTTTGTAAACGGTTATCATTCCGTTAACCAGGCAGGCAGGCGATACCGCACTACCCACCCAGACGCGCCGGCAGTCCGCCGTGCGCAGTCCCACCGGTCGGGTTGCCTGCTTTCGTCGTACTGACATCGCCAGTCGCTTCCCGGTCGGGGATCCATCCCCTCCATGGAAGACCCTCATGTCTGTTTTCTGTTCCTCCCCCGCGCGGCCGGTCCGCGCCCCCCTCGCCGTCGCCGTCTGCCTGCTGCTGGCCAGCCCCGGCATCGCCCTGGCCGAGGTCGCCGCCGACCCTGCCGCCAAGGACCTGGATACCGTGGTGGTCACCGCCTCGGGCAACCAGCAGTGGATCAAGGATGCGCCGGCCAGCATCAGCGTGATTACCCGCGAAGACATCGAACGCCAGCCCGTGCATGACCTGGGCACCCTGCTCAGCCGCATTCCCGGCGTCACCGGTGGGCTCAGCGCCGCCGGCGAACAGTCCAAGATCAAGCTGCGCGGCATGCCCTCCAACTACACGCTGATCCTGATCGACGGCAAGCGCGTGGGCAGTTCGGCGTCGACCAACTACCGTCCCGATCTTGGCCGTCAGGACCTCAACTGGATCTCCCCGGACCAGATCGAGCGCATCGAAGTGGTGCGCGGCCCGATGTCCTCGCTGTATGGCTCGGACGCGATGGGCGGGGTGATCAACATCATCACCCGCCGCATCGGTGACACCTGGGGCGGCAGCGCGACGCACAACTACACCTCCCCGCAGGACAGCAAGCGCGGCGATACCCAGCAGATCGGCGCCAACTTCTCCGGCCCGCTCACCGAGAACATCGGCATGCGCCTGGGGGCCAACTACACCCACCGCGCTTCCGACCGCAGCAACGGCGGCGTCTACGGCAATGCCTATGGCGGTGAAAAGGACCGCAACGTCGACGCACTGCTGGACTGGAGGCTGAGCGAGGCGCAGAGCCTGCAGCTGGAGGCCGGCTACGGCGTGCAGCAGGCCTTCGCCAGCACCACGCTGGAAGACGAGGGCGACGGGGCCTGGGGCGCGAGCGAGCTCAAGCGCACCAGCCTGTCGCTGAGCCACAACGGCAACTGGTCCTTCGGCACGTCCAAGGTCACCGGCTACTGGACCGAATTCAAGAACGACATCGGCCCCACCGGGCGTTCGCAGGCCAAGGACATGATCCTGGAAGGCAGCCTGAGCACCCCGTTCACACTGTGGGTGGATCACCAGTTGAGCGTCGGCGGCCAGTGGAAGCGCCAGCAGCTGACCAACACCGACACCATCGGCCAGGCCCCGGTCGATTACGCCGGCAACCCGGTGGCAGGTTCAACGCTGGAAGTGGATACCTGGGCGGTGTTCGTCGAGGACGAACTGAAGCTGCACGAAACGCTTGCCCTCACCCTGGGGGCGCGGCTGGACCACCATGAGCAGTTCGGCAGCCACGTCAGTCCGCGTGCGTACCTGGTCTACCATCCGGCCGAAAGCTGGACCCTGCGCGGCGGCATCTCCAAGGGCTTCCGCGCCCCCAGCCTGACCGAGAACGCCGCCTCGGCCGCGACCGAATCCGGTGGCCGCGGCTGCGGCTCGCTGCGCCCGCTGGGTTACATCAGCGGCAGCTGCTACATGGCCGGCAACCCGAACCTGGACCCGGAAACCAGCACCAACCGCGAGGTCGGCTTCAACTTCGACAACGGCACCGTCGATACCGGCCTGACCTATTTCCATACCGACTTCAAGAACAAGATCGAGTACGAACCCCTCGGCTATTTCAACGGGTACTGGTGGACGCGCATGGACAACGTCGACCGCGCCCGCACCAGCGGCATGGAAGGCAACTTCAACCTGGGCCTGGGTGAGCACTGGCGCTGGCGCACCTCGGCCACCTGGATGAAGGAAGCCAAGAACCTCACCACCGGCGAGAACCTGATCGACACTCCCGAGTTTTCCGGCTATTCGTCGGTGGACTGGAGCCCGGTCGAGGCGTTCTCGGCCACGGTCTCGGCGCAGTACACCGGCAAGCAGGACGGCGTGGCCAGCACGTTCATCAAGGCCTACACGCTATACGACATGACCGCGGCCTGGCACGTCAACGACGCACTGACCGTGCGCGCGGGCGTCAGCAACATCGCCGACAAGAAGTTGTATGCCGAAGGTGCCACCGACTACTTCGTGGCCGGCCGCAGCTACTTCGTGGGGATGACCGCGCGCTTCTGAGGCGAGGCGCTGGCAGCGCGCGGAGCCTGCTCCGCGCGTTGGCCGATCAGGCCGGCGTCGCCGACACGGCGATGTCGGCATCCAGCGGCGGCCGGGTCAGCGCACGCGTACCGAGCTGGGAAAACTGCAGGTGCGCCAGCAGATGCTGGGCCTGGGTAGCCTGCGGGCATGGCGCGATCAGCGGGCCTGCCGGCGGACGCTCAGCGGTGATCACAACACTGGACATGGTCTGGTTATCTCGTTGCATTCCAATTCCCGCGGGGCTCCCTGCCGCGCGGAATGCGCACCCTATAGGAAATTGCGGACAGATGTGTGACGGGTCCTGCACTCCGACAGAAAACCCGCCCGGTGCGACAGAAAACTGGCGGCCATACATAGGCAGCCGCTATCATGTAACCGTTTACAACCTACATAAGACGGATATGGATTCCAACACTACCTCCCAGTTCAGCCCCAAGTGGCAGTTCCGCTTCAACTTCTTCGACACCTACGGCGCGCCGAATACCCCGGCGTTCAAGGCCGCCTACAAGGAGCTGCCGTTCGGCCAGAAGATCAAGGTCAACTTCAACTTCTTCGCCCTGTTCTTCAGCTGGATCTACCTGCTCATCCTGGGCATGTGGCGCAAGGCCCTGACCATCCTGGGCATCACCATCGTGCTGATGATCCTGGTGTCGTTCATGCCCGACGTCGTCGGCCGTGGCGTCGGCATCGCCTGGTCGCTGCTCATCGCGCTCACCACCAACTACTCCTATTACCTGGAGAAGGTGAAGGGCGACACCAGCTGGAACCCCTTTGCGGGCATGCGCTGGTAAGCGCTGCCTTGCGGGATTGATGTTGATCCAGGGCCCGGTCGAAAGACCGGGCCTTTTCGTTCTGCCGCATGGGCCGCGGCGCGACCCTCACCCGTCCTTTCCCCAGCGCCGATCACCCTGCCGGCAACCGCGTCCTGGAGTCCAGCATGTCTACTACGCCGAACAATGATCGCCTCGAACGCGCCGCGCGCTGGCTGGGCCGACAGACCCATGACCTGGACGCCGTCGCCAAACGCGCGATCGGGCGGCGCGTGGTGGTCGATGACCCCAACCGTCGCCTGGCCGAGCAGTCCACCTTCGGCGAGCGGCTGGCCGACAAGGTCGCCAGCTTCGGTGGGTCGTGGCACCTCATCCTGCTGTTCGGTGCCGCCCTGGTGATCTGGGTGGCGCTCAACAGCGAGATCCTGGGCAAGACAGCGTTCGATCCGTATCCCTACATCTTCCTCAATCTCATGCTGTCCATGCTGGCGGCGATCCAGGCACCGGTGATCATGATGAGCCAGAACCGGCAGGCGATGAAGGACCGGCAGATGGCCGCCTACGACTACGAGGTGAACCTCAAGGCCGAGCTGGAAATCATGTCGCTGCATGAAAAAGTGGATGCGGTCAGCCATGACACGCTGCTGCAGATCCTGCAGCAGCAACAGCGCCAGATCGACCTGCTGAGCGAACTGGTGGCGCGCGCGCCGGCGGCCCCGCCCACTGCGTGAGCGACGCGGCATGCCTCGCCGCGATGCCCCATGACGTAGTGGCCATCGCTGCGGCTACGCTGGGTGGCGTGACCTGCAGCGCGCGCAGCACCGTCGCCGAGGTAACGGCCTTTCGGGCAGCGACGCATTGCAGCTGAGCGCCGCCTGGACCTGGCGTGACGAAGGAACCTGCCGCCGCTCCAGCCGACCACCGTGGTCGTGGGCTGGAGCAACGCTGACCGATCAGAACGCCTGCCAGTCGCCCCCGGCCACTGCTTCTGCCGGCACGCGCGCCGCACCCCGGGCCGCCGCGGCAACACGCCGGGGCGGCGCTGGAACGCGAGCGCCCACAGGCCCGGTGACACCGGCAACGGCCTCGATACGGAAGATCGCCACCGCCGTCCCCAGCTGCTGCGCCTGTTCCTCCATCGCACGCGCGGCGGCAGTGGCCTCTTCGACCAGCGCGGCATTCTGCTGGGTGGTTTCGTCCATCTGGGTGATGGTCTGGTTGACCTGCTCGATGCCGGCGGACTGTTCCTTCGAAGCGGCGGAAATCTCGGCCATGATGTCGTTGACCCGACGCACGCCGCTGACGATCTCTTCCATGGTGCGCCCCGCGGTCCGCACCAGCACCGAGCCCTGGGTCACCTGGTCCACCGAGTCGTCGATCAGCGTCTTGATCTCCTTGGCGGCACCGGCCGAGCGCTGCGCCAGCGCGCGCACTTCCGAGGCGACCACGGCGAAACCGCGGCCCTGCTCACCCGCGCGAGCCGCTTCCACCGCGGCGTTCAAGGCCAGGATGTTGGTCTGGAAGGCGATGCCATCGATGACCGAGATGATCTCGGCGATGCGCTTGGACGAGGACTCGATGCCGGCCATGGTGGTGACCACCTGACCCACCACCTGCCCACCCTGCGACGCCACCTCGGCGGCGTTGGCGGCCAGCTGGTTGGCCTGCACGGCGTGGTCGGCGTTCTGCCGCACGGTGGAGGTCAGTTCCTCCATCGATGCCGCGGTTTCTTCCAGGCTGGCGGCCTGCTGTTCGGTGCGACGCGACAGGTCGCTGTTGCCCGAGGCGATCTCGCCGGCGGCCAGGTTGATGCTGTCGGTGGCCTGCTGGATGCGGCCGACGATGTCGGTCAGCTGGGTGACCGTGGTATCGGCATCGTCGCGCATCCGCGCGAACACGCCATGGAACTCACCCTGCATGCGCGCAGTGAGGTCGCCGGCGGCGATCGCGCGCAGCAGTGCGGAAATCTGCTGCAGGTTGTCGTCGCTGACCTGCATCATGGTGTTGAGGTTCTCGACCATCCCGCGGAAGTCGTGGTCGAAGCGCACCACGTCGCCCCGCTGGGTGAAGTCGCCCAGCGCGGCCGCGCTGGCCAGGTCGCGGATCTGGGTATTGATCGCGCGCAGGTTGGCCTTGGTGGTATCCATCGCGTCGGTGAAGCGGGCCTGCTCGCCCGGCAGGCGGTCCATGTCCTGGGACAGATCGCCGACCGCGTAGCGCTGCATCACCTCGACCAGGCGACGGGTCACGGCGATGTTCGCCCCGACCAGCTGGTTGGTGTCGTCCACCATGCGCCCGTACGCGCCGGGGAAGGCCTGCGCGTCCATCCGATAACTCAGCTCGCCGGCGTCGTGGCGCTGGGCCATGTCGGCCTGCGCGGCCATCACCGCCTGCAGCTGGCTGCGCATGCGCTGCATCGACTCCAGCAGTCGGCCCACTTCGTCATTGCGCGGCGGCGGCAGCGCCGTGTCCAGGCGGCCTTCGGCCACGTCCACGGACAACCGCACGGCATCGGCCAGCGGGCGGATCGCCTGGCGACGCAGCAGCACGTACACGCTGGCACTGAGCACCAGCGCCGCGCCCAGGCCCACCGCCAGGATGATCCACAGCAGCGCGCGCGCCTGCGCGGTGATCAGGTCGTGCGGCACGATCACGCCCAGTGCGAAGCGTTCCTGGCTGTTGCCGATGCGCAGCGGCACATACGCCTTGACGTCACCGGCGGCGTCCACGTTGAAGTCCTGGAACGGCTTGTCCGCCCCGACGGCGGCCAGGATGCTGCGGGTGGCCGGGTCATCGCGGCGCTTGCCGATTTCACGGGCGTCCTTGGCGGCCAGCACGATGCCACCGGGCGAAATCAGCTCGACGCGGCCCTCGCCCATCGGGCGCAGCGCGGCCAGCCGTTCCTGCAGCGCGGCCAGCCCGAAATCGACGGTGACCGCGCCAAGGAATTCGCCCTTGTCCAGCACCGGGGTGGACAGCGTGGTCATCAGCACCGGCTTGCCGGCAATTTCATAGCGGTACGGCTCGGCCACGGTCTGCCGCTTGAGCGCGCGCGGCCGCAGGTACCAGTCGCCATCGCCGGGCACGTCGTAGCCCTTGAGCGCGTCCTGCACCGGGGTGCCGTCCTGCCAGGACCAGTAGCTCATGAAGCGGCCGCTGGCGTCGTGCGCCGGCGCATCGACGAACTCGCTGTCCTTGCCATCGAAGGCCTGCGGCTCCCACAGCGTGCCCAGCCCCACCCATTCCGGGTGCGAGCGCAGCTGCTGCTGCAGCACGTCCGAGGCCGTTGCGCGCGTCAGCGTACCGGCAGTGTGCTGCACCACCAGGCTGTCGGCCAGCGCCTGGCTGGTGGAGAACGCGGCGGCCAGTTCCGCACCGACCCGGCGCGATTCGGCGTCGGCTTGGCTCTGCATGGTCTGCCGCGATGCATCGATCAGCGCCTGGCTGGCTTCGCGGTAACTGATGGCCGCGGTGACGCCGAAGCAGAGCATGGCGATCAGCGCGGTACCCAGCATCAGCCGGTTGGCGATGCTGCCGGGACGCGGGGAAGGTGAGCGGGACGCGGGCATGGGGGCGGTTCCGGAAAGGAGTACAGATCAGCCGACGCCCTTGGGCGCCAGCTACGGCTTCACGCAGTCCATTGCGGTCCTGGTCGGGGCGGTGCGACTCACGCCCGATCAGTACCCCGATCAGATATACCGGGGCATTGAGCTGGATAACGGCGCCCGCGCGCCGATGTTGAGGATCGCTTCCTGACCCTGTTCAGTGTTCGCCGGGCCGCGACGCGTCTTCGCCACCGCGCCGCCCCAGCCGTTCGACCAGGGTCTGGCTGGCCGCGTTGAGCCCGCGCACCTCCACCTGCGCGCCATGCGCGCGCAACCGGCCCACCACCCGCTCCAGCGCGGCCACCGCGCTGAGGTCCCAGAAGTGTGCGTCGGCCAGGTCGATCACCACCCGCGCCGGCACCTGCTGCAGGTCGAAACTGGCCGCGAACTGCCCGGCCGAGGCAAAGAACACCTGCCCGCTGACGCGGTAGACGCCGGTGCCGTCGGCTTCGACGGCATGCTCCACCTGCAGCATCCGTCCGACCTTGCGCGCGAAGAACAGCGCCGACAACAGCACCCCGGTCAGCACGCCCTTGGCCAGGTCGTGGGTGGCCACGGTTACCGCCACCGTGGCGAGCATCACCATCGACGAACTCTTCGGGTGCTGGCGCAGCTCCTGGAACGAACGCCAATGGAAGGTGCCGATGCTCACCATGATCATCACCGCCACCAGCGCGGCCATCGGGATCTGCCGCACCCATGCGGCCCCATACACCACCAGCAACAGCAGCAGCACCCCGGCCACCAGGCACGACAGCCGGCCACGCCCGCCGGAGGAGACGTTGATCACCGACTGGCCGATCATCGCGCAGCCGCCCATGCCACCGAACAGGCCGGCGGTGATGTTGGCCAGGCCCTGCCCGGCGCACTCGCGGTTGCGCTGGCTGGGCGTATCGGTCATGTCCTCGACGATCTGCGCGGTCATCATCGATTCCAGCAGACCCACCACCGCCAGCGTCGCCGACACCGGCAGCAGCAGGCGCAGGGTGTCCCAGGTCAACGGTACGTCCGGGAACAGGAACACCGGCAGGCTGTCGGGCAGTGCGCCCATATCGCCCACCGTGCGCACCTCCCAGTGCAGGCCGATGGACAGCGCGGTGAGCACCACGATCGCCACCAGCGGCGAGGGCACCGCGCGGGTCACCCGTGGCAGCAGGTAGATGATGGCCAACCCGGCGGCACACACTGCCCAGACGTGCCAGGAGCGCCCGATCAGCTCGGGCATCTGTGCCAGGAAAATCAGGATCGCCAACGCGTTGACGAAGCCGGTGATCACCGAGCGCGACACGAAGCGCATCAGCGCCCCCAGCTTCAGCGCCCCGGCGAGCAGCTGCAATCCGCCGGCCAGGATCGTCGCCGCCAGCAGGTACTGCAGGCCATGCTCCTTGACCAGGTCGACCATCACCAGCGCCATCGCCCCGGTTGCCGCCGAGATCATGCCCGGGCGCCCGCCGGCGATGGCGGTCACCACCGCGATGCAGAACGAAGCGTACAGCCCGACTTTGGGGTCGACCCCGGCGATGATCGAAAACGCGATCGCTTCGGGAATCAGGGCCAGCGCGACCACCGTGCCCGACAGCAGGTCACCGCGGATATTGCCGAGCCATTGCTGGCGCAGCGGATAGGAAACGGACATGTGAAAAGCTCCGCGCACCGGCGATGCGCACGGCGCGTTGTGTGATGAGGACAAGGCACTCCTGGACCCGGCCGTGGCACGGGCGCGTGGTCAACGCGGTATCAGGGTGGCGTCATCACAACAATCCAGCAGGGGCGGCGAAAGCGGCGCGCAGGATAGCGCAGGCACCTGCCCGGCTCAACGCGCGGCGGCCTCAGCGCGCGAACCGCTTGGCCCCGGCAACGCAGGTCACCGCACACAGCGTCACCAGCAGCATCATCGCGCTGACCTGCTCGTGCAGCAGCAATGCGGCCAGCCCCAGGCCGAAGAAGGGCTGCAGCAACTGCAGCTGACCGACCGCGGCGATACCGCCCTGTGCCAGCCCGCGGTACCAGAACATGAAACCGACCAGCATGCTGAACACCGAAACGTACCCCAACCCCAGCCAGGCCGGGTTGCCGACGTCGGCCAAGGTGGCCGGCCAGCGCAGCCACAGCAGCGGCAGCATCAACGGCAGGGACAACACCAACGCCCAGCTGATCACCTGCCAGCCGCCCAGCGTGCGCGACAGCCGCGCGCCTTCGGCATAGCCCAGGCCGCACACCAGCACCGCGGCCAGCATCAGCAGGTCGCCCTGCAGCGAGGCCTGCCCGGCGCCAAGCAGCGCATAGCCCACCACCGACGCGCTGCCCAGCAGTGAGAAGCCCCAGAACGCCGGACGCAGGCGCTCGCCACCACGCAGCACGCCGAACAGCGCCGTGCTCAGCGGCAGCAGGCCCAGGAACACGATCGAATGCGCCGACGAAACATGTTGCAGCGCCAACGCGGTCAACAGCGGAAACCCGACCACCACGCCCAGCGCCACCACCAGCAACCCGGCCACGTCCGCGCGCGAGGGGCGTCGCTGGCGCAGCACCAGCAGCATCGCCAACCCCAGCAGCGCGGCAATGCTGGCGCGTGCAGCGGTCAGGAAGGTCGGATCGAGGTCGGCGACCGCCGCGCGCGTGGCCGGCAACGAGCCGGCGAAAATCAGCACGCCGATGAATCCGTTGAGCCAGCCGCGCGTCGTGGTGTCCATGCTGAAATCCTTGAAAGTGGCGGCCAGTGGATCACGCGGCCGGTGGCATGGCCCAGACACAGTCCAGTACACTTGGACCGAACTGTTATGCCTACACACACCGTACGGAACCGCTGCGCATGCGCCTGACCCCCACCCGCATCGACGTCGTCATGGCCACCGTGCGCGACCGCATCAGCGCCCGCAGCTACGTGCCGGGCATGCGCCTGCCCTCGGTCCGTGCACAAGCCAAGGCGATGCAGGTATCGGTCTCCACCGTGGTGGAAGCCTATGCGCGCCTGACCGCCGAAGGCCTGATCAGCGCGCGGCCCGGCGCCGGCTTCCACGTGTGCGGCCCGGTGGCGCCGCTGGCGCTGGCCGGGATCGATCCGCCACGCGACCGCCAGGTCGATCCGCTGTGGTTGGCACGGCAATCGCTGGAGCCCGACGCCAGCCTGCTCAAACCCGGCTGCGGCTGGCTGCCCGAGGACTGGATGTACGTCGAAGGCATCCGCCGCGGCCTGCGCAGCGCGGCGCGCGCACCGGCATCGGCACTGGCCGACTACGCCACGCCGCTCGGCCTGCCGCCACTGCGCCAGCTGCTGGCGCGGCGCCTGGCCGGGCATGGGGTGGAGGTGGCGCCGGAGCAGATCATGCTGACCGAGTCCGGCTCGCACGCCGTCGACCTGATCTGTCGCTTCTTGCTGCAGCCCGGCGACACGGTGCTGGTCGACGATCCCTGCTACTTCAACTTCCTTGCGCTGCTCAAGGCGCATCGCGTGCAGGTGGTGGGCATCCCCTACACCCCGAACGGACCGGACGTCGAGGCCTTCGGCGCCGCACTCCAGGCGCACGCACCGCGTCTGTACATCACCAATTCCGGCATCCAGAACCCGACCGGCGCGGTGCTCTCGCCGGTCACCGCGCACCAGCTGCTCAAGCGTGCCGACAACAGCGACCTGGTCATCGTCGAGGATGACCTGTTCGCCGATTTCGAGCACAGCCCCGCACCGCGACTGGCCGCCTTCGACGGTCTGTCGCGGGTGATCCAGGTCGGCAGTTTCTCCAAGACGCTGTCGGCCTCGGTGCGCTGCGGCTATATCGCCGCCCGCCCCGACTGGATCGACAGCCTGGCCGACCTGAAAATCGCCACCAGTTTCGGCGGCGGTCGCCTTGCTGCGGACATCCTGCTGACCGCGCTCACCGACAGCGGCTACCGTCGCCATGTGGAGACCGTGCGCACACGGCTGGCGACAGCGCGGGATGCCACGCTGGCGCGGTTGGCCACGCTTGGCATCACGCCATGGGTGGTACCGCAGGCCGGCATGCTGCTGTGGTGCCGCCTGCCTGATGGCCTGGACGCGGCGACCATCGCCCGTCGCTGCCTGGCCGACGGCGTGGTGCTGGCGCCGGGCAATGCATTCAGCCCCTCGCTCAACGCCGCCGGGTTCCTGCGCTTCAATGCCGCCCAGGCGCAGGACCGTCGCGTGTTCGATGTGCTGGCACGTGCCATGCGCGGGTGATGCGCCTGTGGATCGAGGCGATGCATGACGACCCCCGCTACCCCGCAACCGGCCTCCTGGCTCCGGATGGGTACAGCCTGGAGTTCGTGCACACGCCGTGGCAGCAGGCGGCGCGCTGAGTGGCGTTGATGTGCATTGAGTCGCGCTATTTAGCGCTATTCAGCGCTATTTACCACTGCCATGCCCAAGTGCAGCCTTCTCCGCATCGGTCAACGCGCGGTGCCCGTAGCTCAGCACCCGCGTCATCTGCCACTGGCCATCCTTCAACTGCCACACCATGACGAACTTGGCGCTGCCTTCGCAGGCACCGCTGGCCAGCTCGCAGAAGCGGTGCTCGCCTTCCTCGATCGCGCCAAAGTCCTTGATCGGATACACCTTGAGCGTACCGGGGACCAACTCCCGCCGTACCTTGTTGCAGATGTATTTCCGCGTATTGGCCACCACCGTGGCACGGTCGAAGGTAGCCCCGCCGTTGTCGTGGTAGAACTCCACCGTCGGCGAGAAGTAGCTACCGAACGCATCCAGATCGCAACGGTTGTAAGCGTCGAACACCTTCTGGTCGAGCGCGGTGATCGTACGGGACAGGTCTGCCGCGGCGATCTCGGCGTTGGCCGGTTCGGCCCAGGCGGCGTCGGTGCCGATGGCCAGGAGCAGCAGGATGCGGGCGGATTGGAGCGGCTTCATGGCAGTTCCCTGTTCATCGAGAGGTGGCGGCGCTACGGACGGCGGACCTTGCAGGCCAGCTGGCCAGAACCTCGCCGTGGCCGCCACTTTTCCCATGCGGCGGCACGACCTTCAAGTGCCCAAAGCCCCCTCCATCACCCCCGATGCATCGACCTGCCCCCAACTGTGCCATGCTCCGCGCAATCACCACGGAGACACCGCAATGGCCAAGGGCATGGACAGCAAGAAAGAGCAGAAGAAGAAACCCGCCAAGACCGCCAAGGAAAAGAAGGCGGAGAAGAACGAAAAGAAGACCACTAAAGGATTTGCACCGACCTGAGCCTCTCCAGGCGCGGCCATCGGCGCGCGCCGCCCGGTAGAGCCGACCGTGGGTCGGCTCGGCCACTTAGCGTCGCTGCCCACCGGCCGACGCAGCGCTTCCGGGAACGAACGCCCACCCCGCGCCCTGCAGGGTGGGCGTTGCCGCCATCGCGCCGTCGGTCGCGTTCGCCGGCCTGCTGTGTGCAGTGATGCCACAGGTATCGGCCGTATGCCGACAGCCGCAGCGGCGATGCACGCGCACGGCCATTCCACACCCGTCGCACACGTACGCGTGGCACTCGATGGCAAAATGGCGGGCTATCCCCGCGTTGCGGGGCGCCATGCACGGGATTGGCTGTGACGGAAGAAAAGAGCAGGTACGGGTGGATCAAGCCGCTGATGCTGATCATCTTCTTTGCCATGCTGTTCGGCATTCCCAACAGTTCGCCGTGGTTCGGGCTGGTCTTCGTGTACATGATGGCCGCGGCGCTGTTCGTGGTCGGTAGCGCGATCTGGATAGCGCTGCGTGACCGCGGCGCCGTCGCCGACCTCAGCCGCACGCCGGCCACCCGTGCGCTGCATCCCCGCGAAGTCGAGGCGCTCGTCTGGTTCGGCCAGCCAGAACGCATCGTCTGGCGAATGCCGCGCGGGAACGTCATCGACCTGGCACGGGCAGCCCACACTGCGGGCACCCGCCCGGTGGTACGCACGGTCCGCGGACCGTACCGCTCGATGGTGCGTGCCCGGCATCACGACCGCCACGACTACATCGGGCAGGTCGAAGTACTCATGCTCCCGGGTGCCGACGGCTGCCTGCGCCAGGACAACGAGGCCGAGGTCCTGCTGTGCGGCAATTTCGCCGTGGTGCTCGCGTTGAACGATACCTGGCGTATCGACCAGGCGCGTTCGTTGTTGCGTTGAACTGCGTGCACGTCATGCCGATGCGTGCGTTGCCGGCACGGCTCCGCCGTGGACGTGGCGGAAGAAGGCCTTCCGCTGCAGGTATATGGCGCTGTAGACGAGGCGCCGCTCGAGCAGCAGTCCCAAGCCGGAAGCTGGTTGGCTATTGATCTCCTTCCGGCCTGAAGTAGTGAGCCTCCTCGAATTCCCAGGCTTCTTCTTCCTCGCCTCGCTCCAGCAAGCCGTATACGTCGGGCACAGCAGTGAAAACCGGGACATCTATCGAATAGAGGCGCCTGTCAGCCAATCCCGAGCCTTCGTAGCTGCAGCCGAGTGCCGCCATCGCCGGCCAGCGTTGAAGAAAGAACGGGTGCTCTTCACCCGCCCGCAAACGGACGCGATAGGTGGAATGCCCGCCTCTCTCCAGGATCTCGCAGAAGACCAGCCCTCGGGGCCCCATATCCACCGCGGAAAACACATCCCCGTAGCTAATGTTGTATGCATAAAGCGGAGAGTTGTCCAAGGCAAACAGACCATCACCTCTCTCTTTCGCGTGCATCACCTCGACCTTGTCGCCACCTACATCGAATTCCACGCGAACCAATTTATCGATCATCGCCTCCTCGCCCATTCATCAGGATTTCCTGCACCTTCTCGCGATTTCACGTTCGACAAGCATCGCTTTCTGGACCATTGTTCCGCCCCAGATTTTTGATCAATGTGACCACTCTCTCTGGTGCTTGGCAAACCTGCAGCGCTTTTTCGTTGACTTCCCCAAATACGTGCAGGGAACGCTCTCTTTGCTCGACCTGACAAGCAGACGACTTCCGGCACGGCCAGACCATGGCGGTGATTTTCCTATGCTCGGGACTGGCCCTGCAGCTTGTCATCTCCGCCGAAGGGGCGCAGCTGGAAACAAGGATCCACAAAGGCGTGCACGACGGCGCCGTGCGCGGGCCGGATGACCCGGACGCCCTCGTGGTACAGATGTACACGCTGCACGAAGGCG
>NZ_DAMAGC010000052.1:0-11380 GCF_031995405.1 Stenotrophomonas sp. | reverse complement strand
AAGGCGGCTTCAGCGGGCACGCCGACCAGGACACCACCTCGGCTGGCAAGCGGCTGTTCCGTCAGGTCCGCTGTACCCCACCAACTACCTGATCGCCTGCCTGGTGGCAGTGAAGCTGTCCGCAGTGAGCGCCGAAGACCCCGGCTTCGCCGCTCGCTACGCACGGGTGCAGGCACGCGGCTTCGACCGCGAGCCCGGCGAAGTGGTCGAAGGACTCCGTCGACTGGGCCCAACTCGCAGACGACGCCGCCCTCTTCCATGCACGCGTAGCCGCGCTGAACCGCCCCGACCCTGCCCAACAGCGCCGAGCCAGGCTCGGCGACGTGGACTGAACAACCTGCGTCGTATCAGCAAGCATCCAACGACCACTCAAGCGCCTTGCGACTGACACACTGACTCGCTCTGGTACCGGATGCAAGCGGATGCCGGTGGACTGAGATGGGCGCCGGGCCCTTGTTTTTACGGGCTATCAGGCCACTTTTCGGACCGTGCTGGATGCCGCTTGAGAGCGGGTTGGTGGGCCCACCAGGATTCGAACCTGGAACCAAAGGATTATGAGTCCTCTGCTCTAACCGTTGAGCTATAGGCCCTTGCGGCCGCACAGTGTAGTGGACGCCAACGGCTGCTTTCCACTGCGAACGTCACCGAAATCTCCTCGGCCGCCGCTTTCAGCCAAACCGCTGCCCCATTGCCTGCACCCTGTCGGCGTTCTCGGCCGCAAGCGCCCGAAGCGCCGCCGAGCGCACCAGCCGCGAACCGGCTACCCGCTGCCAGAAGTCCAGCGCCAGCGGCGCCGCCCATTGCAGGTGTGCAAGATCGCCACTGCGCTCCGGCGCCACCTGTGCCAGCGGGCGTGCCGTACGCAGCACGCCGGTGCGTGAGGGGGCCAGCGACATCGGCAACATGTCGTATACCGGTGCCAGTGGCAGCGGCCCGCGATCGACCAGATGGAAGCCGAGATTGCCCTGATGCATGTCGCTGTTGCCGATCAGCCGGCCGAAGGCGTGCAGGCGCGCCATGGCCGTGGCGGTGTCGCGATCCACCCAGCGTTGCGCCAGCAGCGCCTCTGCGGCCACGCCCCAAGTCGTGGTCGCCTCGCCGACGAAGGCCGAGGACAGCGCCAGCAGCGAAACGAAGCCGCGTCGTCCCAGCACGTCCGGCATGCGGTCGAAGCGCTCTACTTCGAGGAAGGTGTGGTGGTCGGTCTGGATCAACTGCGACGCAGCCGCGGGCACCCCCGCCTCGCGCAGGCACGCCAGTGCCAGGTGCTCGCATGCCAGCAGATCGGCCCAGCGCTCTGCAGCGTCTCCCGCCGCCGGTTGGGCGAACTTCACCAGCGCAGCGTAGCGGCCGTTGGCATGCTCGACGGTGGCGGTGAACTTGGGCTGTTCGCCCCCGGGAGAGGAACCTACGTCTTCGCCCTCCAGCGCAGCGGCGGCGCGCGCCGGGTAGTGGCCGGCGCGCTCGTCGGCCCGCACCCGATCCGGTGGCGCATCCAGCGCGCGCAGCGCCGCATCCACTGCATCTCCCCCGAGCAGCAGGTCGCCGGTTTCGGTACCCCCGGCCCGCACCAGGGCCATCAGGGTGTCGCCGAGCTGCCAGCGGTTGAGGTCGTCGGGAACACCCAACTCACGGCCACGACGGTGTGCGAACGTGCGGCCAAGGAAGCCCTGCGGGCGCAGGTCGTCCAGGTACCACGGCAGGCCGGGGAAGTGGCCTTCCACGCCAGTGTCCGGCGACCGGGTGAGGTTGGGGCGCGCGGTATCGGGTTGCACGTGGAAAGTGTCGCCAGTGAGCGCCACCACGGTCCCGAGCTCTTCCAGACTGGCATCGGCACGCAGCCGGAACAGCGGCCACTCGCTGCCCGCTGCGGTCGGCTGACGCACGGCGTAGGCGGTGGCCCGGGTATGGCCGAGACGTACGACGCGGTCGCCCGCCTCGGCGACCAGGCGTGCGAGCGTAGGCCGGGTGATGCGCAGACGCGCGGCCAAGGCGCCTGCTGGCACGGCTTCGCCGGCGGGCAGGCTGTTGAGCAGATCCTGGGGCTCGAGGGTGCGAGGGCGCGCCATGGGAGGACCGACGGAATTAAGTTACGAATCTATACGCCAAAAGATTGCTGTTGGCAACGCCGGAGTGTTTCAAGCTGTTGATTCATAATGGATGTATTGGATGGAACGGCCTTTTTCCTCGATCATTAATTTACGTATTTGTTTACGTAAACGATATTATTTAGGGGTCGAAGAGCAGCCAGCCATGGGCTGGCTCTACGATTGGGCCGGCCTGTCCGATGCCCAGCGAGATGACGACTGGGGGGCGGCCGAATCGGCGCGCAGCAGGGCGACACCCCCTGCCGTCGCCCACAAAAAAGCCCCGCCGAGGCGGGGCTTTTTGAACGCCTTACCGGCCGCCTGGAATCAATCGATATCCAGGAAGCTGCGCAGCTGCTCGGACCGGCTCGGGTGACGCAGCTTGCGCAGCGCCTTCGCTTCGATCTGGCGGATACGCTCGCGGGTGACGTCGAACTGCTTGCCGACTTCCTCGAGGGTGTGGTCGGTGTTCATGTCGATGCCGAAGCGCATGCGCAGCACCTTGGCTTCCCTCGGGGTGAGGCCGGCCAGCACGTCGCGCACGGTTTCAGACAAGTTGATGTTGGTGGTGTTCTCGATCGGGGACTCCACATTGGTGTCCTCGATGAAGTCGCCCAGATGGGAATCCTCGTCGTCGCCGATCGGGGTTTCCATCGAGATCGGCTCCTTGGCGATCTTCATCACCTTGCGGATCTTGTCTTCCGGCATGTCCATTTCCTTGGCCAGCTCCTCCGGCGTGGCCTCGCGGCCGTACTGCTGGAGCATCTGGCGGGAAATGCGGTTCAACTTGTTGATCGTTTCGATCATGTGCACCGGGATACGGATGGTGCGCGCCTGATCGGCGATCGAACGGGTGATGGCCTGGCGGATCCACCAGGTCGCATACGTGGAGAACTTGTAACCACGACGGTATTCGAACTTGTCCACGGCCTTCATCAGGCCGATGTTACCTTCCTGGATGAGATCGAGGAACTGCAGGCCGCGGTTGGTGTACTTCTTGGCGATGGAGATCACCAGGCGCAGGTTGGCCTCGACCATTTCCTTCTTGGCCTTGCGCGCGCGCGCCTCACCGTAGGCCATGGCGCGGCTGATTTCCTTCAGCTCGTCCAGTTCCAGCCAGGTGGTCTTTTCGATGTCGATCGTCGCCTGCTGTTCGGCGATGATCTGGTCCTTCACGTCACGCAGGGCCGAGGACCACTTCTGCTTGCGCTTCAGTGCGTCTTCCACCCACTCCAGGTTGGTCTGGTTGCCTTCCCAGGAGCGGATGAAGTCCTTGCGCGGCATGCGCGCGGTCACGGTCGCCAGGTTCAGCACGCGGCGCTCGTGGGACTTGATGTCGGCCATGACGTCGCGCAGCTGCTTGACCAGCACGTCGGTCAGCGGCAACGGCAGCTTCAGGGTCACGAACACAGCGGCCATGTCGTCGCGCAGCTTGGCCAGCGGCTTGCGGTCGCCCTTGGCAGCGGCCTTCTTGAACGCGGCGTACGCATCGCTCAGCGCCTGCATGCGGCGCGCGACTTCTTCCGGGTCCGGACCGGTCGGGCCGGCTTCTTCTTCAACGTCGTCGCCGTCTTCTTCGTCGTCGGCGTCGTCCTCGGCATCATCGCTGGTGTCTTCGGCCACGACCGGGGCCGGAACTTCCTCGACCAGGTCGTTGAAGCCGACGATCACTTCGGCCAGGCGCTTCTTGCCTTCCTTGTGCGCGTCGTAATCGGCCAGCAGCGATTCCACCGATACCGGGAAGGTACCGAGTGCGGCCTGGACCTGGCCCAGACCTTCTTCGATGCGCTTGGCGATGGCGATTTCGCCTTCGCGGGTCAGCAGCTCGACGGTACCCATTTCACGCATGTACATGCGCACCGGGTCGGTGGTGCGGCCACCTTCGGTGTCGAGCGCGCTCAGTGCGGCGGCAGCTTCTTCGGCCGCGGTGTCATCCACTTCGCGGTTGCCGGTGTTGCCATCGTTGAGCAACAGGGTTTCTGCATCGGGCGCAACTTCATGGACATCAATGCCCATGCCGTTGATCATGCCGATGATATCTTCGATCTGCTCCGGGTCGACGATGTCGTCGGGCAGATGGTCATTGACTTCGGCGTAGGTCAGGTAGCCCTGTTCCAGGCCCTTGCTGATCAGAAGCTTGATGTCGTTTTGCTGGGCAGGACGTTCGTTGGCCATGTAGTGCTCGCGCCACCGGCTGGGAGAGGGAATAGAACCTAGCATTATACCAGCCCGGCGCCCCGCGTTCCCGGGCGGTGGTCCCGGGGCTAGGGTCTGAGCAGGAAGGTCACTGGACCATCGTTGACCAGGCTGACAACCATATGGGCACCAAACTGGCCGGTTTCCACCCCCGGGGCGTGTTTTTGTCTGCAGATATCGACCAGCCGATTGAATCCGCGTTCAGCCTCCGCCGGCGGCGCGGCGGTACTGAAGCCCGGCCGCATCCCGCTGGAGGTGTCGGCGGCCAGGGTGAACTGGCTGACCAGCAGCAGCCCGCCGCCCGTATCGCGCAGTGATCGGTTCATTTTTCCGGTCTCATCGGCAAAGACACGGTAACCGAGCAGGCGATCGGCCATCCGGGCGATCTGGGCCTCGGTATCGCCCGGCTCCATGCCCACCAGCGCCAGCAGGCCCGGGCCGATCTGGCCGACAATGGCGTCCTCGACGCGGACGCTGGCGTGGCTGACGCGCTGGATCAGGACAAGCATGGACACGGCTCCGCAACTGAAGGCGGCCTACCTTAACGCGCCCGCGCGCCGACACGCCGGTCGTCAGCGGCTAGACTTTGCAGTGATGAAACCGCACACCACTGCCCGCCTAGCCTATCGCGCCGCTGCCCTGTTCACCCGCCTGCCCTGGTCCTGGCTGCGAGGCTTCGGCGCCGCACTGGCCGGGCTGTGGATCCGTCTCAACGCCCGTGAGAGCCGCGTCACCCGACGCAATCTGGAACTGGCGTTCCCCGACCTGACCGATGACCAGCGCGCGGTGATGCACCGGCAGGTGCTGCGCTCCACGGCGATGCAGGCGGTGGAGACCCTGCGTCTGTGGACCCGTCCGCGTGAGGAGAACCTGGCCTGCCTGGTCGAGCGCCATGGCGAGGCGCTGTACGACGCCGCGCTGGCGGCCGGCAAGGGCGTGATCGTGGCCGCCCCGCACCACGGCAACTGGGAGTTGTTGAACCAGTGGCTGGCCTCGCGCGGGCAGATCGCCATTGTCTACAAGGCGCCTGACGAGGAGGTGGGCGATGCCTTCCTGCAACTGGTCCGCGGCGGCGACAACGTGCGCCAGGTGCGTGCCGAAGGGCCGGCGGTGCGCCAGCTGTTCAAGGTGCTCAAGGAGGGCGGCGCCACCGGGATCCTGCCCGACCAGCAGCCCAAGGCCGGCGACGGGGTGTTCGCGCCGTTCTTCGGCACCGAGGCGCTGACCATGACCCTGGTCAACCGGCTCGCCGAGCGCACCGGGGCCACGGTGCTGTACGGTTGGTGCGAGCGGATCGGCCCGGACATGCAGTTCGCCCTGCATATCGAGCCGGCCCCGCCCGAGGTTGCCGACCCGGACCCGCGCACCGCCGCCGCCGCGCTCAACGCCGGCATCGAGCGGATCGCCCGTCGCGATCCGACCCAGTACCAGTGGACCTACAAGCGCTACACCCTGCGCCCGCCGGAAAGCGGCGAGGTCGATCCGTATGCCACCGAAGAACACCCGCACTGAGCGCGACGCACTGTCGCGCCCTTGTCGCGATTGGAATCCGTGCCGTCCGTCCCCACTGTGAAAGCCATGATGTCCCCCACGGCCCCTGCCATGTCCGATGCTGCTTCTTCCCTGTTCGGCGATCCGGCCGCGATCCGCTGCGAACGCGCCGTCGCCGAGCTGCGCGCCGGCCGTCCGGTGGTGATCGACGACGGCCACGGCCAGCGCCTGGCCTTCATCGCCCTGGACAGCAGCACCCGCAGCAGCTTCGGCGCCTTCGCCCAGGCTGCTGCCGACCGCCACTACCTGTTCCTGACCGCCACCCGCGCGCGGGTGCTGGGCGTCACCGCCGAACACGGCGCGCGCGTGCCGCTGGCCGGGATCGATTTCGATGCCCTGCCCTCGCTGAGCTACCTGCGCGAGCCCGAGGCGATGCCGTCGGGCTGGAGCGCGGGCCAGGCACTGGACGACGGCGCGGTGGAAGTGGCGCGGCTGGGCCTGTTGCTGCCGGCCATGGTCGGGGTACTGCTGGCCACCGATGACAGTCGCTTCGACGGCTGCGCGCAGGTGTCGCTGTGCGACCTCCGCCAGGGCGCCGAACAGGCCGCCCATGCCTATGAGCTGGTGGCACGCTCGCCGGTGCCGCTGCGCGAGGTGGGCATGGCCGAGTTCGCGGTGTTCCGCGGCGGCGTCGCCCAGCGCGACCAGGTGGCGGTCATCGTCGGCGCCCCGGACCTGTCCGGCGTGGTGCCGGTCCGCGTGCATTCCTCGTGCCTGACCGGCGACCTGTTCGGCTCGCTCAAGTGCGACTGCGGCGACCAGCTGCGGCGCGGCCTGCGCAAGCTCAAGGAACTGGGCGGTGGCGTGCTGCTGTACCTGGACCAGGAAGGGCGCGGCACCGGCATCGCCGCCAAGATGCGCGCCTACGGTTACCAGCACGACGGCCTGGACACGATCGATGCCGATGCGCAGCTGGGCTTCGGCGCCGACGAGCGTCGCTATGGCAGTGCGGTGGCGATGCTGCAGGGGCTGGGCGTGCAACGCGTGCAGCTGCTCAGCAACAACCCGACCAAGGCCCAGCGTCTGCGCAACGCCGGCATCGACGTGGTCGACTGCGTACCGGTGACCGGCGACATCACCGCCGAAAACGAGCAGTACCTGCGCACCAAGGCCGAACGCGCCGGCCATCTGCTCGACGTCGATGCGCTGATCCAGGCCGCGCAATAGCGCGCGGCAACCTGCTACCGTCAGCGCGACGGGCGCACCACCAGCGGGATGACGCCCGGCATGTTCCCCCTGCCGAGCACCCTGCCTTGCCCGACGCCATCGATAGCCCTGCCTTCCCCACCCCGCCGCCGCTGCCGGCTTTGCCACCGTTGCCCGCCAGCGCCGACTGGCAGCCGCTGCCACTGCGCGCGGCCAGCATCGCCGCGGCCGCCGGTGCGATCTCCGGTGCGTTGCTGATTGGCGGTGTATTGGCCGCAGGATGGGTGGTACTGGACCTGCCGATGCGCGGGCTCGGCGCTGCCGCCATGCTGGTGCTCGGCGCGCTGATCGGCGCGGCTGTCGGGTTTCGCCGCCAGCGCCGCACGTTCTGGCGGCTGGACGACCAGGGCCTGGGCGTGCGCCGCGACCTGATGTGGCAGCTGGAAACCCGCATACCGATCTCACGCGTGCAGCACCTCGACCTGCGCCGCGGGCCGATCGAGCGCAGCGCGCGACTGGCCACGCTGGTGGTGCACACCGCCGGCAGCCGCTTCAGCGCGGTGACCCTGGGCGGGCTCGATGCCGACGACGCCGAACGCCTGCGCGACACCCTCGCCCACCAGCTCGACCGTGACGACGACGCGCTGTGAGTACGCCACCACCGCTCGCTGACACGTCGGTCGCTGCGCCGCAGGAGCAGCGTCTGCATCCCTGGTCGTGGTTGTTCGTGCTGCTGATGCAGCTGCGCCAGTTCCTGCTGCCACTGGTGGCGCTGGTGGTATTCGGCAACCGGGGCGACCGCGACGAGATGTGGTCCTACCTGGCGGCGCTGATCGTGATCGCGGTGCTGGTGGGCATTTCGATCCTGCAATACCTGACCTACCGCTACCGGATCGGCCGCGATGGCATCAGCGTGCGCAGCGGAGTGATCTCGCGCAACCGGCGCGAGATCCCGTTCGCGCGCATCCACAATGTGGTGGTCCACCAGAATCCGCTGCACCGCCTGTTCGGCGTGGCCGAGCTGCGCCTGGAATCGGCCGGCGGTCATCGCCCGGAAGCGGAAATGCGCGTGTTGAAGCTGTCCCAGGCGCTGGCGCTGGAACAGCTGGTGCGCCATCGCGGGCAGGAAGGGGACAGCGTCGCAACGCCCACCGGCAACGTCGAGGCTCCCGCAGCGCGCACCGACGAGGTACTGCTGCGGCTGAGCCGCTGGGACGTGGTGCGCATCGGCCTGCTCTCCAACCGGGGCTGGGTGGTGGTGCTGGCCACCTTCGGTGCGAGCTTCCAGTTCTTCCCGCGCGGCACCGTGTCCGATGCGATCGAACAGGGGGGCCGCCAGGCCTTCGGCTATGCCAGCCACCTGCATTCGGCCACCTGGGTGTGGGCGGTGATTGCCGTGGCGGTGGTGGTCGGCTTCTGGCTGATGCTGCGGGTGTTGTCGGTGGCGCTGGCGCTGCTGCGCTATTACGGCTTCCAGCTCAGCGAACACGAGCGCCGCCTGACCGTGGTCAGCGGCCTGCTCACGCGCCTGCGCAGCAGCGTCGCGCGGCGGCGCATCCAGGCCTGGACGCTGCGCGAAAGCACGCTGCAGCGCTGGGCCGGCCGACGCCACCTGCGCATCGATATCGCCGCCGGCGTCGCCGTGGACAACGAGCGCCGCGACCTGCGCGAGCTGGCCCCGCTGGCCACCCCGCAGGCCTGCGACGCACTGGTGCAGCACCTGTTGCCGCAGCTGGCGTGGCCGCCTGCACGCTGGCAGCCGGTGCAGCAACGCGGCTGGTGGCGGCTGAGCCTGGGCGCGTTTGTGTGGCTGCCGGTGGTCGCCGCCGCGGCGGTCTGGAACGGCTACCCGGGCGGTGCGTTGATCCTGTTGTGGCTGCCGTGGTCGGCGTTCCGCGCGCACCGCCAGATGGCCCGCATCGGCTATCACCTGGACGACCAGTACGTGGCGGTGCGCGGCGGCTGGTGGCAGCGCTGGTGGCGGTTCGCCGAGCTGGACAAGCTGCAGAGCCTGCGTCTGTCGCGCTCCCCCCTGGACCGCCTGCTGGGCACCGCCAGCGTGTGGCTGGACACCGCCGGCGCCAGCGGCAGCATCGCGCTGTGCCTGCGCTACCTGCCCGAAGCGGACGCGCGCGCGGTGTATGCGCAGTTGGGCAAGGCGTTGGCCCGGCGTCGCCTGCGCTGGTAGCAGCGCAGCCACGCATGGCGTGGCTCTACCCAACCATTCCGGCGCGCCGATAACGCCACACCGCGCGTGGCGACCCATCATCGAGGGTCTTGGCAACGCGCCGTGTGGCAACTCGTCCTGGTAGTGCCACGCCATGCGTGGCAGCCCTCCACCCCACCGCCGCAGAACCGCCACGCCACGTGTGGCGACCCATCATCGAGGGTCTTGGCAACGCGCCGTGTGGCAACTCGTCATGGTAGTGCCACGCCATGCGTGGCAGCCTTCCACCCCGCCGCCGCGGAACCGCCACGCCGCGCGTGGCGACCCATCATCGAGGGTCTTGGCAACGCGCCGTGTGGCAGCTCGTCCTGGTAGTACCACGCCATGCGTGGCAGCCCTCCACCCCACGGCCCCGGAACGCCACGCGGGGCAACCCCTCAACGCTTCGCCGGCCCCCAGTACCCCAGCTCCCTGCGGATCTGCAGCCCCCGCGTCCACGCGCCGAACGGCTTGCGCTTGAGCGTACCCAGTTCGCCGGACAGGAAATCCTCGGTGGCCGCGATCACCCGCTCGCTGGAGTAGCCGTCGCGGTAGGGATGGATGGTGTCGGCATAACGCTGGATCTCGGCCATCAACGCCGGTTCCGGCGCCAGCGCACGGTCCAGCATTGCCGGCAGGGCCGTCGCATCATCGAAGTCGATCATGTGCGGCTGCGGCACCCGGTTGCGGAAGGTCACCACTGGTTTGTGCTGCACCACGAACTCGGACACGATCGAGGACGTGTCAGACACCAGCACGTCGGCGGCGCGCTGCGCGGCCATCACCTGCTCCGGCTCGATGAAGGCGGCGTTGGCGCCGGCCAGCGCGCGATAACGCGCAAACAGGTCCGCGCTGCATTTGGGATGCAGGGTCAGCAGCCAGTAGCGTTCGCCGCGCGCGATGTCGGCGGCGATGTGGTCATACAGGTGCGGCGCGGCACTCAGGCGTTCGGTGAAGGTCGAGCCGAACAGGATCACCGGGCGGCCAGCAGCCGGCGCCCGCAAGGCGGCACTGGCCCCGCCATCGTCGCGGAACAGCGGGTCCAGCTTCGGCCAGCCGGTCTGCGCCACCGCGAAGTGACCTTCGCGCGCCGCCAGCGCGCGAAACGGGTCGGTGGTGGCCGGTCCCTGGGTGCAATAAAGGTCGAACAGCCCGCGCACGCGGAAATGGCCACGCGCGCTGTCGCGCTTCTGCACGTTGAAGCCATGGAAGACCTGCACCTTGGCCCCGGCGATGAACGGCGGCACCCAGTTGGCGGCGCTGAACACCGCACGCGGGCGCAGTGCCAGCGCCTGCCGGAGGTCGACGTTGGGCACGCCCGGCAGCTGCGATCCGGCCGCGCCATCGACGAACCAGGCCGACACCGATTGACCGGACGCGTGCAACGCCTGGGCCAGTGGGGCGAGAATGGGCAGCGCATAACGCTCCGTCGCAAACAGCAGGTACTCGGCCATCATGTCCTCCACGACCGCTCCCACTGAACGGCCTCGCATCTCGGCCTGCATTATCGCGTTCAATGAAGCCGACCGCATCGGCGACTGCCTGGCCTCGCTGGCCTTCTGCGACGAGATCATCGTGGTGGACTCGTATTCCACCGATGCCACCGTGGCGATTGCGACCGCGGCCGGGGCCAGGGTGCTGCAGCGGCCTTTCGACGGCTTCCGCAGCCAGAAGGCCTTCTGTGTCGCCCAGGCCAGCCATGACTGGGTGCTGTGCCTGGACGCGGACGAGCGGATCAGCGACGACCTGCGCGCGGCGATCCTGGCCGCGCAGGCCGGCGGCTTCGGCGGCCACCACGGCTACCGCTTCGCGCGGCTGTCCGAGTACTTCGGCAGGTTCCTGCGCCACGGCAACGCCTATCCCGATCGCGTGCTGCGCCTGTTCGACCGTCGCCACGGCGGCTGGCGCGGCAAGCGCGAGATCCACGAAGCGGCCAGCGTGGATGGCAGCGTTGGCGTACTGCGCGGCGACCTCATCCACTATCCGTACCGCTCGCTGGAGCAGCAGTTGAGCAAGACCCAACGCTACGCGCGGATGATGGCCGAGCATGAATTCGCGCGCGGCAAGCGCGCCACCCTGGCCAAGCTGGTGCTGGCCCCGGCGTGGCGGTTCTGGCGCGGACTGCTGCTGCGCGGCGGCTTCCGCGATGGCTGGCACGGCCTGGTGTACGCCTACGTGCGCGCCAACTACGTGC
>NZ_DAMAGC010000051.1:0-27028 GCF_031995405.1 Stenotrophomonas sp. | reverse complement strand
GCCAGCGTCGAGGACACCCGCGCGGTGTTCGCCGGCCTGCTCGCCTTCAACCAGGCCGCCAGCGGCGATGCCCTGGACGACCGGCCGGTCAACCGGGTGATCCACGATGCCGCCGGCCAGGTCGTGGCCGGCATCGCCGCCGATGTCTGCGGTGGCTGGCTGATGGTGCATGCGCTGTGGGTGGCCGACACCCAGCGCGGCCGGGGGCTGGGCCAGGCGCTGCTGGCCGACGCGGAGCAGCAGGCCCGGGCGCTGGGGGCGCACGCGGTGACCCTGGACACCTTCTCCTGGCAGGCGGAGGGCTTCTACCTCAAGCAGGGCTATGCGGTGTTCGGCCGGCTGCCGGACTTCCCACCGGGGCACCAGCGCCTGTACCTGCGCAAGCCGCTTTAGCGCCTCCGCCCCGCCCTGAACCGACCCGGCATCAGGTTGTTCCCCGTCCAGGGCGCGCAGCTGTCAGAATCCCCGCATTGAAACGGAAAGGATCCGCGCGTGACCCTCGAACATACCCCGGAGCCCGTGCAGGCGGCCGACGAACTGACCACCCTGCGTGCCGACGTGGCCGCGCTGGAATTCATCTTTGATGAACTCGCCCGCGCCATGGACCCGGCCGCACTGCTCAAAGTGCTGACCTACCTGATCCGCAACGCCAAGCGCGCGGCGTCGGAGAATCAAAGCTACGACAGCCTGGAACACCGCCGGCTGGTCGCCCAGGTGGAGTCGCTGATGGCACGGGTCGAACCCCAGGCCAAGAAGCAGGCGATGACCGTGCGCAACGAACACAACCGCCTGCGCAAGGAAAAAGCCCGCCACCAGGCCGACAGCCGTCGCCAGCAGGAAGGCAAGCGCTGACCCCTCCGCTGGGCACGGGCAAGCCAGAACTGGCCTTGCACCGTGACTGTTCAGCTGAATTGGAGTAGCATCGGCCCCGTCAAGTAGCGTCTGGGTCGCCAGATGTCTTGCGGTTCTTGAAGAAACCGGGGGTGCATTGGTTTCGACGGGGGTTGTGAAGTTACTTGGTGCATGCCGAGGGGGCAGCTTTCCTCGTTAATCCAGCAGCAAACTTTTAGTTGCCAACGACGACAACTACGGTTCGAACGACTTCGCAATCGCTGCCTAAAAACAGCTTTAGCGTTTAGTTCTACAGCCGCCTAAGGCGAACCCCCGAACCTACTTGTGCCCGTGCTCGTAGATGTAGGGTCATTATCACGGAACCGGTTGTGATGGCTGCCTGTCAGTCACGACTTAACTAAAGCAGGCTGGTCCTGGGGTGCGCTTTGCACACCGTGCTGCCACAGGATGAGATCCAACGGTGAGCTAAGCATGTAGTACCGGGGATGGAGTGCCTTCGGACGGCGGTTCAATTCCGCCCACCTCCACCATTGAAGGGTTCGAAAGAATCCTAAGAAGCCCGGGAACCCTTACACAATAAGGGTTCCCGGGCTTTTTTATTTCCGGCATCGTTCGGGACCGTGCGTTGCAGGTCGTGAGACCGTGGGGGCATATTCTGGGGCATCTACCCCATGCCCCCAGACAGATGCCCCCACTTACCGATCTTGCCTTGCGGCGTGCCAAGCCGGCCGAGAAGACCCAGAGACTCTTCGACGGCGGCGGCCTCTACCTGGAGATTTCCCCTAAGGATGGTCGGTGGTGGCGCCTGAAATACAGATTCGACGGGAAGGAGAAGCGCCTCGCCCTAGGCGTCTACCCGGACGTGCCCCTCGCACTGGCGCGGCAGCGGCGTGAGGAGGCGCGCCAGATGCTGGCGCGGGGCATCGATCCCGGCGAACACCGCAAGGCAGCGGCCCAGGCGAAAGCCGAACTCGGGGCCAACACCTTCGAAGTGACCGCGCGCGAGTGGCTTAGCAAGCGGGATTGGGTGCCGAAGTATTCGGTGAAGGTGGTGGCGTGGATGGAAAATGACGTGTTCCCGTGGATCGGATCCAGACCGGTAGGGGAGCTGACCGCCCCAGACTTCCTGCGTGTTGCGCGACGTATCGAAGCCCGGGGCGCGATCGAGTCTGCCCACCGGATCATGCAGAACTGCGGCCAGATCATGCGGTATGCGATCGCCACCGGGCGCGCCGAGCGAAATCCCGTCGCCGACCTGCGCGGAGCTCTGCCCCCTGCCCCTGAGCGCAACCACGCGGCCGTAGTCGACCCGGTTGACCTGGGACACCTGCTGCGAGCGCTGTATTCCTACCGGGGCACGATCATCGTCCAGACAGCGCTGAAGCTGGCGCCCATGCTGTTTGTCAGGCCCGGGGAGCTCAGACAGGCGGAGTGGGCCGAGATCGATCTCGACGCAGCCCTCTGGAGCATCCCAGCGGCGCGAATGAAGATGCGGCAGGCGCATCTCGTCCCGCTGTCCCAGCAATCTGTCCAGTTGCTGCGGGAACTACACCCGCTCACCGGACGGAGCCAGTTCGTATTTCCTGGCGGCCGGAGCGTGAGGCGCCCCATGTCAGAGGGAGCCGTGCTGGCCGCGCTCAGGGTGCTGGGATTCGACAAAGAAAAAGCCACTGGCCACGGCTTCCGAGCGACAGCGCGCACGCTGCTGGATGAGGTGCTGGGCCACCGGCCTGACATCATCGAACATCAGCTCGCGCACGCGGTGAAGGACCCGAACGGCCGGGCCTACAACCGCACTACGCACTTGGTGGAGCGCACCCGGATGATGCAGGAATGGGCGGACTACCTGGATAACCTTCGTAAAGGCAACGCATTGGCGCTGGGGGCAGGCAAAGCAGCTTGAACAGTCAGTCTGGCTTCAATACACTCGCGCGCTCGCACCGATGTCTGATTAATTCGATCAACATCAATGTAATCTCCAAGAAGGCTTGTCGAACTTCCGTGTATATGCCATCGGGAGGCGAATGATCAGCACCCCCAAGCACTAAGCGGACCTTGAGGCTGCCGTCTTCCATCTTTTCCATGGACTCGCGCTGCTGGAACAGCTGCCTGACATGAAAGTCCGAGAAATGAATTGCTCCAGAGGTATTTTCGTACACGGTTTGAATCCAGCCGGCCAATGGTGATATCTGCGCAATTAGCCATGCGTCCGTTGCTTTCTCCTTCGCCCCCCTGAGCTTCATCTTGCGGATAACTTTACCCGCCGCAAAGTCGCGAGCGAATGACTCCGCTGTCATTCCCACGGTCTCTTCAGCCCAGTAAAGAGCGTACGCTCGCGCCAATGTATCTAAATTGAGTCTGACCAAAGTCATGCCCATTTGACCGTTGTGGTCTCCGATGGCATGCGTGAATGCCTTCTCAAGAGAGAGTGTTCGTCGCACGGCCGCCAACAGAAAGTGCCTCTCGCATTCCCGTTCCGGCGGGTACTTAAGAAGAGCTTCCGTAAGACGAAATATCTCGCCCTTGGCGAATTCATACCAATCGGGGTCACCGAACCTTCCAGAGGGTTTAGCACGCTCGTTCATGAGTCCATGATAGCCCGGCTACGAATTTGCTGTGATCTGCCATGCGTTGCGGCAACGATGCAGGGATTGAAAATCCCCGTGTCGGCGGTTCGATTCCGTCCTCGGCCACCATAATTTAAGGGCTCGCAGCAATGCGGGCCCTTCTTCTTTCTAGAGTTGCACGGAATTTGCACGACCGTCGCTTAGGAACGAATGCCGAGACCTAGACCGCCCGAGAGCGGCACGGACAGCACATCAGCCATCAAGGCATCCGATTTTCCTCATATCTCTTTGCGACAGTGGCTTGCATCACACCAGCCAACCAGAGCATCTCAACAGACCTCTTGAGCCTGTTCCTATAGAAGAACGTGAGATGGCGTGTTCCAGCGACCTCGTCGTACTTCAGACAGTATTGGTCAAGCTCTACCGCCAGCTCAACCAAATCGCCCTTGAAGGCCACAAAGCGCTCATCACCCTTGGGCGAGTCTGGATACTGCGTCTTGAGGTGATCTTCAATCAATGAGGCGCGAAGCTCGTTGTCCTCTAGGACCTCTTGCACTGTCTTGCTCGAGAGTGACGGTTCACCTTTGGTAACCCAAAACCGCTGAAAACCGCGTGGTGCGGGCCGCGACATGACACGCTCCCATTCCGCCATAACACCCTCCAAGCGCTTGTGCATGTCCGACAGCAACGATTGGCGCTCCATGTATTCGAGCTGCTGAGCGATCTGGCGTCGGGCGGCCTGCGCCTCCAAACGTGTCACCCGGAGGGTCATGACGACCAAGACGACAGTTACGATCCCAACCACCGGATTAACAACCCCGCCCAAGTAGTCGCCAAACTGCCCCCACGCCTCGGGATCACCGACTCCATTTCTCGCAAACGCGGCTCGATATGCCAGCACAGCGGCGGTGGCGGCACCGACCGTGAATGCAACTAGCCCAAATACAGTCCATTCGAACTTCTTCATTTGTGTCCTTGACATGAAGCAATTAGCGCAAGGGTCGGGCGTGCGCCCTACCATGTCAAGGTCGCGGAAGATCAACAGAAACAACGACTAAGCCGATCACCCGCGATCACTAGCGATCTAATGGAATCAGTCGCTTAGCGGGCGCGTGGGGTCAGTTTGGGGTCAGTCAAAGGGAGGGCTTTCAACGCCTCCCTCAACCGCCGCTCCTGCGGGGTCTCGGCCCGCTTCCTTTTGGGTTTCGCCGCTGCCGTTGGCGGATGGCCGACCAGGCGCGCCACAGCCTCCCGCAGCGGCACCCCCTCCAGCACCCTGGCCGCACACCACCGCTCGGCGTAGCGCTTGCCCTGGTCGATGCTGGCCGCCCGGACCTGCTTGTCCTGCCAGAGTTTCCTGCACGCCAAGGTGACGCGGATGCCCTCGGCGCATGGCTGCACGCTGGCGATCTGGCGGTTCCCCCACCAGAGCCCCCAGTGCTCACCATGCTGCACCCAGCCTCGCGGTCGGGGCGCAATCATGAATTCGGTGTAGTCGCAGGGCGGGAGCATGGCGCGCAGGATACGGACCGGGGTCTCAGATTCCGCGACTAAACGTAATCGGGCCGCGAAGTTGTCGGCGCGGCTCAGGCGCTCCCGGGTTGAACAGACGATGCGTCCGACAGGACAGGCCGCACGCTCGCGCCGGGGCGCGCCAGCGGGGAATCTAGCGCGGGCCCGTCGTGGCCGCTGCAGTTGCCTGCCCAGCTTATCTGTCAGAATGCTAAAGCTATCGAGATTTGAAAAGTCTCAGGATCTCGATGATCCTGAGACGAATAATCAGTTAGTGTTGAGTCGGGACAGGGTACGCGATGCCGGCGTAATATCCACTTTGCGCATGCAACCGAACTTTGTTCCCTGGAACCAGAAAGCGATCATTGAGTCGCCCACCTGAGTTCCGAGAGTATTCCATTCCAAATCATCCGCAGCATGGTTAATCACTATCAGATTCGGATATCTCTTCCGCACGGACGAAAAAGGAATGCAACTGCCCGAAAGATCGAAGGAAACGGAATCAGCATGATTATTCTTACCCATCACCACCGCGACGTCATTTGCGAACAGTGAGGGGGCTATCTCAGCAGACTTCGAACGCGCCGTACTGGAGCTCGAGCTGTCGGGACGTAAGGCAGCGGATGGGATCAGCTTCCTCAAATCACGCGCATCGCCCGGGAGCGCAAGAGCGATCTGTTCCGTCAAGGCCCAAAATTTCTGCTGCGCCTGCGGACTGGCCTTTGGTTCTGACGCCGACGCCGCGGAAGAAAGCAGTACAAATGAGACTGCGAGCACGTAATTGCAAATTTTCATTGATTAGCCCTCCTCGTCTGGACCGTACAGCTCATCATACACGTTCCCCCAATGAACTTTGTAGTTCACACCCGTCGTCGATGTGACATTGGTATCGCAGAACAAGTCGCCAACCCGTTTATCTAGATTTGCACCACCCGCGTTGATTAGGGCCAACAGGGCGCCTGAATTGGAAGCTGCCAGACCTATATCCGAGAAGCCCTCACTGGTATCGAGTATCTCAGTTCGTGCGAGAGCATTATTTATGACGGCACGACCTTCGTTTGTGCACGCCTTCTCAATGTAGTCCTCCCGTGTACCTAGAGGAAAACTTGCATCGAACAATGCATGCCCCAGCTCATGACTTACTTGCGATACGCGAAAGTAAATGCCCGGCAAATCCGGAGCATCTGGATTACAAGCAAAATTTTGCACATAAACCACATGGTTCACCTTATCCAGACGGGAACCAGCCGCGTAGGCAAATGTGTAGCCCGACGAATTCACTTGGCCCATCAATGTTGGGGAAGCGTAGATGAAGAAATCTATACAGTCGCCTAGACCCGTGTTGACGGGTTGATCCTGAGCCCTCACCCCGCCAGAGTAAATTCCAAATAAAATCGCTAAAAGAAACAATACTGACTTCATGTCGCCTCCGTACTTTGCAGTTGATTCGGACATGCACCCCATGTGCGATATCAGTCTGGAGAGTTAAGACGGAATTAGCTGCGACAAGAGTCTCATTTGCCTGTAAGTATTTTCTTACCTGGACCGCCGTCGCTAACGGCGCTACGCCGCTCGACACAGAAGACAGCCACCGACGATGGAGGCCTACCGCGTCAGCCGCGCAGTGAACACGCCTCGCAACAACCGTGCGGATCTGCTTGAGGTCTTTGCCTAGCTTGCCGGCACATGCACCTCGGGCACCACATCCAAGGGGAGGCTGACGGCCTCTGGCCATGGATACGCCTCAGGCTGCGGCAGCAGTGGCAGCACATCCGCGAAGGTCTCAATGCCCGCCGGCAGGCTCACCACCATCTGCTCCAGAGCCAGGTTCACGTCGTCTCGCCACGCCACCATCGCACGGGCCTCGGCGCGATACCGCGGCACGCCGCTGTTGTAGTAGCTGCAGCACGTCTCGATGCTGTCATAGCGCCGCTTCACGACTTCGTGCGTCATCCACGCCCACGCAGCATCACGGACGGCTTTGAAGTGGGCCGCCGTGTACAACTCATAGCGCGGCGGCACCGGCGCCGGGATGTTGGTAAGCAACCATTCCTCAGGCCAGTCACGGTGCCCGCGCGGAATGTATGCGCCGGTCTCCATGCACATCAGGCAATCGGGGTCTGCAGTGAGCCGGTACATAGTCAAAGCTCCGCGTCAAAAATGTAGGAAACCGCGCCCCCAAAGGGTGCGCCGACGTAGACCGACTGAGCTGGGGTCAGACCGGAACTCGCAAGTGTGAGCGCGATTCTGTTAGTCCCGATTGGGATCAACGTAATCCCCGTGACCGGCTTACTGCCTCCGATGTCGGTGATAGTAGCGAGGGCACCCACAGACCGGGCCGACGGCTTCGTTCGCATCGGGACCGCGAAGTTCAAAAATGCGATTGCGGACGATGCATCCAGCACCATGGCTAGGGTGAAAGCGTTGCCTGCCTCCTGGTCGTAGCGATAGCAATAGCGGTAGCACCGCAACAAAAGATCACCCGGATGCTCAAACTCAAAAGCCGTAGGAACGTCTCCATCTTCCCACTGAACCAAGGCAATATCGAAGTCTCCGGACTGGCTCCCGACTACGCCGGCGATGTTGGTGTAGTTGGAACCAACATCGATCCACAAGCGCAGCCGGACGTGATTGTTCGCTCCAATGATTTTCCCCGCACAGCTTGGCAGCGCGATCTGAACGGTGAATTTCTGCCACTCCGTGGTCAGGTTCAGCACCGGCCATACTTGGTTTGTGTCGGCCGAGCCCCCCGCTCCAAAGTACTGCACGGTACTCACGCCCATCTTGCGTGTCGAAGATGCCTTGGCCCAGAAGCTGAGCACCGAATTTGTCCCTGAGAATGTCCTCACATCCTCGACCGTCTGCCCCGTGTAGGCCAAGGCTGACGCGCTGTTGTTACTGATAGAACCAACGCGTAGAAACGTAGCGGGGTTGCCAGGCACCGCTGTTTGTCCTGCCGGAAACAGCTGCTGGGACATCGCCATCATGGTGCCGGCGCTCGCCATGTACCAGCGATCCACGCAGTGGTACTGCGGGTTGAACCCCGTGTCGACCACCGGTTTGTTGGTGGCGCGCTGGGCAATCAAATGGCTCCCATTGATGATGCGGTTGCGGCCGGACAGGCGCCCGACAATCGCGGCCAGTGCCCCATCAGCGTCCTGCCGGGCGATCTGCTCTGCATCGATCCTTGCGCCTAGTACGTCGTCCAGCTCAGCGCGCGTTTGCGCCTCCTCGAGCAAGCCCGCCTGCAGAGCCGCGATCGATGCGGATACGCCGCCACTTCCGCCCTCCAGCGTGGAAAGCCGCTGCTCTGCCTCGGCAGTGTTCTCGTTGACGATCGCAAAAGAGGTCCGCCCAGGCAGTCCTCGCTTCCCACCTGGCTGGATGGTGTCCTGATCAATCTGCTTAAGTGCCATGTTCTCTCCGGCCTAGGTTTCGACGGACACGATCGACAGGCTTTGCTCAATGGTCTGGCCAGTGAAGCTTCCTGACTGGTGGTACACGTCTTGTTCGGTTGCGCCGACGATCTCGGCGCGGTACTGCCGCTGCCGGCTTCCATCGGCCCCGTCGTTGAGTGTTATGGCACCGCCCCAGCCAGCGTCGGCTGTGTCGGGCCCATCCCTCTCGTTGTTTATGTTCACGCCGCCGCGGGCAACGAACTGCGTCCAGAAGGTCTCTGGGTCGTTCTCCACTTTTCGGTAGACGTTGATGGTGCAGGTGTTCTGCCCCGCTCCAGCAACAAAGCCGTCTTGTCCTTGAGTGCTCTTGATGCGGCGATGCTGGCGACTGAAGCTGACTACGACGTTTTTGTTCCGCCCGTTCGTGGAGAATGGCCCGCACACCAGCTGCGTACCGGTCATGACAACGCTGGTGGTCTGCACCGCATTGCGCAGCACGCCTGCCGCGAGGGCCCCACCCCAATAGGCATTGCCGGCGCTGTCCATCCACATCACTGCGTTCGACTTCGTCGCGGCGCCTGCGCCTACGTTGGGGCCGAAATAATCCATCAGCCCCTCCATGGTGTTGCCGAAACCGGTGCCGATGATTCGCTGCGCTGCGCCGTTCCACACCCGCAGGTATCCGTCCCGCCACTCCATGCCACGATCCGCACCAGGTGCGATGATCTGGAAAGTGCTGCTGAGAAATCGGGTATTGACCACCCGCCCGTCGTTGTCGATCTCCATGCCGCCAATCAGCGGTCCGTTGCCACCGTCGGCTATCAGGTGCAGGAAGGCCTTGGCCAGCACCTGCGTGAGGCCATCGGCGGTCTGCTGCACCTGGGCCTGCATGCCCTGCACCACCTGCGCACTGGCCTTGCCGTCGACCTCGGCTTTCACCGAGCCGAGCTGCTCGGACACAGCCGTGATGCCATCTGCGTTGTGCTCAACACGCGTTCGAAGCTGATTGACCGCATCGGCCGATGCCTTGCCTTCCAGCTCCGCATGCACGCCGACGAGCTGCTGGGCCTGCGCCGATACGTCCTCGGCGATCGCATCGATCTGCTCGGTCACCCCCGCCTTGAAGTCGCCGAAATCGGCGGTGACGGCCTCGACCTTCTTGGCCTGCGCGTGGTCGCCGTCGGCGATCACGGTGAAGACCGTGACCGTGCCGGCATTCCAGTCGCTCTCGCCCGCATTCCAGTCGTCGTCACCGGCATGCTCGCCGTCGAACTGGGCATTAAGCGAGGTCACCCGTTCGCCCATCGATACCAGCCCCTGCTCGGTCTGCTCGACCTTGGCGGTCACGCTGTCCAAGGCCTCGACCGAGGCAACCTTCCCGTCGCCATCAGGCAGGCGCGCACTGATCAGCTGCGTGGCCTGAGCGTTGGCGCTGTCGCCATCAGCGCGCGCCTGACGCTCTTCTGTCACGCTCGCCTCGGTGGCCAGCGCCCCGTCACCCACCGGCATACGCGCCTGGACGATCTCGATTGCCGTTGCCGAAGCTTCATCGGCACTGACGCGTGCGTCTCGCTCCGCCGCAAACAAGCCAGTTGCGATCTGGGACAGGTCCGTCCCTTCGTAGTCGCCACGCAGCTGGGCGGCCAACGTTTCCCGCTTGCTCGCCTCGGCAACGTCACCCGCGACCCGCGCCCGTGCTTCCTCCTGCACCAGCGCCACGCCTGCACCCGGAGTCGGCCTGCCGATGGCCACCCAGTCCACCATGAAGTAGTTGGCCACCGCCTGCTCATCTCCGAACTGCAGGCGGACTGCATCCACCTCGCCCGGCCACCAGGCAATGTCCGCCACGTCGACCGTGGCCACACCATTGTCATCCCACAGGGGCTTGGGTATCGGCGCCCGCTTGTCCACGTCCCAGTTCTGGTCCTCGGCCGTGATCCACTGCAGGTAGCCATTCCACACCGGCGTGCCCACTCGCTTCACGCGCAGCTTGGCGAAGCGATAGGCGCTGCCGTCGATCTCCAACGCCGGCGGCGACTGCACCCATGGTGCCTCGCTGGCATTGGCCGGCCGCAGCCAGCCGTCGGTCACGGTGGGATCGGACCCGTTCCCTGTCCAGCCATCGGCCGTCGTGTCGAAGTACCAGATTTTCCGGCTATCGAACTGTGTGCCGCTGCCGGCCACGATCTCCGACAGCGCGCGCGACAGCGATTCAACGTCGCTCTGGCGGGTTTCGGCCTCCAGCGTAATGGCGGCCTCGCGCGCCAGTCGCTCGTTGAGGTCGCCGTCTGCTCGGTGCTGCGCCTCCTCGGTGATCGCTTCCATGGCGTCCGACACGCCCTGCTGTCGCAGCGCCGCCTCGGCCAGCAGATCGCGCGCAGCGTCGACCAGCCCATCGGCCCGGGCAGCGGCCTCGATTGCATCCGCCTCGATGCGATCGGCAATCTCCTTGGCCAACCGCTCCTGCTGCTCGATGAGGTCGCTCGTGGTCGGTGATGGCGTGGCCTCCACCACCGAGCCCGAGCCCGGCTTTCCGCGCACCGTGGGGGTGATCCGGAACCACCACTTTGTGCCGCTGCCGTCGCTGTAGAGGTAGCGGGTCTCGACGGTGCGGTAAATCTCCGTCCACGGCCCTTGAGGGCTCGGCCCGCGCTCAATGACGTAGATCACGCCGGCCTGGTCGACCGGATTCCATTCGATCAGCACGCCATCGGCCACGGGGTTGGGGACAACCCCGTCCACCGGCGGCACCTCCGGCGGCCGATAGGCCACCGGGAACCAGGTCGAGTAGCGCGGCGCCGCCGGTGACGGGGACGGCAGCGCGCCCACGCCGATTTCAACCAGCGTGAGTTTCCTTGCCAGCATTGGGGATTACCTCGCGTTTACAGCGTTAAGAGAGTTGCGCAGCGCGCTACTGCTGGACGTGCGCACGCCCTGCGTGGTGGTGGCCAGAAGATCCCGCAGCAACTGGTTCTGCTCCGTGAGCAGAGCATTGCTCTGCTGCACTGCTGTGGTGGTCTGCGACTGCGCGTCCTTGTTCACCACCAAGTCGAACACCGCACGGCTGAAATTGTCAGGCAGCGCTTCGATTGCATCGGCCAGTTGGCCCATGCTCGTACCGTCCTCCTTGTCCAGGTCGCCCACCTTCATGCCGTCGATCAGGCCGGTTACCTGGTCGTACAGGCCGTTGTAGTCCTTGCCGCTGGCATACAGATTCCGACCGAAGCCCAGTGCCGCCTGGGCCGCCGACTGAGCGGCGCTGGTGTCGCCACCGGCCACCGCCCGCTGCAGCTCCTTCATCGCCTCGCCCAACTTCTCCTGGTCCGTCAGCGGCGACAGGTCGCTGATCGACAGGCCGTACTGCATGGCCTTCTTGTCCTTGTCGATCTGAGCCTGCAACTTCCCCATGTTCATTGCCCGCAGGGCTTCGATCTTGGCCAGGTCTTCAGCGCGCGCACCGGACAGGCCCAGCGCCTTGGCGTAGTCGTTGGCAGACTTCACCTGCTGGCGGTAGGTACGCTCGATGGTAAGCGCCTGCTGCTGGTAGCTCGACAGGTCGCCGGTCATCAGCTGCGTAGAAACGTCCGCCATCAGCGTGGCGTAGTTCCCTAGCAGCCCCGTCACCTTCTGGACCTGAGTGGCCAGGTCGGTGCCGGCGACGCTGGCCAAGTCTTGGAAGTAATCAACGGCCTTGTTGACCTTCTCCACCTCCATGCCGCTAAGGGCGCGGCCCAGCTCGTCGGCGTTGCCAACGGCCAATGCGATGGAGGCACTGAGGGCCGAGAACACATCCGACGCTTCGAAGTAGCCGTCCAGCTGGCCGCCGAACCCTGCCGCCCGTACAGCTTCAGTAAACAGGCGGTCCGTCATGTCGGCGAGATAGGCCTCAAGCTGCGCCTTCGCTTCTGCCGAGTCAGCCGACAGCTGCATCTTGCCCAGCGACACCTTCACCCCGGCCAGTTGCCCGGACAGATCCACGCCCAGTTGCTTGGCCAGGTCAGTAGCTGCGCCTCGTACCTGGCGAGCCGCCATATCGAACGTGCGATCGATGCCCGGATCCAGCGCCCCGTACTGCGTCCACTTCTTGTCGCTGCGGAACATGCCGCCCTTGGCCTTTATGTCGGCGTAGGACTGGCCGTTGAAGCCACCAAACCCATAGTCGCCCGTGATGCCCTGCCCGGTGACCTTGGGGGCGCTGCGGCCGAAAAGCTTGGCGTGGATGCTGGACCCGGACAGGATCGAGGCTGTCTTGTCGCTGAGCCCCACTGCACGGTGGGCTTTGTCAACCAAGCCGACGGCGCCGGCCGTGGCAATCTTGCCCGCCCAGCTCTCGCCGTTTGCGATGTCCCAGCCCTGATCAAACAGTTCGGCATTCTTCATCATGCCGGCGACGATCCAGCCGATGATCGGGACCGCTGCCGCAGCCGTCGATGAGGCACCAGCACCAGCCGCCGCGGTTCCCCCGGCTGCGGAGGCGCCGCCGCCAGCAAAAGCAGCCACGTTGTTGCCGAACCCTGCGAGGCTACCGGCACTGATTCCGCTGCTGGCCGCACCGGCGCCAGCGCTGAATAGCCCCTGCCCCTTCGACAGCAGACCGGCGACATTGCTCAGGTTCTGCCCACCGGCGGCGGATCCGTTGCCGCCGAACAGACCCATGAGGCTGTCCAGGCTGAAGCCACCACGTTGGCCGCCCCAGCCGCTGATCCCCTCCATAATCTTCGTCTGGATGGGGATTACAAGCTTCTGCTGCAGCAGCTCCCGGGCGATGTCCCGCAGCCCCTGCTTGGCCACGTCCTTCAGGTCGTCCCACAGACCGTTGAAATCGCGCAACCCGCTGGCCGCGAAGTCGGCCAGTGCATCGGCAGCACCATCCACACCGTTCAGGACTACATTCGCCCAAGCCTCGGCATTGGCCGCTGCTTCCTCCACCTGGATCGACAGCGCAGCGGACGCGTCGGCTGCGGCAAGCATCGACCGTTCGTAGGCCTCATAGCTTTCCGCGCCCTTCGCCAGGGCGAGCGCTTCCTTGCCTCCGGCGGCCTCCACGGCCTTCTGCAGCTCCTGTCGCATGTCGCGCTCGTTCATCATCTGCCGGCGCGACAGCTCGCGAGCCCGGCCGACCTTGCCCAGCATGGCCACCTCGGCGTCTATGGTCGCCAGCAGCGCTTCGGGGCTGGACAGCGCCTTGTTGACTTCAGCACTTGAGAGTTCCAGAGCCTTCTGCGACTCCAACACCAGGGTGTTGTACGCCGCACGCTCGATGCGCCCCTCCTTCAGCGCCTCCTTGAGCTTGTCCTCCAGTTGCTTCTGGCGCTCGGTGGCTTCGGCGAGCGGGCCGGCCATGGTCGCGGCGGCCATCGCCGCCTGCTCGTTGTAGCGCTTGGTCGCCTCCGCGTCGGCCTTCCGGTCCTTGGCGCCGGCACGCTCAGCAGCAGCCGCACCCTTGCGCGATTCGGTGTAGTTCTTCTGCGCGGCAGCTAGCTCAGTCTGCAAACGGATGTACTGTGCACCCTGCTCGATGTACTGCTTTACGTTCGGGTCGTCACGCTTGGAAAAGTCGACGCCGCCGGCCTGGGCTTCCTTGAACCAGTCGGCTACATCCAGCTTCGCCACCTCGCTCGCGCTCTTGCCAACGCGCGCGAGCTGTCCGGGCAGCGACTGCATGGCCGATGCGATGCGCTTGCCTGCCGCACCTGCCGATTCGCCCAGGACGTTGAACGAGCCCGACAGGGCGTCGGTCGCGCTCTTTGCCTGGGTGGTGGCGACATTCAACGATTCAAGAACACTGCCCTGCCGCTGGGTTTCACGTGCGAGCGTTGCGACACTTGCGGTCTGCTCAACCATACGGCCGCGGAATCTATCCGCGCCGGTTGCACCCTCGAGCACTTTGGCATTCGCCTGTTCGAGCCGTGCACTGAACTCGTCGGCGCTGATCTTGCCTGCCTTGAGTTCATCGGCCAGACCGCGAATCGAAGCCGCGTATACGTCCGAGTAGGAGTTCGTGATACCCCTCTGCGACTCCAGCGCCATGTCGCGGATGGTTGCAGTGATCTGCTTGTAACCCTCCTCAATCTTCTTCTGCCGCTGGAGAATCTCGCCCGCTTGCTCCTGCCGATTCAGCTCTCGGAACTTCTCGATAGCCACGTCGGCTGTGGCATTGAAGTCCACCAGCGCCGCCGATGCGGTATTGGTGTTGTCCCGGAAGATCAACCAGCCAGCAGCAGCGGTAGCCAGCATTGTGACAATGCCGGCAGGTCCACCCAGCATTGCCAGGGTGGACGCCCCCGTCCTCGCGGCCCAGCTTGCGCTCGCGGCTGCCGACTGGGTCTGCGCCTGGGCCAGCAGCAGCGTCGCCTGCCGGTGCTCAAGCGTCGCGGCAGCGGCCTTGGCGCTGACAGATACGCTGCCGCCGATCACTTCCATTCGGCGGACTTCGGCCTGCGCATCAAGCATGGCCGCGCGTGCGCGCAATTCAAGCTGCTGCGCTGCAGCCAGATTCTGCGCCGCCGCGGCACGATCAGCGGCCATCCCTGCGTTTGTCGCCGCGACTCGCGCGAGAAGCGACTTCAGCAGTGGGCCCGAAGCTACCGCCGCACTTGCAACGGCAACCATCTGCAGGTTGTTGCCGAGCGCGCCAATACCAGCGGCGAGCACTTGTGATGCTCCAGTCGCTTCGTCGGCCCTGCCGATCATTACCTGCAAATTGTTGTTGAACAGAGTGAGCGACTGTCCAACTGTGGCGTCCATCTTGCCGAACGCCTGATCGACAGCACCGGCTTGGCTTTGCAGCGCACTGATTACCTGTTGTGATGACAGCTTGCCGGCCGCGCCGAGTTCACGCAGTTTCCCGATCGGTACGTTCAAGCCTTTAGCGATGGCCTGAGCCAGTGCGGGAGCCTGCTCGAGCACCGAATTCAGCTCCTCTCCTCGGAGCGTTCCGGATGCAAATGCCTGGCCGAGCTGAACCAGCGCCGCATCGGCGCCAGCTGCAGACGTGCCACTGATCACCATCGTCTTGCTGATCGTTTCGACTACACGCGCCAACTCCCTACCGGAAAGACCGAGGGCTTCTTGGTTCATCGCAATCCGCTGGTACAGCTCAGCAGTGGCCCCAAGTGGCTGGCGGGCGGCACCAGCGATGCGGACCACGTCCGCCTGGGCCGCAGCGAACTGCGCCTGCCCCTGCGTAACCAAGCGCAGTCGATTGTTGAGGTTTGTCCATTCATCCGCCTTGCCAATGGCGGCTTTCACAGCGATCAGCGCCGATGACAGCCCAATGGCCTCGAACGCTACGCGACGGAAGCCTGCGGCAACTTCGTCGGCGCCACGCCGCGCAGCGTCAGACATCGAGGTTTGAATCGTCGCCATGTCGCGCTGGACAACGCGCGCAGCCTTCCCGCTGTCACGCTCGAAGGATCCCGACTTCAGCAGAAGGTCCACTGTAAGGGTGTAGAGGCTCATCGCGTTTCCAAAAAAAAAGCCCGCACAGGGCGGGCTCATTGGCTTATGGGGTGGGTTCTAGCGAATCGGAATCTCCGATCCGTTGATGGTCATGTTGGTCACGATCCCCGCCGCATCGGTGACGCAGGACGCCGACGCTGGCTGCGCGGTTCCGTCTCTTGAAGGCAGAATCAGGCCAGAGCCATCTGGCCAGGCGAAGTAGTGCTCGCCAGCTGACCCAGAGTCCTTCACATACGGAACCTTGGCGCGGCTCGGTCCTCCTGATGCCGTCTGAATTGCACTCATGCAGTTCAGAAGCCCAAGCTTCGAGCCGTCGCCCTGTGACACTGAACAGCCAGCTGCCACTGAAAGCAGCAGCGCCGATGTGTACCTGATCGCATTCTTCATAGATCCTCCCGACATTGGCTGTGATCATGCCAGCTACGCCGGGATCTCCTCAAACTCCAAGTACCCCGAGAAGTATTGCCGGCTGATGTTCTCTGCAGTTGGCAGCTGCGTGGGGTAGCCGTAGAGCGCTGACCGGGCCGCCAGCAGCGGATCGAAAGCCTTGGTCCCCATATCCCGGTACTGCGGGACAACGCAGGAGCGGCGACGGCCAGCCAGCGCCGCACCGATCGTCTCCCAGTCTGTTCCGTTCAAGCCTCCACCGCGAACAACGTCCGTGGCCCGGCCGGACAGGTTGCAGGTCAGCCTGCGGTACAGCGCTCCAGGCACGGTATTGACCTGCCCGCCCTTTGTCCTGGTGTGAGCGCTGGTGTCGATCGTGGCAACTCCCCAGCCGTCGCTGATACCCACGTCCACGGCTTGGAAGATGGCGATCTCGCCGATATCGACGTTGGTCACGGTGGTGTCGATTTCCACGGACACCGTAGTGACAGGCACCGAACCCTGCGGGAAGAGCCATGCGCACACGCTTCCGTCAGGGAGCCGCGTGGTCGTGCCAACGGCGCCGGCGGCGCGCACCGCCACGCCCGCTGGGACGTTGAGGCCCAGCACAGCCACGATCCCCGGCACGACAGCCTGGGCGAGCGTCACCGTGACGGACAACGCGCCCGTCCGGCGGACCCGGCTTGCGCGCCTTGGCTTGCCGTCGAACAGCGCGGCGCCTTGATCGCTGCTGAGCCATGTTCCACCGGCCAGCGCCACGGTCACCGCGGCGGGCATTCCATATCCGATAAGCACCCTCTCACCCCCACAAGGTCAGCACCACTTCACCCGTGGCTGGGTTTCTCTCAACTCGGCGCACCAGCACCGGCTTGCCGTCGGCCAGGCCGTACCGGCTGTAGTACAACCGGCCAATCTGCCCCGGCAGCGGCGCAAGCTGCTGATCACCGCGGACGGTGACCTGGTAGAAGAAGCGCTGCCGCTGGTAGATGGCCACCACCCGGTCGATTTCGGCCTGAGCGTCGGCGGCTCGCCAGAACAGCGAAATTACGGGATCTGCCGCCTCGGCTCGGCGGTAGTGAGCGTCCAGCGGCCCAGCCGCGAACACCTGGCCGCGATACAAGGCAGTCAATTCATCGCGCCGCGCCTGCGGAACGTCGACCACGTCGGTGACCAGGTCCGACGCGCCCAAGGCTTGGGCATTCGGCCTGTAGGCCATGCGTCGGGTGAGGTTGGGCGCTTCATCAGGCACGCCCACTAGGTCGCTGGCCATATCGTCGTCGGTCAGCTCGAACGCCGGCACACCCTCGTAGCTCTCCGGCGCCACCACCCGGACGAATCGCAGCACCCCTGTCGCGTCCTGGTAGCACCCGGCCCCATAGCTTGGCAGGATCGCGTTGAGCGCGTCGCGGCCCGTGATCGAGGTTCCTGCGTAGTACCCGACCCCGGCGTAACCCGAGGCCGCATCCACGGCCGCACAGTCCGCTGCCGACCACGCCCCCATGCCCAGGCGCCCCATGATCTCGGCGACGGCCACAGACAGCGTTGCTGGCGCCATACCGGCACCCACGCTGGACAGGTCCACCACGACAGGCGTCACCGGTGGAGACTTCATCAGCAGCTGCTGCTGATCCGGCGCAACTTCAAACGTCCCTGGCTCCATCAGGTCGCCGCGATCCATTACCGCGTCGACATAGACCGGGCCATCGGCCAGGAACATGGAGGTGGCATCCGAGTTGCCGCCAGCGGCCGGCACGCTCGCCACGGCGCCGATCACGACCGGCTGCGGCTTCCATGCCAGTGACGCGACATTGGGCAGGAAGACGCCGCGGTTGATGGGCTGGGCCAGATAGTCGTGCGCGTCCCGCAAATGGAGGGTCTTGCTGCCGTCGTCGTTGATCTCGATCTGATCGATCGCGCAACGGAACACCGGCGCCGCGTCAGCGAGCATGGCGGATTCATCAACCAGCAGGATCTGGACCGAGGCACCCGAGCCGCCCGAGAGAGCGAGCCCATCAAGCATGCCCTCGGCATCAGCCACCACGCACTCAGCCGCTGCCATTTGCGAGACGGGGTCACCGCCCCACGGCCAGAAACTCAATTCCTGCACCAGGTTCACCCCCTCGGCGACCAACCCTTCATAGCGGGCGTTTGCCGGGCTATCGCCTGGTGCAGAGAGCCAGTTGGCATCAGCCAGCCGCATCGATGCGGCCTGGGCCTGCTCCAGCCGCCACCCGGCGATCGCGGCATCGCTCCGCGCGCCCCACTGTCCAGCGTTCACGGCCAGGCACAGGCCGCCGGCCTTGGTTGCGGCCAGGGATGCAGCAAAGTGCAGCGGGCCGGCCAGCAGCAGGTCGCGCTGGTGGACCAGCGAGCCGTTGAGATAGAGGTGCAGCCGGGACGGGCTCCCGAAGGACACTCGCATCCCGACGATATCGCCGTGCTGGACCAACGGGAGGCCCGTGGCGATGGCGCCGATGCCTTGTATCAGCCGGCCGGTTGCCAGCTCCCAGCCGATCCCCTCCCCGTTTGCGCCCGGTGCCTGGTTGAGTGGCGCCGCCGGCGTCACGAACCCGACCACGGCGGAAAGGTCGTCGTCACCCCACAGGGCGAACTCAACACCCACCACGCCGGTGATCACGGCGAAGTCCGATCGCGCGCACCGGTTGAGATCGGCCGCGGCCGTCGTTGCGAGAGTGAGCCCCCCATCTCGGGCGGCGAGCAATGGTCCAATGGGGAGCGCAGCGAAGCGCCCGAAGGTGTCGGCCATGGGTCATCCAAGAGAATCAAACCAGTCCTCTGCCTCGTCCTCGTCGGATCGGGGCGCAAGGGCGTCTAGGTAGTGCTGCATGCCGCGCTTTGTGCTGCCTTGGCTGTGCGCAGCGGTGATGTAGGCGATGAAGGCAGCGGGCTTCAGGTGCAGGCTGACTGGGTCGATGGGGTTGCGCTTGTGGAACTCCCACCATTCCAAGAACTCGCGACGCGACATGATCGCCCGCAGTTCGGACACCGGCCGGTGCAGGTGGCCGGCGAGGACCTTCCAGAACCAGTCCTCGCCACGCTGCCTTAGTCGTTTCCCGCGTCGGCCTGGGCCTGAGCGGCCTCTTCGCCGAAGCCAGAATACTTCATGGCCACGCGCTGCAGCTCTGCCGCCACCAGCGGCTTCAACTGGGCGGCCTGCGTCACATCCATCACGGGCTTGCCGTCTTCGTCGCAGATGGCTGCCGCGATCAGCTTGGCGCGGTCGCCTTCACTCCACAGCTTGCGGAACTCCACATCCGGCAGCTCGCGCACGTGGAACTGCGCCTTGTCGCCATTCGGCAGGGTGATGGTATCCGCGTGCAACTCTTTCGAGGCGAACATCCCCAGGTTGGTGAAGGACTGCAGGATGCTCACGGGCTGCTGCGGCTGGGTTTCCGGGGTGTCGTTGGTCTTGCTCATTGGCCGTTTCCTTGAATGGCGACAGGGCGCGCGGGCCGCGCACGGCTGACACGCGGAGGATCCGCGCGCCCTGCCAAAGAGAAGGCCCACCGAAGTGGGCCGAAAGAGAGAGCGCCGTTGTTGCCGTCAGGGCGTCGGGCGGTGCGTTTCGACTGCGCCGGAGCCACGGATGGTCATCGTGGCCTTCCATACATCGTTGTCGGCCACCGTCACCGCGAAGTTCTGCACGAAGCCATTGAACTGCTTCGACACAACCGTCGTCGGCGGGATGATGACACCATCGACCGCCACCGGCTTGGCCGCGCCCGCCGTTTCGCTGGCCGGCGCGGTGACCAGGAAGTTGACCACCGCGCCAGTGCGGTGCAGTTCCTCCAGCGCCTGGGAATCGACGGAGTCATAGATCACCTCGATGCTCGTGCTGCCGGTCGCTTTGCGGCCAGCGACGAACTGATCCCAGTCGTCATCGAAGTCCGAGATATCGATTTCCGATGCCTGGCCATCGGGGAAGCCGACCGAACGGACACGGGTCACCTTGATGACCTCCGCCGCGCCGATGGCGATGAACAGCTGGGTGTGCTTCGACTTGAGTACCTGTCCCATAGGGGTTTCCTTGCGTTGTGCCCGTCGCCGGGCATGAAAAAAGCCCCTTGCGGGGCCGGTGGATTGCCGTTGTGTGGATCAGCGCAGCTGCAGCAGCCGCGCGTCGAATGAAATGCCCATTGCGTCCGTGTCGTCGCTGTCGGGCGTGGGGTTGTGCGACTCGATGCTGCCCACGCGCTCGATCACATCCCGGATGGCGACTGCAACGCCGTTGGCCTGGCTGAGGCTCTCGCCCCACACGGTCAAGCGGACCCGCCAGCCGTCCGCCGGCGGCGGCTCAGACAGCATCGCGGTGGGCGAGCCGCCGACAACTTCCCACGTCGCGTACGGGAGCGGCGTGCCCTGGGGCGCGCTGCCCAGGAACAAGTTGGGGGGGTCGCCAAGCACCTGCCGGACGGTCGCATCGTCTTCCAGCAGCGATTGGATTAGGGGAACCATCATCTCCAGCCCTCCTTCCTCAGCTGCTTGTCGAGCGCGGCCCGGGTTTCATCGATGATCACCTGCGCCGCCTCGGGGCCTTTCGCTTCGCCGGCCGGCGTCAAGAACGGCGAAGCCCGCTGCTTCTTCGTGCCGAACTCGAGGAAGCGCCAGTAGTAGGCCCAGCCGCGGTCAACGTAGGATTTCCCTGCTCGACCACGTCGCTTGTTGCGCTTGGTGTTGGCGTACTTGCGTCGGCGGCCAGACTTCACCCCAACGGTGAAGTACTCCCCGTCCTTGCCCACACCTGCGCGGGACCTGTTTTGCGCGTTGGCTCGGCGCGTGATGATCTGGCTGGCCAAGAATCCCGACGCCTTCGGCGCACGGCGCCTCGCATCGTCCCGGATCACATTGCCACCCTTGCGCATACCGGCACGGACTGCACTTCCCTGAACGGCCCGGGGCGCCTCCCTCAGCGACCGCAGCAAGCCGGCCAAGCCGTGAATGGATACCTGCTCAGCCATTGCTTAACCCCGCTACGGCGATGATCGCCATCTCGCTACCATCGTTGCTTGGGGCGATGCTCTTGATCGCATACGGCTTGCCCCGCTCCACAATGCGCCAGGTGGGCTCGACATGGCGCGGGATCAGGTCCCAGCGGACTTGCTCCCGATAGCGCTCGGCGCCAGCCGCGATCGCCTCCGCCGTGGCACTGAGCTGGTTCGTCTTCTTCGCCCACGCTTCGGCGACGAGCTCCCACCCCTTCTTGGCCGGTCCACCCAGCGGATCCCGTACGTCTACCGGCCGCTCGAAACGGATCAGGTGGCGGCGCTGCCCTGCTGAAGTGGCCATCAGAATCGTTTCCTGTACCAAAGAAGCCTGGACACGCCGAGCGCGATTTCCGAGCTCACCTCGCCCAAGGCACTGCGATTCTCGGCCCAGCTGCCGACCAACAGCAACACTGCCTGGCGAACGTCAGCCGTCAGTGCCATCTCATCCTCGCTGGACGGCTCACCCTCAACCAACACGCGATCGCAGTGCATCTGCACGTGGGCGAGAGCGGCATCGACATAGGACTGCAACAGAAGGTCGCTGACCTCATCGACGATGCGGCACTGCTCCCGCACCAAAGCAAGATCGAGGGCGGCGACCATTACTCCGCCTTCGCGCCCTGAGCGCTCTTCAGGGCTTCGGCCAGCTTGGCGACACCCCAGCGACGATCGAAGACGACACCGGCGGCTTCCAGCTCGGCAACCAGCGCGGCCTTCTCAGCGTCGGAACCCAGCTCGGCCGCTGCGGCGGGCGCCGCTGCCGCTGCCGCCGGGGCGGACGGTGCTTCGTCGCCATGCGCTGCCTCGCCCGAGACAGTCGCAGCCTCGGCTCCACCTTCCCCGGCACTGACCGTCGATGGCGCAACCACCTTGATATCGGCCGGCGCCGGCTGGAGCGTCACGACGGGGCCCGGCTGGCTCGGGGAAGGTGCAGCGGCGGGTTTCCTGGAAGCGGGTGCCGAGCCATCGAACTGCTGCACCAGGCCCTTCCCGATCAGGGTGTATGCGTATTCGTCTTCGACGTTCTCGAATACCTGGCCGGCGCGCGTGGGCGAACGCGAGTCGCCGTTCGTGTCGGGGCCAAGCTTCTCCACGTCGCCGCAGAAGCCCCAAAGGACTTTGATCTTCATCTGTATGGATCTCCGATAGGTGGTTCAGCCGCATCAGCGGCCGACACCACGGGAAGGCAGTTGGATCAGGCGGCGGGCTTGAAGCGGCCCTTGACGAACGCCTCACGGCGACGCTTGGCCAGGCCAAGGCGCTCTTCGACCAGCAACACGCGCTGGTTCTTCACGAAGTCGTCGTTGATCATGCCGACCTTGAACAGGAAGTTCATGCGGTCATAGATCGTCGCGCCGCGCTGGAAGTTGGCCACCAGGAACTCGCCACCGGTGGTGGTGCCGTCACCTTCGTCCATGCTGTCCGAGGCAACCACCGGCCGGCCCCACAGGATCGGGGTAACGAAGCCCTGCAGGTTGGCAAACAGATAGCGGTTCTGGCTGTCCTTCTCCAGCTCGATGTTCATCCAGTCCAGCTCGGTCATCACCGTCGCGTCGGCCGACAGCTTGGACTGCTTGCGAACCTGGTAGATGGCGCGCCGCACGGTGTCGATGGAGGTATCGCTGTCCTTGGACAGGTCATCATCGAAGATGAAGGCGTCCGTCATCAGGCCCGGCAGGTTGTTGCCCAGGCCGTCACCCTTCAGGATCTGCGCTTCCTCTTCCAGCTTGAGGTCATAGCGCAGCAGCTGCTGCAGGTAGCCGTACATCTGCGGCACGTCGTCCAGGGTTTCGTCGGTGACCGGAATCCAGACGGCCAGCTTCTTGACTAGGTCGGTCTTCTGCTCGAACGTGACGTTGCTCTGCGGCTTGGCGCCGCCCTCGCCCACCGGACCCGCACCGCGGGTGTGCAGCAGCTCGCGGAAGTAGGTGTAGCTCTGGCCGGTGACAGAGATCGACGGGATCAGGTCGCGGATACGCAGTTCCTGGCGCATGCCCGGCTGAATGGTCGGGTCGAAGTTGGGCACGACGATGCCGGCGCTGGTGACGGCCTTGGTTTCCATCGCGGCCAGCTCTTCCTTCTTGACTTCGATCTCGGCCGAGCCCTTCTCGCGGCTCAGCAGCGACTTGTACTCGCCGTTGTCCTTGATGAAGTCGATGAAACCCTTCTTCTGGCCCGGCTGGTTGCCCAGCGCAACGCCCTTCTCTTCCAGCTTGAGCACCTTGTCCACCACCTTCTGGATCTCGTCGGTGGCGGTCTGAATCTGGCTCTTGAGTTCGTTGGTGACCTTGTTGCCCTTCTCGATCTCGGTGGAGGCGTTGTCGTACTTCTTCTGCAGGCCAGCGAAGCCTTCCTTCAGCTGCTTTTCCAGGCCTTCGCGGATATCGGTGATGTTGTCGCTCATGCGTGCATTCCCTCAAAAATGGATTGAATAGATGTGCCGAGGTGCTTCAGCTCTTTCACGGTCTCCGTGTCCGCCATGCCACCGTCTCGGTGGATCGCAGGAAAGCCGAGCGAGGCGACGGCAGCCGCCTCCTTTTGAGACAGGCCCATGCGTTCGCGCAGAGCGCATTCGAAAGCGCGCAGGTCCGACTTCACACTGAGAACCTGCGCCTCCGGATTCATGCCGAAGGGGACGATTGACGCCTCCCACAGTTCGGCGCGCTTGATGACGCGGACGCGGCGCCCATCGCGGGTCTCCATCGCGTCCTCGATGGGGTTATAGCCAACCGACATCTCATCGAGCGTGCCGGCCTTCATCAGCTCGTAGGCGTCCTTTGCGTAGCTGACGTTGAGGTTGACCTTGCCCTTGAGCAGCAGCCCGTTGCCGTCCTGCTTGAACGCGGCGTCGCCGATCAGCCGCGTCAGGTTGTGGTACAGCGCCAGTCGTAACCGACCGGTGCGCGTGGTCTTCACTGTGGTGAAGGCCCCGGGGACGATCACGTCACCGCCCAGGTCGATGTTGTCGAATACCGAGGCGTATCCCTCGAAGTTGCCCGAATCGTCAGCGGACTTGACCTCGAAGGGGCAGGCGAAGGTGTTAAGCATTTGCCGGATCTCCCGTGCTGTTGTCGTCCCCGATCGAGTCGGGCTTGTTGCTCGTCCATCGGGTGACTTGGTTGTATTGGTCACCGTCCAACACGGGCAGGTTCTCCTTCACCCGGACCTCGTTGATGGTCATCCAGCCGGAGCCACCAGAGCCGCCCAGCGCGGTCTTGAAGTAGTTGCCTCGCGCGGTGCTGTCAGCCCGCAGCAGCCCCTCCACCACTGCCTCGACGAACATGCTGCTTTCGCCAAAGAGCTTGTCGTTGAGCTCGCTCTCGATGGCGTCCAGGTATGGCTTCAGGCCGAAGGTCACAAACCCACTGGTCTGCTGCTCGAGGTTGGACCCAAGCACGGACGTGGAGCGCGCCCGATTCGTGAGGTACAGCGGGACGCCCCAGATCCCGGCCAGCGCCTCTTCTTGGAACTGCTGCGACTCGATGAACTGGCTGTCTTTCTGCGTCATGCCGGCCGGCGTGATCGTCGGCCCGCCCTGCAGGATCGCCATCTTTCCCAGGTCGTCTACGTCGCCCTGGCGAATGTCTGGCAGCTTGGCCTTGATCTGAGCCTGCTGTTCCTTGGTCAGGAAGCCCGGGTAGATGATGTAGCCACCCGTGAAGCCACCTTTCCGCATGAAGCGTGCAGACCAATCCTGTGCCGCACGCGCGAGCCCGATCGATTCGGCCTGGTACTCGATCGGCGACAGCCCCACGATGCCGTCCGTGCTGAACAGCTTGAAGTGCAGCATGTTGGCCGGGGATACCGGGGCTTCTTTCCTGCCGATGTTCGCCCAGTAGAGCAAGCCCTCGTCAGTGTCGATGCGGACGTTGTCCGCCGAGACCGGAATCAGCCCGATCCACTCGCCGTCGTCACTGCGCTGGATGATGGCAAAGGCATTGCCGCGCAGCCCCATGTTCACCACGATGGCCTTGATCAGGTCCAGCCATTTGACGTAGGGATTCGGCTTGGCCAGCAGCCGCAAAAGCCTGCGCCGCTGCGGGCTGCTGCCCTTGACCAGGGATCGGACACCGCCGACATCCTCGTAGAGCTTCCAAGGCAGGCCGGATGCAGATTCGCTCAGCACCTTCAGACACGCCCAGACGATGCTCACCGTCAGCGCTGTCTTGGGGGTCACGCGAACACCGGCTTTGGTGCCTTTTCCGCCTACCGATAGGTCGACCTCCACATAATTCCCTGTTGCAGGGTCGTCGTAGCCGAAGAACCGCCAGCTCATCGGGTTGTACCAACGAAAATTTGTCATCCGATCAGTCCAAAGAAGCCGTTCTCGAGGTAGTCATCAATGCCGCCGGCTTCGGCCGGCATGGCATGCGCAGCGCCGAAGGCCATGCAAAGGGCCACCGCGGCGTCAATCTTGTTCACCGAACGCGCCTTGGATAGCCAGCGGTTCTCCCACTTGTCCGACTCGATGACGGCCGACATGATTGCGGACACCAGCACGGGGTTTCCCTTGAGCCGAAGCCGGCCCTCCAGCAGCGCCTCTTCGAAGAGCCGCAGCGATCCCGGCATCCACATACCTTCAGGCGGCGGCAGTCCTTGGTCCTGCGCTGCCTTCGCCGCCACTTCCAACGGCCGGCCCTTCTTCGTGCCCCCTTGGGGGTGCTCAGCGAATGGCAGCGACAACCCAAGCTCGATCACCTCGTCTTCGAACTTGCGGAACGCATATCGGTCGTAGGCGATCAGCTCGACCAGGTAATCCCGGTCGTACTCGGCCAGGGTCTGAGCGACATGGCGGAAGCTAATCGTCTGTCCCTGCGGTGCGTGCAGATGCCCGCCATTGATCCATGTCCGGTACGGCAGCTTGTCGCGCAGTTCGCGCGCCGCGACGGTGTCGCCCGGGGTCCACGCTTCCACCCACCCGTCGTAGGTGGGCTTGCTGATCATCTGCGTCTGTCCGTCCACCACCACCGACACATCGACACTGCCGGTTTCCACCACCGCCCCAAGGGCCGTGATATCGCGGCTTTGCGAGAGGTCGAGCCCCAGATAGACCTTTGATCCGTGATGCTGCGCAGGGTCGAAGTCGGCGAGCGCCGGCTCAAGTGTTGATCGGGTCATCCACGCCGTCTCCGCGTCGGTCCAGATGCAGAAATGAAGGCGAAGGATCCCGTTCAAGGAACCCGGAATCGCCTTCGCCTGTTTGACCAGGTCCGAGAGGTACTGCTCTGTGATGGTGACGCCGAGCAAAGGGTTGGCCTTTGCCCAGCACGTCGGGTCTTCCAGCGGGTCGTCGCCGTCGTCCAGCGCACACACGTAGCTGAAGGTCCGGTCGTCAATCGGGTCGCCCACGAAAGTCGGGTCGTTCACCGCGGCCGTGTGCCCCGCTGCGACCTTGACCGCGTGTTCGTGCTCTTCCCAGCACACCGAAGTGCGGTCGCTACCGGAGTTGGTGATCATGAACAGGAGCGGCTCGCGGCGGAATTTGAAGCCACGCTCGAGCATTTCGATGATCTTGCGGTCGGGCAGCTCGTGGACCTCGTCCACCAGGACGAAGAACGGCCGCGGCCCCGAGCCGGTCTTGCCGGTGTCGCGAGATACAGGCCGGAAGAAGCTCTGGCTGGCTTGGTGGGCCATGTTGTACTCACGCCCCTCGCCGCCGGCGAACTCCACGCGCTTGGCCAGTGCCGGTGACTGCTTGACCATCTTCACGGCGTCGGCGAAGAGGATCCCGGCCTGGTCCTTTTTGGCAGCGGCAGAGTAGATCTGCGCGCCAGCTTCGCCGGCCGCCGTCATCCCCAACAGCCCGAGGCCGCCAGCGAGCGGGCTTTTCCCGTTGCCCTTTCCT
>NZ_DAMAGC010000050.1:0-27840 GCF_031995405.1 Stenotrophomonas sp. | reverse complement strand
GGACAGGGTCGGTAAAGCCTCAGCCACACGTGGCGTGGCTCTACGATTCGGGTCGGGCGTGGTCGGTAAGGCCTCAGCCACGCATGGCGTGGCTCTACGTTTCGGGTCGGACTTGGTCGGTAAAGCCTCAGCCACGCGTGGCGTGGCTCTACGATTCGGGTCGGGCATGGTCGGTACGGCCTCAGCCACGCGTGGCGTGGCTCTACGCGGGGGCGGATGGACGGGTAGAGCCACGCCATGCGTGGCTGCATTCCGTTCCGGCCACGCATGCGCGTAACACCCCGCCGCCGCCACGCCGCCAGAAACCCGACGCGCCTCGTCCCCGGCATTCAGGCACGCGCTTTGCATGTAGCCAGGAAGCAATCCAATGGAGCTTCCCCTCGTGGCCGCAGCCGCCGACAAAACCAAGAAATCCGCCGACAAGGACAAGGCCGCCAAGCCGCGCAGTCCGTTGTTGATCACTGCCCTGGTGGCCGTGCTGGCTGCCGGCGCCGCCGGTGGCGGTGCGTGGTATTTCGCCACCGCGTCCCAGCACGATGCCAAGGCGGCCAAGCCCGCCGCCAGCAAGGCCGTGCCGGCCCCGGCGCAGTACTTCGGGCTGGAGCCGCCGTTCGTGGTCAACCTCAACAGCAGCTTCGACGGCCCGCGCTATCTGCAGGTCGAAGTGCAGCTGATGACCCGCGACCCGGCCGCGCTGGAGGCGATCAAGCTGCATGCACCGGCCATCCGCGCCAAGCTGCTGATGCTGTTCTCGCAGGTCGAGCCGACCCAGATCGCCGACCGTGCCGGCAAGGAACGCCTGCAGGCCGATTCGCTGGCCGAAGTGCAGAAGCTGCTCAAGGCCGAAACCGGCAACAAGGGCGCCGACGAACTGCTTTTCACCAGCTTCGTCACCCAGTAAGGGCACACCATGAATGACCTGCTTTCCCAGGACGAGATCGATGCGCTGTTGCACGGCGTGGATTCGGGTGCGGTCGAAACCGATGTGGATGCCCCAACCCCGGGCGAGGCGCGCAATTACGATTTCGCCAGCCAGGACCGCATCATCCGTGGGCGCATGCCGACCCTGGAGATGGTCAACGAGCGCTTCGCGCGCCTGTGGCGGATCGGCCTGTTCAACCTGATCCGGCGCTCGGCCGAGCTGTCGGTGCGCGGCATCGAGCTGATCAAGTTCAACGACTACATGCACTCGCTGTACGTGCCGACCAACCTCAACCTGATCCGCTTCAAGCCGCTGCGCGGTACCGGGCTGATCGTGTTCGAACCCACGTTGGTGTTCGCCATCGTCGACAACTTCTTCGGCGGCGACGGACGCTACCCGACCCGCATCGAAGGCCGCGAGTTCACCGCGACCGAAATGCGCGTCATCCACCTGCTGCTCAAGCAGACTTTCGCCGACCTGCAGGAAGCCTGGGCGCCGGTGATGGACGTGGAGCTGGAGTACATCAACTCCGAGATCAACCCGCACTTCGCCAACATCGTCACCCCGCGCGAGTACGTGGTGGTGTGTCGCCTGCATGTCGAACTCGACGGCGGTGGCGGCGACATCCACGTCACCCTGCCCTACTCGATGCTCGAACCGATCCGCGAGCTGCTCGATGCCGGCATCCAGAGCGACCGCAACGACCGCGATGCCAGCTGGGGCGTGATGCTGCGCGAACAGCTCAACATCGCCGAAGTCACCCTGTCCAGCGTGCTGGCCACCAAGCGCATGAGCCTGCGCGAGCTGACCCGGCTGAAGATCGGCGACGTACTGCCGATCGAGCTGCCCAAGCAGGTGCCGGTGTGCGTGGAGAACGTCCCGGTGTTCACCGGTGAGTTCGGCGTCGCCAACGGTTTCAACGCGGTGAAGATCACCGCCACCCATCCGCCGGGCACCCGCCCGCGTGCTCCCGTACTGCAGGAAGACCCGCAATGAACGATATCGACACCAACGAACCGGCACCGGCGCAGTTCACCCAGCTGCAGTCCGACGACACCTCCGTCGGCGACGAACTCAACCTGGATGTGATCCTGGACGTGCCGGTGACGCTGTCGCTGGAAGTGGGCCGCGCGCGCCTGCCGATCCGCAACCTGCTGCAGCTCAACCAGGGCTCGGTGGTGGAACTGGAACGCGGCGCCGGCGAATCGCTGGACGTGTTCGTCAACGGCACCCTGATCGCGCATGGCGAAGTGGTGGTCATCAACGATCGCTTCGGCGTGCGTCTTACCGACGTGGTCAGCCCCAGCGAACGGATCCGGAGACTGCGTTGATCGCATCGCTGCTCATCGCCGCCGGCACCCCGGCGGCCAAGGTCGGCCAGCACGCGGCCGCCGCACCGAGCATGTTCGGTGCGGTGCTGGCGCTGCTGGCGGTACTGGCCCTGATCGTCGGCCTGGGCTGGCTGCTCAAGCGCATGCCCGGCAGCGGCTTCCGCCCGGCCGACGGCCTGCGCGTGGTGGCCAGCCTCAACGTCGGCGCCAAGGAGCGCGTGGTGGTAGTGGAAGTCAACGGTGAGCAGCTGCTGCTGGGCGTCACCGCCGGCGGCATCAACACCCTGCACCACCTGCCCGAGCCCCTGCCGACGCCCGTCCCGGCGCGCCTGCCCGACTTCAAAAAACTCCCGAATTTCGCCCAGCTGCTGCAACAGCGGCTGCGCAAGGAACCCTGATCATGCGTGGCCCGAACGCCTCCTGGACCCGTTACCTGCCGTTGCTGCTGACCCTGCTGCTGTGCGCGCTGCCCGCGCTGGCGATGGCCGCCCCCGGCCTGCCCGGCACCCCGTCGCTGCCGGACGTGAATGTCGGCAAGATCGGCGGCCAGGCGGTCAGCCTGCCGCTGCAGACCCTGCTGCTGATGACCGCGATCACCCTGATCCCGTCGATGCTGCTGGTGCTGACCGCCTTCACCCGCATCATCATCGTGCTCGGCCTGTTGCGCCAGGCGCTGGGCACCGGCCAGACCCCGTCCAACCAGGTGCTGCTCGGCCTGGCCCTGTTCCTCACCGCGATGGTGATGCTGCCGGTGTGGCAGAAGGCCTGGGGCAGCGGCATGGCACCCTATCTCAACGGTGAGATCGACTTCCAGACCGCCTGGACGCTGACCACCGCGCCGCTGCGCGCCTTCATGCTGGCGCAGATCCGCGAGACCGACCTGATGACCTGCGCCGGCATGGCCGGGCATGGCACCTATTCCGGCCCGGACGCGATTCCGTTCCCGGTGCTGGTGGCCTCCTTCGTCACCAGCGAGCTGAAGACCGCCTTCGAGATCGGCTTCCTGATCTTCATTCCGTTCGTGATCATCGACCTGGTCGTGGCCAGCGTCCTGATGTCGATGGGCATGATGATGCTGTCGCCGATGCTGGTCTCGGCACCGTTCAAGATCCTGCTGTTCGTGCTGGTCGATGGCTGGGTGCTGGTGGTGGGCACGCTGGCGGCCAGCTTCAACGCGGTGCAGTGACATGACCCCCGAACTTGCCCTGACCGAACTGCGTGGTGGCCTGATCGTGGTGCTGTGGGTCGCCGGCCCGCTGCTGCTCACCGTGCTGATCGTCGGCGTGGTGGTCGGCGTGGTGCAGGCCGCCACCCAGCTCAACGAGCCCACCATCGCCTTTGTCGCCAAGGCTGCTGCGCTTACCGCGGTGCTGTTCGCGCTCGGCAGCCTGCTGATCGGCCAGCTGGTGGAATACACCACGCTGCTGTTCCAGCGCATTCCCCACCTGATCGGGTAGCGGCGATGGATTCGGCCACCCAGATGGCAGCCGACGGCCTGCAGGCCTTCGGCATGATCGGCACCATCCTGTGGACCATGCTGCGCATCGGCGCGATGATCATGGCCATGCCGTTGATCGGCACGCGTGCGGTACCGGCGCGGGTGCGCGTGGTGCTGGCCGGCGCGCTGGCGGTGGCGTTGTCGCCGATTCTGCCACCGGTGCCGGCATGGACCGGTTTCGATGCGGCCACCGTGCTGGGCATCGCGCGCGAGCTGGCGATCGGCGTGTCGATCGGCTTCCTGCTGCGGCTGGTGTTCGAGGCCGGCGCGATGGCCGGCGAGCTGGTTGCACAGGGCACCGGCCTGGCCTTCGCGCAGATGAGCGATCCACTGCGCGGCGGCAGCTCGGGGGTGATCGGGCAATGGTTCTACCTGTTGTTCGGCCTGCTGTTTTTCAGCAGCAATGGCCACCTCGCATTGATCTCGCTGTTGATGGACAGTTACAAGGCGGTGCCGATTGGCGCGTCGCTGCCGGATGTCGATGCCTTCCTCAACGCGGCGCCGACCTTCGCACTGCAGGTATTCCGCGGCGCGCTCGGCCTCGCCCTGCCGCTGACGGTGGCGATGCTGGCCATCAACCTGGCCTTCGGCGTGCTCGCGCGTGCGGCGCCTGCGTTGAACCCGATCCAGCTTGGCCTGCCGGTAGCGCTGCTGTTGGGGCTGTTCCTGCTGACCGTGTTGGCGGGCGAAATGGGGCCGCCGGTGCAGCGTCTGTTCGATGCGGCCTTCCAGGCCGCCGACGGTGTCACCCATTGATTCACGCGACCCTCACGAAATAATGCGCGCAGCCACTTGCGAGCCCCCCCGGGGCTGGCGGTAGGCTGTGTGCACCGCCCGGCAACGCCGGTGTCGGTGGCCACGCACGCCGGGGATCGGCGCGCGTCGACCGGTCCAACCCGATCGCAGATGTGCTGGCCATGGAGAGTCATCGATGCTCATCGGCAGCTACACCCCGTCGTTGGTCGTGGTTTCGTTACTGGTCGCGATGCTGGCGTCCTTCACCGCACTGGACATGGCCAACCGGATCACTACCGCGCCCAGCCCCCGGTTGAGCGCGCTGTGGCTGGCCGGTGGCGGCTTCGCGATGGGCCTGGGCATCTGGTCCATGCACTTCATCGGCATGCTGGCGTTCCGCCTGCCCATCCCGCTCGGCTATGACGTGGGATGGACGGTGGTGTCCCTGCTGGCGGCGGTTGCCTCGTCGGTCTTTGCGTTGTGGCTGGTCTCGCGGCCTACGCTGCCGCATTCGCGGCTGGCCCTCGGTGCGCTGCTGATGGGCAGCGGCATCGCCTCGATGCACTACCTCGGCATGGCCGCCATGCGCATGCAACCGGGCATCGATTACCAGCCCGGCTGGCTGTGCGCATCGCTGCTGATCGCACTTGTCGCGTCGTGGACCGCCCTGTTCGTGGCGTTCCGACTGCGCATGAGCGAGCGCCGCCTGCGCCATCGAATCCTGCCGGCAGCACTGCTGGGGGTGGCCATCGTCGGCATGCACTACACCGGCATGGCAGCAGCGCGCTTCCCGGCCGACAGCATCTGCGGCGCGGCCACCGGCGATGGCCTGCAGGCGCAGTGGCTGGCGGCGGTGGTGCTGGTGCTCACCCTGGCCATTCTTGCGGTGGTGTTGATCGTGTCCTGGCTGGACCAGCGCATGCAGGCGCAGCTGCTGCGGCTGCGCAACGACCGTCTGCGCAGCTCGCTCGACGATGCGCAGGAAGAACTCACCCAGGCAGCCCTGCACGACCCGCTCACCCGCCTGCCTAACCGCCGCCTGCTGCAGCAGCGCATCGAACAGGCGCTGGCCGAGGCCGAACAGCGCAGCGGCCGCTTCGCCGTGCTGTTCATGGACCTGGACGGCTTCAAGCAGGTCAACGATGCCTACGGCCACCAGACCGGCGACGCGCTGCTGGTCGCGGTGGCCCAGCGCACCCGCCAGCTGCTGCGACCGGCCGACGTGCTGGCGCGGCTCGGCGGCGATGAGTTCGTGCTGGTGGTGCGCATCGACAATGACGAGGACATCGCCACCCTGGCCAGCCGCATCCTCCAGACCGTCGGTGGCGGCCCGCTGCTGCCCGACCACGAGCTGCAGGTCACCGCCAGCATCGGCATCGCCATCTGCCCCGACCATGCCGCCAGCGAACGCCAGTTGATGGCCTTCGCCGATGCGGCGATGTACCAGGCCAAGGAAGCCGGGCGCAACGCGTATGCGGTGTTCGCCGACTGGATGAACGACAGCGCCGAACAGCAGTTCCAATTGCTGGCCGACCTGCGCCGTGCCATCGGCACCGAGCAGCTGTTCCTGCACTACCAGCCGAAGATCCGCGTGGCCGGCCAGGGCGTCAGCGGCGCCGAGGCGCTGATCCGCTGGCGCCATCCGCAGCAGGGCCTGATTCCCCCGGACCGCTTCATCCGCCTGGCCGAACGCAGCGGCGTCATCAACGAGATCGGCCGCTGGGCGCTGGACGAGGCCTGCCGGCAGCTGCGCCAGTGGCAGGACGCGGGCCACGACAGCTGGACGGTGTCGGTGAACCTGTCGCCGATCCAGTTCAGCGCGCCGCACCTGCTGCAGGAGGTGCGCGACGTGCTCAGGAAGCATCGCCTGGAGCCCCGGCGACTGGTGCTGGAAATCACCGAAAGCACGGTCATGCGCGACACCGACGCCAGCCTCAAGCTGCTGCAGGCGATGGCCAGCCTGGGCGTGGGCATCTCCATCGACGATTTCGGCACCGGCTATTCCAGCCTGCTCTACCTCAAGCGCCTGCCCGCCACCGAGATCAAGATCGACCATGCCTTCGTGCGCGACCTGGAAAACAGCTCCGAAGACGTGGTGATCGTCTCGGCCATCGTGGCCCTTGGCCATGCGCTGGACATGGACATCGTCGCCGAAGGCGTGGAAACCGCCGGGCAGCGCGCGTACCTGGAGCGGCTGGGCTGCGACTATCTGCAGGGCTACCTGCTCGGCCGTCCCGTGGACCCGGCGCGCTTCATGCAGCTGCATGACCATCCGCGACCGCGGGTGGAGGTGGCGGCCGGATGGAAGCCGCAGGCACGGCCGGGCGCGGCGGCGGGCTAGCAGCACGCGCTGGAAATCGGCGGCTGCGCGCAATACCCTGCCCATACCACGGGAATAGCAGGCAGCAGGATGTCAGGGAAGAATGTGTTTGAAGGTCCGCGCTGGCAGCGCGATCTTGTTCGTTTCCTTCCCTTGAAGAGCCAGTTCGTGCTCTCCGGGAACATCCGCGATCTGCAGGCCGCCGAGGTGGCACCAGGCACGGTAACCGCGCAGAGCTTCAACCAGACCCTGTGCAACACCCTGCTCGACCAAGGCTACGCGCAGGTGCTGGGCTGGGATCCGTTAGCCGGTTTCCGCGCCTTGGAACGCCCAGGCATCGATCCCGCCAGCGGCATCGCCCTGCTGCAATCGCTGGGGCTGACCCCGGTGGACGGCGCCGCACCCGCCGGTATCGACCTGCTCAGTGCCACGCTCCAACGGCTGGTCGTCCGCCAGGGCGAGCCGGTGGCAGTGATCATCGATTTCGCCTCGCGTCTGGCGGTGCGCAGCGACGCCCTCAGCGCCGCCGAACACCAGCTGTTCACCCAGGCCCTGGTGCTCTCACACCAGGCACGCAGCCGACCGGGCGGCGCGCAGCGCAAGCCGTTCTTCAACACGGTGCTCTGGGTGGTGGAGAAGGAAGGTGACCTGCCCGACTGGCTGCTGGTCGGCAACCCCCGCATCCGCCACATTCCGGTGGCCAAGCCGGACCAGCTCACCCGGCGCGCACTGGCCCCGGCCTTGCTCAAGGGGCTGGCCGGTGCCCCGGACACCAGCGCCGAGGCCATCGCGCAGGCGGTGGATGCATTCGTTCAGAGCACCGAGGGGCTGCTGTTGCTGGACCTTAGTGCCATCGCACAGCTGGCCCGGGTCGAAGGGGTGGCGGTGGACCAGATCGGCGACGCCGTGCGCCGCTACAAGGTCGGGGTCACCGAAGACCCCTGGCTGCGCATTGACCGGCAGCGCATCCGCATGGGCGATGCGTTCGTCCATCAGCGGGTCAAGGGCCAGCACCATGCGGTGACCCACATGCTGGACATCGTCAAGCGCGCCATGACCGGCGTGGGTGCAAGCCGCAAGGGCAACCGGCCGCGCGGCGTGGCGTTCCTGGCCGGCCCCACCGGGGTGGGCAAGACCGAGCTGGCCAAGACCGTCACCAGCCTGCTGTTCGGCGACGAAAGTGCCTACATCCGGTTCGACATGTCCGAGTTCAGCGCCGAGCATGCCGACCAGCGGCTGATCGGCGCTCCGCCCGGCTACGTGGGCTACGACGTGGGCGGCGAACTGACCAACGCCATCCGCGAGAAACCGTTCAGCGTGGTCCTGTTCGACGAGATCGAGAAGGCCCATCCGCGCATCCTCGACAAGTTCCTGCAGATCCTCGACGACGGTGTGCTCACGTCCGGGCGTGGCGACCGGGTGTACTTCTCCGAGGCACTGATCGTATTCACCTCCAATCTGGGCATCTACCGTCAGGGCGAGCATGGCGAGCGCGTGGCCAACGTGCTGCCCGGCGAGCCCTTCGAGCAGGTGCAGAGCAAGGTGCATGACGAAATCGACCGGCACTTCAAGCTGGTCCTGAACCGGCCGGAGATCCTCAACCGGATCGGCGAGAACATCATCGTGTTCGATTTCATCCGCGAGGAGATCGCAGTGCAGATCTTCGACCAGATGGTCGACGCGACCCTGGCCGACCTGCAGGCCCAGCACCTGCGCGTAACCCTGGCCGCGCCGGCCCGCCATGCATTGCGCGCGCTGTGCCTGAAGGACCTGTCCAATGGCGGGCGCGGTATCCGCAACCAGCTCGAGGCGCATCTGCTCAATCCGCTGGCGCGTGCCCTGTTCGACCAGGACGCGCAGCCCGGCCAGCAGTTCACCATCGTTGCGGTGGATGCCAACGTACTCAACCTGGAACGCGGTTGAACCGTCCCCTGCAGCTGTCGCGCGTGCATTTCCCGGTGACCACGCTGGGGCCGGGGCAACGCGTGGGCATCTGGTTCCAGGGCTGCAGCATCCGCTGCAGCGGCTGCATTTCTGCCGACACCTGGGGGCCGGGGCGCACTGTCGTCGACGTAGCCACCCTGCTTGAGCAGATTGCCCCGTGGCTGGACCAGGCCGACGGCATCACCATTTCCGGCGGCGAGCCGTTCGACCAGTTCGACGCCCTGCTGCAGATGCTGGAGGGGCTGCGCCAGCGCACCGGCGCGGACATCCTGGTGTACAGCGGCCACCCGCTGGAAATGCTGCAGCCCATGCTGGACCAAGCGCGCGACCTGATCGACGCGGTGATCAGCGACCCTTACCTCGAACATGCGGACCAGTCGCTGGCGCTGCGTGGCAGCGACAACCAGCGCCTCACCCTGCTCACCGCGCTCGGTCGGTCGCGTTTGGCCGGCCTGCAGCGGGCCAGCACGCCGGCCGACAAGGCACTTGACCTGATGTTCGATGCCACCGGAACCGTCTGGATGGCCGGCATCCCCCGCCGCGGCGACCTGCTGCGCCTGCGGGAGCTCCTGCGCGCGCAGGGCCATCAGGTGCAGACCAGTGCACACACTTCATCGCGTCGTCCAGTCGAGTAAGTCCATGATTCGTTTCTGCCCCAATTGCCACACCGAACGCGCGCTGGCCGAGATGTTCTGCGAAGGCCGTGTTGATGCGCGCGCGTGCGGCTGGGATCTGGCCGGCGAGCCGATCCATCCCGATGGATGGCGGCCGCAGAGCGTGGTCACCCAGGCAGCGGCGCAGGCATCGACGGCCGTAACCGACGCAGCGGACGTGGTCTGCGACAACGGCCACCCGATGACGCCCGGCGACCTGATGTGCCTGCACTGTGGCGCCGGCGCTTCCGATGGGACGGCGGCGGCGTACCTGCCGCCCCCAGCCGCCGACAGCAGCGAAACGGTCATCGAAGGCTGGCGGCTGCTGCGCCAGATCAGCAGCACCGACGGCGTGCGTGACCGCTACCAGGCCGAACACACCGCCACGACGGTGCAGGCCGTGCTTACCCTGTACCGCCCCGGTGCCGAACCCGACCCGGCCATCTACGATGTGATCCGCCGCCTGCCCCGCGCGCATGTACCGGAGATCGTCGCCACCGGTCGCTGGGATGACCGCGCCTTTGAAGTGGTGGAAATGCTCACTGGTGGCACGCTGGCCGAGCTGGGCAGCGTGATCGGCGACCGTGATGCGGTCCGGCATATCGTCAGCGAGCTGGGTCAGGCACTGCATGCGTTCAACGAAGCCGGGCTGCGCCACCGCGACCTGCGCCCGGCCAGCCTGCTGGTGCGGGCGCGCGCGCCACTGGATCTGGTGATCAGCGGATTCGGTTCGGCCCGGTTGTCCGAGTTCGACCTGGACATCGTCTCGCCCCTGGAGATCAGCCGCTACATGGCGCCCGAGGCGATCGCCGGTGGCGTGGCAGCGGCGTCGGACTGGTGGAGCCTGGGGATGATCCTGCTCGAACAGCTCACCGACGGCGCCTGCTTCGACGGCATCCATCCCAATGCGTTTCTGATCCACGTGCTGGCCAATGGTGTCCCGATCCCGGAGACGCTGGACCCGGAGTTGGCGCTGCTGTTGCGTGGGCTGCTCGCGCGCGACCGCCACCAGCGCTGGCAATGGCCGCAGGTGGCCGAATGGCTGGCCGGCATCGCCGTGCCGGCACCACCGGCGGCGCAGTACGCGCTCGATGAGGGCGACGGCGCCAGCCTGCCGCTGGGCGCGCGCCGCTATCATCGCCCCGCCGTGTTTGCGCTGGCCGCCGCCCAGGCCGACGGCTGGGACCAGGCGCTGGACCACCTGCTGCGCGGGGCGATCGTCACCTGGGCCGAGCAGGTCGGCCTGCCTGCCACCCGCATCGCCGGGCTGCGCCAGATTGCCCGCCACGAAGGCCTCGAGGACGATTTCCGGCTGATGCTGGCGTTGAAGGTGCTCAACCCGGAAATGCCGTTGATCCATCGGGGCGACATCGTCACGCCCGGCTGGTTGCTCGAGCACCCGTTGGAGGGCTATCGGCTGGTCAGCGGTTCGGTGCCGGACCTGCTGGAACACCTGCAGACCGACAACTGGCTGTGCAGGCTCAAGCGTCGCGAGGAAAGCGTACGCCAGCGCGCGCTGCACCAGCACATCGCCCTGGTCGAGGAGTCCCTGCGCGTCTATCTGCTGTCCACCTCGCGGGCCAAGCTGGCCTCGCAATGGCAGGAACGCCAGCGCCTGCTGCCCGACACCGCGCATCCCGGGCTGCTTTCGCTGGCCGAGCGCAGGGTGGTGGCCGAAGAAGACCTGATCGTGTTGCTGGGCGCGGAAATCGGCCAGTTCCGCAGCGCCGATGCCATCCTTGCCGAGGCTGCCACGCTCGCCGCCAGCGCCGGTCTTGACGCCTTCGACAGCGAGGCAGCCGCGGCCTTGCTGCAGCACCCGCGTACCGAGCTGTATCGCAGCGTGGACGCGCGCATCCTTGGCTTCGCCCGTTCCGGTCTGCCCGTGGTGGATGGCTGGGCCGAGCAGTTCCGGTTGGAACGGCGCATGCCGCTGGCGCGCGCCCTGGTGGTGCTGGCCGTGCCCGTCAGCCGCTGGCTGCAGCCGCAAAAGCAGCAGTACGTCTCGCAGATCCTGGATTTCTTCGAAAAAAAGGTGGTCACTGCGGTGATGCGTGGCCCGCTGGTGCGCATGAGCATCGGCAAGACCACCGCACGCGTGGACATGCACGACGTGGACAGCACCCGGCGCCCCGCTGCTGCGCTGCTCGATCACCTGTTGCAGCGCGCCGCGCGCGCCGTGCAGTTGGACCCCGAATCGTTCCAGCGCAACCCGCTGCTGGAACCCCGCCTGATGGCCCTGGCACGGCAGAGCGCGCTGTACAAGCGCGACACCGGCATCGACGGGCTGTATCTGGGCTTCCCGTTCCTGCTCAGCCGCGATCCGCGCGGCACCTCGCGCACCCGCATCATTCCGCTGCTGCTGTGGCCGGCCACGCTGCTGCTGGAACCGGGCACGCGCGGCCAAGTCGGGGTGGCTTTTGATGGCGAACGCGAGGAAGTGCGGCTCAACCCTGCCCTTGAAAGCGTGCTGGGTGCCGAAACCTGCAAGCGCTGGCGCAGCACCGCCGACGAACTGCTGGGACGCTCGGCGATCCGGGCCGCCGATGTAATGGATGCCTTTGGGATGCTGGCCACGATCCGCTCGCGCAGCCTGGTCGCCCTGCCCCCCAGCAGCGTGGAGGTGGCGCCCTACCAGGACGAGCTGGAGTGCGCCGCGGTGCTTTTCCATGTCACGTTCATGGGCCAGGCAATCGGCGAAGACCTGCGTCAGCTCAAGGTTCTGTCGCCGTCCGGCACCGGCCTTGAAACCGCATTGCGGCTGGCACCGCCGACCGACACCGACGGCACTTCCCCGCCTGCTACGCCGGAGCTGCAGCGCTACTTCACCGTGGCCAGCGATCCCTCGCAGGAAGCGGCGGTGCTGCAGGCACGGCAGGGACCTGGCCTGTTGATCGAAGGCCCCCCTGGCACCGGCAAAAGCCAGACGATCGTCAACATGGTCGCCGACGCGATCGGCCGGCAACGCAGCCTGCTGATCGTCTGCCAGAAGCATGCGGCGTTGGACGTGGTGCACAAGCGCCTGGTCGCCGAAGGGCTGGGCCAGCGCGTGGTCATGCTCAACGACGTCAACCGCGACCGCGAACCGGTCATCCGCAGCATCCGCGAGCAGCTCGACGCCCTGTTCTCCGCCGGAGCCACGCAAACGGCCTGGCAGCAGCAGCGCCAGCAGGTGGCCGCGCGGATCGAGGCGCTGGAAGGTGAACTGGACCGCCACCAGCACAGCCTGCACCAGATCGACGACGCCACCGGGCTGAGCTACCGGCGCCTGCTCGGCGAACTGATCGCGCTGGACGCCGGTACGCCCCCGCTGGTCCTGCCCGCCCTGCGCCAACGCCTGCTGGCACTGGACCTGCCCACCCTGGTGCAGCGCGAGGAAGCCTGCGCGCCCTTGATCCGGTTGTGGCTGCCGGCCCGTTACGAGGGCAGCCCGCTGGCGCAGCTGCGCCCCTTCGCGGCCGACGCGGACACCGTTGCCGCGTTCGTTGCCGCCCTGCAGACGTTCACTACGGCCGAACAGCACCGGCAGGCGATCATGCTGGCGCACCCGGCCACGTTCGAGCTGGACGATCCCGCGCCGTACCAGGCGTGGATGTCGGCGCACGTGGCGATCCTGCTCGGCCTGGATGACGCACAACGGAGCCGACTGGCACGCTGGCTGCCGCTGTTCCGCCCCGCACGTGCGGGGCAGCAAAGTCAGGGCGACATCGCGCTGGACCGGCTGCAGCAGATCGAGAAGGCCGTGGCGGCGCTCGACCTTGATGCCTTCTCCAACACGCTGTCGCCCGCCCTCGCCAGCGTCGACGAGCGCACGCTTGCGCAGCTCCAGCGTGACGCCGCGCGCGTGCTGGGCGCGCGTGGCCTGCTGGCGCGCATCAACCCGCTGCACCTGCTGCGCCGGCGACGGGTGAACCGCGTCCTGCAGGCGCAGTCCCATGTGATGGGGGAAGCGGGTACCGCAGCACTGCTGACCGCCGCGACGCTGGAAGTGCGCCTGCGCCCGCTGCGCACCGAACTGGCCAGCCTGCACCAGCAGCTGGCGCTGGACCCCATTGACCAACAGGCCGACATCGCGCTGGGCCCGATGGCACGCGCCAGCGGGCGCTACCTGCTGGACGTACAGGCACTGGCCCAGGCGTTGGCGCAGTCGCCGCGTCCCCAGCAGGCCGACGACGCTGCCCTGGCTGGCGACCGCGCGCACCTGGAAGCACTGCTGCAGGACTTGGATGCCTCGCTCGCCCGGCATGCCGCCCGCCATGCCAGCGCGCAGCAGCTCGCATTGCTGGCCGACTGGCTGGAGCAGGCGCTGGCCGACGCATTGGCCACCGCCATCGCCCACAACCAGAGCAACGCCCAGGTACTGCAGCACCTGCATGATGCCCTGCCCCATCTGGCTGCCTACCAGGCCTTCCGCGGGCGCGCCGGGCAGCTGTCGGGCGCAGACTTGGAACTGCTGGCACTGCTGCGCCAGCTGCAACCGCAGCTGGACACCCTTGCCAGCGACGCGCTGGAGCCGGCCGTGCGCCGCCTGCTGCATCGCGAAGCACGGCTGGGCTGGAAGCACCGCATGGAGCAGGCGAACCCGGCGCTGCAGTTCGGCCAGGATGAAACCCAGGCCAAGGTCGCCAGCCTGGCCGCGGCCGACCAGCAGATGCGCCGGCTCAACCGTCAGATGCTGGGCGCCCACATCGACCTGCAGCAGTTGGGCAACCGCAAACAGTGGGAAGACGTCACCCGGCTGACCGGGCGCCGTTCGCGCCGCCTGCGCGAGTTCATCGAGCTGGGCAGCGAACTGGGCCTGATGCACCTGCGCCCGATCTGGCTGATGAACCCGGACGTGGCCAGCCGCGTGTTGCCATTGCAGGCGGGGCTGTTCGACACGGTGATCTACGACGAAGCCTCGCAGATGCCGGTCGAGTTCGCCCTGCCCACGTTGTTCCGTGGCCGGGTTACGGTCGTCAGCGGTGATGAGAAGCAGATGCCGCCCACGGCCTTCTTCTCCAGCCGGGTGGAAAGCGATGAAGCAGAGGTCTTCGATGGCGACGAGCCCGATGCCGAGGTCGATGCCGAGCAGCGCGACGCCTTCGAGGAGACCTGGAACCGGCGCGAGATCAAAGATTGCCCGGACCTGCTGCAGCTGGCCCGCAATGCCCTGCCCAGCACCACGCTGCAGATCCACTACCGTTCGGCATACCGCGAACTGATCGGCTTCTCCAACGCGGCCTTCTATGGCAACCGGCTCAACGTGCCGGTACGCCATCCGCGCAGCAGCATCGCGCGGATCAAGCCACTGGAACTGATCCAAGTCGACGGTGTGTACCAGCACCAGCGCAATCCTGCCGAGGCGGCGCGGGTGGTGAAGTATCTGGCCCAGCTGTGGCAACAGCCCTACGCCGTGCGCCCCTCGGTGGGCGTGGTCACCTTCAACCGCAAGCAGGCCGAGTTGATCGAGGAACACCTGGAGCAGCGCGCCGGGCAGGATGCCGCCTTCCGCGCCGCGTTCGCCGAGGAACGCGAGCGCAGCGAGGACGGCGAAGACATGGCGGTCTTCGTCAAGAACGTGGAGAACGTGCAGGGCGACGAGCGCGACGTCATCGTATTTTCCTCCACCTTCGGCCGCAACGCGCAGGGCACTTTCCGGCGCAACTTCGGCGTGCTCGGGCAGACCGGCGGCGAGCGCCGCCTCAACGTTGCCGTCACCCGCGCCCGGCAACGGGTGGTGATGATCACCTCGATGCCGATCGCCGACATCTCCGACCTGTTCAACACCCAGCGCGCCCCGGCCAGCCCGCGTGACTACCTGCAGGGTTACCTGGAGTACGCCCGCGCCCTGTGTGCTGGCGAGTTCGACGGCACCGCGCGGCTGTTGGATCGCTTGCAGACCGACCGCAGCGTGGCCAACCGCACCCACGCGGCGCCCGCCGACGGCTTCATGCAGATCGTCGGTGCCTACCTGCAGTCGCTGGGATGGGATGCGGCAGCCGCCAGCGAGGGCGATGCATTCGGGCTGGACTTCGCCATCGAACACCCCGACACCGGCAACTTCGCCATCGGCATCGAGTGCGACGCACCCAGCCACCCGCTGCTGGCGCATGCTCGCGCCCGCGAAATCTGGCGGCCATCGGTGCTGCGCCGCGCCATCGGTGGCATCCACCGGGTGTCTTCGCATGCCTGGTATCACGACGGCGAGGCCGAACGGGCACGCCTGCGCGTTGCCATCGAGGCGGCCATGGCCCCGGTCCCGATGCCGCCCCCGCCCATCCCCGCGCAACCGGAAACCCTGCCATGAGTGGTCCCAAAGTCGTTCGTATCGTGACTGCCGAAGAGTTGCTGGCCCTGCGTGAAGCGATGCTGCACCGACTGGACCAGGCGGTAGCGCGCTGGCAGGCGCAGTACGAGCGGGTCGGCGAGCGCGATGCATCGGCCGTGGCAGCTGTCATGGCACGCCGCCAGGCGCTGCAGGCGCTGGTGGCAGACAGCGACAACACGCGGTATGCGCTACTCATCGAGGCCGAAACCGCTTTCCTGCAGGCTGACACCCGCGACCGCGAGGCGCGCGCCGTGGACCGCGCCGCGGCAGGCCGCCAGCAGCGGCGGCGGCAGCGCGACAATGCCGCCGCCGTGCTCAAAATGCTGCGGGACCGAGCCGTTGATGCAGATGCCGGCCTGCTGCAGGCGCTACGGGCACTGGCCGACGGTCACCCCGGTGCTGACGCTGAGGCGGTGCTGGCTCGTGCCTTCGCGCTGCTTGCGCCCCCGGACGCGCAGGCAACACTTAGCGAAGGCCAGCGCGCATTGGCCGCCGCATTGCAGACCTCGGCGCCCATCCCCACGCTGGCCGACTGGGCCACCGGGCAGCCGGCCGACCCCGGACGCGAGGCGCGCCTGCTGCGCGTGGACCGCCACATCGCCGAACTGCAGGTGCTGCAAGGCGCCGCCGCCGCCGCGCCCTACCTGGTCGCGCTGCACAACGCCGAGCAGGAACTTGCTCCGCAACGGCGCAACCTGCTGCTGGACAGCCTGGTACTGGACCTGGCCGCCGCAACGGCCGCGTTCGCCCAGCGCCGCATGCAGCTGGAGCGGCTGCAGGATGTGGCCAGCAGGCTGGCTGCGCTGGACCCGGCTGACAATGCGCCGTTGCTGACCCAGGTGGCCGCCTGCAGTACCGGCACCGCGCTGCCGCTGCTGACCGCGCTGACCCTGCAGTGCGACACCGCCCTTGCCAGCCATCAGCAGGCGCTGGCGGCAGTTTCACGGCGTCAGGCCGTACTCGACGGGCTGGCCAGCCTCGGCTACGAGGTGCGCGAAGGCATGGCCACCGCATGGCAGGACAGTGGCGCGGTGGTCCTCAAGAAAGCCGCCACCCCCGGCTATGGCGTTGAAGTGGGTGGCCAGGCCGACGGCGGGCGCCTGCAGGTCCGGGCGGTGGCGCTGGCGGCCGACCGTGACCGCAGCCGCGACCGCGACATCGAAACCCTGTGGTGCGGCGAGTTCGGACGGCTGCAGGCGCTGTTGCACGCCCAAGGCACCGAGCTGGTGGTCGAACGGGCATTGGGCGTGGGTGAGGTGCCCTTGAAGGAGGCCATCGCCACCGCGACGCCGTCCGGGCAGGTGCAGGTGTCGCACGTGCGCAGCGGCCCGGCCTGACGTCACGGAACGGTTCTTGCACCAGCCGGGTAATCCCCCCGTGTCGTGCAGCCCATGTCCGAGAACGAACAAGCCGGCGAAAAGACCGAACAACCTACCGAAAAACGCCTGCGCGATGCCCGCGAGCAGGGCAACATCCCGCGTTCGCGGGAGTTGGCCACCGCGGCGGTGTTCGGTGCGGGCGTTCTGGCGCTGATGGCCTACTCGGGCAGCATCAGCAATGGCGCCAAGGACTGGATGAAGCTGGCGCTGAGCCCCGAACCGGGCCTGCGCATGCACCCGCAGGCGCTGTTCGGCCACTTCGGCCACCTGCTGCTGCAGTTGCTGCTGGCGATGTGGCCGCTGGTGCTGATCTGCCTGCTGGCCAGTTTCCTGGCACCGGTGGTGATGGGCGGGCTGCGCTGGTCGAACAAGTCGCTGATGCCCGACTTCACCCGGCTCAGCCCGATGGCCGGGCTGAAGCGCCTGTATGGCCCGGAGGCGATCGCCGAATTCACCAAGTCGCTGCTGCGCATCGCCTTCGTCGGTACCGCCGCCGGGCTGGTGGTATGGCACGGCATCCGCCCGCTGCGCGACCTGCTCAACCAGCCGCTGGAAACGGCCATGGTGCACGGCCTGGGCTTCACCTTGAAGCTGATGCTGGCCACCGGCGGGGCGATGATGCTGCTGGCGGCCATCGATGCGCCGTACCAGCGCTGGAACTGGATGCGCAAGCTGAAGATGACCCGTGAAGAGCTGCGCCGGGAGATGAAGGAAAGCGAAGGCAGCCCCGAGGTGAAGGGCCGCATCCGCCAGCTGCAGCAGCAGCTCTCCAACCGCCGGATGATGGAAGCGGTGCCCACCGCCGACGTGGTGGTGGTCAACCCCACCCACTACGCGGTGGCCCTCAAATACGAGGGCGGCAAGATGGGCGCCCCCACCGTGGTGGCCCTGGGCGTGGACGAAACCGCCCTGCGCATCCGTGAAGTGGCCGACGGCAACAAGGTCGCCATCGTCTCCGCCCCGCCTTTGGCACGCGCCTTGTATCGGGAAGGTCAACTTGGAAAGGAAATTCCCGTGAGACTGTATTCGGCCGTGGCCCAGGTTCTGTCCTACGTGTACCAGCTGCGCACCTGGCGCGGCGGGCCGATGCCGGCCGCCCCCAGCATCGATGTGGATGAATTCGGCAAGGGAGGCCGCCCATGAGCGCCCAGCCCGCCAGCGCCGGCATGAACGCGCGCAAGGCCCTGGACATGATCCGCAACGGCCTGGGCGCCCCGCTGATCGTGCTGGCGCTGCTGGCGATGGTGGTGGTGCCGCTGGCCGCGCCGGTGCTGGACGCGCTGTTCACCTTCAACATCGCCATTTCGCTGATGGTGCTGCTGGCGGTGGTGTACGTGAAGCGCCCGCTGGACTTCACCATCTTCCCGATCGTGCTGCTGATCACCACCATGCTGCGGCTGGCGTTGAACGTGGCCTCCACCCGCGTGATCCTGCTCAACGGCCAGAACGGCCACGAGGCCGCCGGCAAGGTGATCGCCGCGTTCGGCGAGTTCGTGATCGGCGGCAATTACGCCGTCGGCATCGTGGTGTTCGCGATCCTGACCATCATCAACTTCGTGGTCATCACCAAGGGTGCCGGGCGCGTGTCCGAAGTGACCGCCCGCTTCATCCTCGATGCCATGCCCGGCAAGCAGATGGCCATCGATGCCGACCTCAACGCCGGTTTGCTGACGCGTGAGGAAGCCAAGGCCCGGCGCGAGGAAGTGCGCGAGGAAGCCGACTTCTACGGTGCGATGGACGGTGCCAGCAAGTTCATCCGCGGCGACGCCATCGCCGGCATCCTGATCCTGTTCATCAACCTGCTCGGCGGCCTGGCCGTGGGCGTGCTCCAGCACGGCATGCCGTTCGGCGAGGCCGCCGCGACCTACACCCTGCTGTCCATCGGCGACGGCCTGGTGGCGCAGCTGCCGGCCCTGCTGGTGTCCTCGGCGGTGGCGATGCTGGTCACCCGCGCCTCGCGCTCGCAGGACATGGCCCAGGCCATGATGGGCCAGGTGTTCGGCCAGTACCGTGCGCTGACCATCGCCGCGGCGATCATGGGCGTGGTCGGCCTGGTGCCGGGCATGCCCAACGTCGCCTTCTTGACGCTGGCCGCGATCCTGGGCTTCGTGGCCTGGAAGGCCTGGAAGAAGAGCAACGCCGCCACGCGTGCCGCCGAAACCCCGGCCGCCGGCCGCAACGACACCCTCGGCCTGCCCGGTGCCACGCCCTCGCCCACCGCCGAACTGACCTGGGACGAACTGCGCCCGGTCGATCCGCTGGGCCTGGAAGTGGGCTACCGGCTGATCCCGCTGGTGGACAAGAACCAGGGCGGCGAGTTGATGGCACGCATCAAGGGCGTCCGCCGCAAGCTCACCCACGACATCGGCTTCCTGATTCCTTCGGTGCACATCCGCGACAACCTGGAGCTGCCGGCCAGCGGTTACCGCCTGCTGATCCACGGCGTGCCGGTCGCCACCGCCGACATCCATCCCGACCGCGAACTGGCGCTGGACCCGGGCAGCGCGCTGGGCACGCTGGAAGGCATCGCCGGCAAGGACCCCGCCTTCGGCCTGGACGCCACCTGGATCCAGCCGCACCAGCGCGCCCATGCCGAATCGATGGGCTACACGGTGGTCGATCCGGCCACGGTCGTGGCCACCCACCTGTCGCACCTGATCCGCGAACACGCCCCCGAACTGCTGGGCCACGAGGAAGTGCAGCAGCTGCTGGCCAACCTGGCCAAGAGCGCGCCCAAGCTGGTGGAAGACCTCACGCCCAAGTCGCTGCCGTTGTCGGCGGTGGTGCGCGTGCTGCAGAACCTGCTCATCGAGCGCATCCCGATCCGCCAGCTGCGCAAGATCGTCGAGTCGCTGGTGGAGAACGCACCGGTCAGCCAGGACCCGACGGTACTGACCGCCGCGGTGCGCAATGCATTGGGGCGTTTCATCGTGCAGGAAATCGCCGGCATGTCCGCCGAGCTGCCGGTGTTCACCCTCAACCCGCAACTGGAACGCGTCTTGCAGGAGTCCACACAGGGCAACGGCGCCGCACTGGAACCCGGACTCGCCGAGCGACTGCACCAAAGTCTGGCCGATTGTGTCAGCAAGCAGGAAGCGAAGAACGAGCCGGCGGTCGTGCTGGTCCCCGGCCCGGTACGTGCCGCGCTGGCACGGCTGGTGCGCCACAGCGTCCCCTCGCTGTCGGTGCTGGCCTACAGCGAGGTGCCCGAGGACAAACGCCTGAAGCTGGTCGGCACGATCAGTTGACGCCGGAACGCCGACGGCCACGCGCCAGAAAACAGACACACCCCATTCGATATCAACGCAGCAGGACATAAAGGGAAACCCGGACCGTGCAGACCACCGACAACCAGCGCTTCCCTTCCACTACTCCGCCGCCCCAGTCCCGGTACCACAGCATGAAAATCAAACGCTTCGTCGCCTCCGATATGCGCTCGGCCATGAACCTGGTGCGCAAGGAACATGGTCCTGATGCGGTGATCCTGTCCAACCGGCGGATCGAGGAAGGCGTCGAGATCGTGGCGGCGGCGAACTACGACGAAGGCGCGGTGCAGCGTGCGCTGGAAGCGGCACGCAAGGATGTCGCCCCGCCGCCGGTGCCGCGTCCGCGCAATGCCGCCGATGCGGTGATTGCCGCAGTGACCCGCCGCAAGCCGGCCGCCGCCGCGCCGGAGCCGGTGGCGGCCACCACCTCGGCCGTGGCCGCCCTGGCCCGCGCCGCCGTCGGCGCGACCGGGCGCACCCTGGACTCGGCCAACGAAATCGTGCCGCCGCGCGGCAGCAGCGGTTTCGCCGCCACCCTGGCCCACGCCAGCGCACCGTCGATGACCGCGGCGTCGCTGCCGGAACAGATCTTCGCCCCGTTCAATGTCGAACAGGCTGCCGCCGTGGCGATGGCGCACGACGAGAGCCCCGTCGCCAGCGCCGCGCCGGTTGCCGTCGCCGCCCCGGCGCCGATCAACCGCGCGCGCTTCATCATCGATCCGCCGATGGACGACGAGCCGCACTTCCAGCTGCACGTACCGGCCGCGCAGGTGGCGATGCCGCCGCTGCCGGTCAGCATGGGCGTGCCGGCCGAGGTCGCCCCGGTCGCGGTCGCCCCCATCGCCGAGGTCCTGCCCGCCCCGGTGCAGACCGCCCTGCCCGCCCCGATCGAGACCGCGCAGGCCCCAGCGCCGCTCGCCGTCGCCGAAGCGGCGCAGGCCCAGCCGCTGCCGGTGACCACCGAATTGGTGATGGTGCCGCGCGATGACGAAGAGATCCGCCAGCTGCGCCACGAAGTGGCCGGCATGCGCCAGGTCATCGAGCGCGAGATGCACCGCTTCACCGACGAGCGCCTGCGCGGTTCGCCGGTGCGCGCCGCCGCGCTGGACCTGATGGACGAATACGGCTTCGACGCCGGCATCAGCCGCGACGTGGCCATGCAGATCCCGCTGGACACCGAAGCCCACCGTGGCCGCGGGCTGATGCTGGGCCTGCTGTCCAGGAAGCTGCCGATCGCCCCGGTCGACCCGCTCGAGGCCGGCGGTGTGATCGCCCTGGTCGGCCCGACCGGTGCCGGCAAGACCACCACCATTGCCAAGCTGGCCTCGCGCTTCGCCGAGAAGCACGCCGCCCGCGACGTCGCCCTGGTCACCACCGACACCGGCCGCATCGGCGCCCGCGAGCAGCTGTATGGCTTCGGCCGCCAGCTCGGCATCGCAGTGCACGAGGCCAGCAGCGGCAGCGACCTGAACCAGCTGCTGGAGCGTCTGAAGGACTACAAGCTGGTGCTGATCGACACCGCCGGGCTGGGGCCGCGCGACCGTGCGCTGGCCGCCCAGCTGCAGTGGCTGCGCGCCGCCGAGCAGATCCGCACCCTGCTGGTGCTGCCGGCCAACACCAGCTTCGGCGACATGGACGAGGTGGTCCGCCGCTTCAGCGCCGCCAACCCGCAGGGCGTGGTGCTGAGCAAGCTGGACGAGACCGGCCGCTTCGGCAGCGCCCTGTCGGTGGCCGTGGACCACCGCCTGCCGATCACCTGGGTCACCGATGGCCAGGACGTTCCCGAAGACCTGCACCGGGCCAGTGCAGCCAATCTTGTACTTCGCCTTGAAGATTTGCGCCGCGCGGCCGATATGCCCTGCAACCCGGAGTTCAACCATGCCGTCGCGTGAGTACGCCAAGCTGACCAAGACCTTCCCACTGTCTGCCACCCGCAGCCAGCCGCTGGGCCCTGTGCGCACCATCGCCGTCACCGGCGGCAAGGGCGGCGTGGGCAAGACCAACGTGTCGGCCAACCTGGCCGTGGCGCTGGCCGACATGGGCAAGCGCACGCTGCTGCTGGATGCCGACCTCGGCCTGGCCAACATCGATGTGATCCTGGGCCTGCAGCCCAAGCTGACCCTGGCCGACCTGGTCGCCGGGCGCTGCACCCTGGAAGAAGTGATCCTGGAAGGCCCGGGCGGCGTGCTGGTGGTGCCGGCCGCGTCCGGTCGCCGCCACATGGCCGAACTGCAGCCGGCCGAACACGTCGGCTTGGTCAACGTGTTCTCCGAACTGGAGCGCGAACTGGACTTCATGGTGGTGGACACCGCCGCCGGCATCACCGACGGCGTGCTGACCTTCTGCCAGGCCGCGCAGGACACGGTGGTGGTGGTCTGCGACGAGCCGGCCTCGATCACCGACGCCTACGCGCTGATCAAGGTGCTCTCGCGCGAGCGCGGCGTTGACCGCATCCAGGTGGTGGCCAACATGGTCCGCGACCCCAACGAGGGCCGCGTGCTGTACGAAAAGCTGACCCGGGTCTGCGAGAAGTTCCTCGCCGATGTGTCGCTGAACTACCTCGGCTGCGTCCCGCAGGACGACTGGCTGCGCCTGTCGGTGCAGCGCCAGCAGCCGGTAGTCAAGGCCTACCCGTCCAGCCCGGCCGCGCAGGCCATCACCGAGATCGCCCGCCGCACCGCCCGCTGGCAGGCACCGACCGAGCCACGTGGCGGGGTCGAGTTCTTCCTGGAACGCATCCTCAAGCAACGCGGGGTGACCGCATGAAAGGCGCCGCACAGTACAAAGAAGTCCAGCGCACGGCCGCCAACGAGTGCATCGCACAGCACTCCGACCTGGTCCGACGCATCGCCCACCATCTTGCCGCGCGCCTGCCGGCCAGCGTGGAAGTGGATGACCTGATCCAGGCCGGCATGATGGGCCTGATCGAGGCCTCGCGCAGCTACGATGCCGACCAGGGCGCCTCGTTCGAGACCTACGCCTCGATCCGCATCCGCGGCTCGATGATCGACGAGATCCGCCGCGGCGACTGGGTCCCGCGCTCGGTCCACCGCCGTGCCCGCGACGCTGCCTCCACCATCCGTCGCCTGGAGCAGAGCACCGGCCGCGCCGCCAGCGCCACCGAAGTGGCCGCGGCGATGGACATGCCCCTGCCCGACTACCTGCGCCTGATGGAAGACGCCGCACGCGGCCAGGTGCTGAGCCTGGAGTCACGCATTGAAGACCAGGGCGAGCTGGACACCGTCGCCCAGGGCGGCCCGACCCCGCAGCAGGTACTCGAGCGCGGCGAGTTCGGGCGCGAACTGGGCAATGCGATCGGGCTGCTGCCCGAGCGCGAACAGCTGGTGCTGTCGCTGTATTACGAGCAGGAACTGAATCTGAAGGAGATCGGCGCGGTACTCGGTGTGAGCGAGTCGCGCGTCTGCCAGATCCACGGCCAGGCGGTATTGCGCCTGCGTGGCCGACTGAAGATCTTCGAGGCGGCCGACGCCGGCCTCGAGAACCATTGATACCGAGGAAAGTGCTTTGAACAAGAACATGCGTATCCTGATCGTCGACGACTTCTCGACCATGCGTCGTATCGTCAAGAACCTGCTGGGCGATCTGGGCTTCACCAATACGGCCGAAGCCGAGGACGGGCATGCCGCGCTGTCTCTGTTGCAGAGCCAGCCGTTCGATTTCGTGGTCACCGACTGGAACATGCCGGTGATGACCGGCATCGACCTGCTCAAGGCGATCCGTGCCGACGCCAAGCTCAAGACCCTGCCGGTGCTGATGGTGACCGCGGAAGCCAAGCGCGAGCAGATCATCGAAGCGGCCCAGTCCGGCGTCAACGGCTACATCATCAAGCCGTTCACCGCCCAGACCCTGGAAGAAAAGCTGGGCAAGATCTTCGAACGCCTGGCGGCGAGCGCCTGATGGAAACCCTCCGCGACAAATCCGCGCTGGTGCAGCGCCTGCAGGATGCCCTGGCCGCGCTGGAAAGCGGCGACGAGGCCGGCTGGCGTCGGGAAATCGACGCGCTGGCCGCGCTGCGCACCCAGCCGATGATGGCCGGGCTGAACCGGCTGGCCCGCGAGCTGGGCCAGGCGCTGGGCGAACTGCCCAGCCTGCCCAGCGAAGCCGGCGAGCTGGACGATGCCTGCGCGCGCCTGGACCACGTGGTGGCGATGACCGAACAGGCCACCCACCGCACCCTGGACCTGGCCGAGGAATGCCGCACGCTCACCGAGCAGCTGCGCGCCAACGGGTTGACGGCCGACCAGGACCAGCAGCTGGACAAGATCCGCCACAACCTCACCGAGATCGCGCTCACCCAGAGCTACCAGGACCTCACCGGGCAGATCATCCGCCGCGTGGTCGGCATCGTGCGCCGCGTGCACGAGGGCTTCGGTGCACTCGGCCTGCCGCCGCAGGACGACAACGCGCACAAGCGCGACAACGGCCTGGCCGGCCCGGCCGTGAGCGGCCTGGATCGCCACCAGGTGTCACAGGTCGACGCTGACGACCTGCTTTCCGATTTGGGGCTGTAAAACCATGAGTGCTGTTCCAGACGATATTGCTGCCGATTTCATCCTCGAGGCCCAGGAAATCCTGGATCGCCTCGGCGAACAGCTGGTGTCGCTGGAGCAGTCGCCCCAGGACAGCGACCAGCTCAACGCGGTGTTCCGCGGGTTCCACACCCTCAAGGGCGGTGCCGGTTTCCTCGGCATCCAGGCCATGGTCGAACTGTGCCACGCCGCCGAGGAAACCCTCGGCATGGCACGCTCGGGCAAGGCCGTGCTGCAGGCCCATCATTTCGATGCGGCCCAGCAGTCGCTGGATTACCTGCAGTCCATGCTCGATTCGGTCGCCGCCGGCACCGAGCCGGGCTATGCGCCGCCGGAGCTGATCGCGCAGTTCGACGTCAACGGACCGACGGTGCCGACACCGGCCGCCGCCGCACCCGGCAGCGACGGGCTGATCACCGACGACGAATTCGAGGCCCTGCTCGACACCCTGCATGGCGGCGCCGCACCGACGGCGGTGACGCCACCAAAGAAGTCCGACGACGGCCTGATCGGCGAAGACGAATTCGAAGCGCTGCTCGACCAGCTGCACGGCGGTGCCGCCCCCGGCGCCAAGCCCGGCGCTGTCGCCGCGGCACCGGCACCGCGAGCGCCCGCCGCCGCGCCGGCACCGGCGGCCAAGCCCGCCGCCAACAAGCCGGTCGCCGAAGCCGAGCACACCGTGCGCGTGGATACCAAGCGCCTGGATGCGATCGTCAACTTGATCGGCGAACTGGTGCTCTCGCGCAACCGCCTCAAGACCCTGCGCGCGCGCCTGCACGATGAAGAGCTGGACCGCGCCGTCTCCACCCTGGACATCGCCACCGCGCGCCTGCAGTCGGCAGTGATGCGTACCCGCATGCAGCCGGTCGGCAAGGTGTTCTCGCGCTTCCCCAAGGTCGCCCGCGACGTGGCCCGCAACCTGAAGAAGGAAGTGGAACTGGAGCTGGTCGGGGCGGAAACCGAGCTGGACCGCAACCTGGTCGAGGCCCTGGCCGATCCACTGGTGCATCTGGTGCGCAACGCGATCGACCACGGCATCGAAACGCCGGACCTGCGCGAGGCCCAGGGCAAGCCGCGCAGCGGCCACGTGCGCCTGTCGGCGCAGCAGGAAGGCGACTACGTCAGCATTGAAGTACAGGATGACGGCGCCGGCATCGATCCGGAGCGGCTGCGCCAGAAGGCGCGCGAGAAAGGCCTGATCGATCCGGAAGCCGCCGCCCGTCTCACCAGCGAGGAATGCCTGCACCTGGTGTTCCTGCCCGGCTTCTCGACCAAGCAGGAAGTGACCGATATTTCCGGCCGCGGCGTCGGCATGGACGTGGTGCAGTCACGCATCCGCGAGCTCAGCGGGCAGATCCAGATCCAGTCCGAACTGGGCCGTGGCAGCCGCTTCATGATCCGCGTCCCGCTCACCCTGGCGATCCTGCCGACCCTGCTGGTGCAGGCCGGCGAGGACGTCTACGCCCTGCCGCTGGCGCGCGTGATGGAAGTGCTGCACGCGCCCAACACCTCCCTGGGCTGGTTCGACGGCCGCGCCGTGCTCGATCGCAAGTCGCACACCCTGCCGCTGGTGGACCTGCGCCATTGGTTGGCGGTGGAGCCGGCGGCCTCGCCGCTGCTCACCATCGTGGTGCTGCAGGCCGGCGAAGCCCGCTTCGGGCTGGTGGTGGACCAGGTCCGCGGCCGCGAGGAAGTGGTGATCAAGCCGCTGCCCAAGGCACTGCGCGGACTGCGCGGCTATGCCGGCGCGACCCTGATCGGCGACGGACGGATGTCGCTGATCCTGGACGTGGACGGCCTGCGTACCCAGCACGATTGATCGCCTGACCCCTTTTAAAAGTGTGACCGCTGCAACACCTGCCGCCGTCGGTGTCTCAAGTCCCATTCACACAAGCCGATAACGGACCCATGGACAGACTCAGCCTCATTGGACTTTTCCTCGCCCTGGCCTCACTGGTCGGCGGCAGCATCCTCAAAGGGGCCGGCCTGGCGTCGCTGTGGTCGCCGGCAGCATTTGTGATCGTGATCGTGGGCACCATCGCCTCGATCCTGCTGCACACCTCCCCGGCGGTGTTCAAGCACGCGTTCAAGATCGTGCGCTGGGTGATCCTGCCGCCCAGCAGCGACCGCCACGACCTGATCAAGCAGATCGTCGAGTGGAGCAACATCGCCCGCCGCCAGGGCCTGCTGGGCCTGGAAGCGCAGGTCGACGCACAGAGCGATCCGTTCCTGCGCAAGGGCCTGCAGCTGCTGGTGGACGGCGTGGAGCCGGAGACCATCCGCCACATGATGGAGATCGAACTGAGCAGCCAGGAACACCAGGACCTGGCCGCGTCCAAGGTGTTCGAGGGCATGGGCATCTACGCCCCCACGCTGGGCATCATCGGCGCGGTACTGGGCCTGATCGCGGTGATGAAGAACCTCGCCGACCCGAGCAAGCTCGGCCACGGCATCGCCGCGGCATTCACCGCCACCATCTACGGCATCGCCTCGGCCAACCTGCTGTTCCTGCCGGTGTCGGCCAAGCTCAAGAGCGTGATCCACCACAACAGCCGCGACCGCGAAATGATCATCGAAGGGCTGATCTCCATCGCCCAGGGTGAGAACCCGCGCAACATCGAAACCAACCTGTCCGGATTCCTGCACTGACATGGCCCGTCGCAAGCACCACGAAGAGCATGCCAACCATGAGGCCTGGGCGATTCCCTATGCCGACCTCATGACGCTGCTGCTGGCCTTCTTCGTGGTGATGTACGCCATCTCCTCGCTCAACGAGGGCAAGTACCGGGTCATGGCCGACGCACTGACCACCGCCTTCGGCGGCGCGCCGCGCACCATCAACCCGGTGCAGGTGGGCAACCAGCAGGTGCAGGGCGGCGGCTGGGACAGCCCGTCGGTGATCAAGGCCGGCAACCGCGTCGGCCCCTCCGCG
>NZ_DAMAGC010000049.1:0-28299 GCF_031995405.1 Stenotrophomonas sp. | reverse complement strand
GGCACGCGCCTGCACGGCGCCTTCCTTGTCGTACAGACGGGTCGATTCGGCGGCGGACAGCTGCGGATCGCCATTGCGCGCCATTTCGTAGACCTGCAGCAGGTCGGCGGCGGAGGCGGTCATCGGCAGCAGGGCGGCGGCCAGCGCAATAGCGAGGGATCGGCGGATCATTGCGGCTTCCTTGGACTCAGAGTTGGAACTGGGGCGCCGGAGCGGCACCGCGCAGGTAGTCGATATCGGTTTCAAACAGCGATTCGGTGGTGCCGTCGGCCTTGACCAGCACCGCTTCCATGACCGGCGAGTGGCCGCGGATCACGAACAGACGGCCACCGGGACGCAGCCACTGGGTGAAACGTGACGGAATGGTGTCCACCGCAGCGGTCACGCAGATCGCGTCGAAGCGGCGCTCGGTTTCCCAGTGCAGCGCGTCGGCGGTTTCGATCCGCACGTTGTTGCCCAGGCCGGCGGCATCCAGGCGCGCACGCGCAGTGGCAGCCAGTTCCGGCTGGATTTCCAGGCTCAGCACTTCGCGGGCCAGTTCGCCCATGCAGGCGCTCAGGTAGCCGCTGCCGGTACCGATTTCCAGCACTTCCTCGCCCGGCTGCAGATCCAGCGCCTGCAGGGTGCGGCCTTCGATGACCGGCTTCATCATCTTCTGCCCGAAGCCCAGCGGCAGTTCGATGTCGGCGTAGGCCAGGGCCTTGTGCGATTCAGCGACGAACGCCTCACGCGGCAGGCGTGCCAGTACATCGAGCACGCGGATCTCCAGCACGTCCCAGGGACGGATCTGTTGTTCGACCATCAGTTCGCGGGCGTGGGAGTAATCGATCGTCATGAGGTTCTAGTTCCAGCGCAGTGGGCCGGCCATTTTACCGGTGCCGGGAGCCGGCGGCGCGCTGAGAGCATCGCTGCCGTCGCGCCGGGGTCGCAGTGCCGGAAGTCACCGCGACCTCCGGTCCATTCATCTTGATCTCACGCCCGGGGGCGCGGCGCGTACGCCCTCAGGAAGAAGTCGACGCTGGCGCTCACATGGGCGTCGGCATCGCAGTCGGCCGGGGTCGGTCGCAGCCCGCACATCATATGCGTATGCAGCTCACCTTTGAGCAGCGTCATCAGCTGCAACGCGGCGGTCTGGCAGTCCTCGATATCGAGCTCGCCACGGGCCACCCGGGCGCGCAGGAACTCGGCCAGGGCATCGGTGGTGCGCTGCGGACCGGCGACCCAGAACATCTCGCGCAGGCGGTCATCGGTTTCCGGAGCCATCATCACCCGCTGCACGGCGACCGCCTCGGCCGAGGTGATCATGCTGAAGAACGCGTGGCTGATGCCCTGCAGCTGGTCGCGCAACGGCCCTTCGGCGTCGGTGACGAACAGCGCATCGGGCAGCATGGCGACACAGGTGGACTTCACAGCTTCGGTAAACAGGGTCTCTTTGTCGCCGAAATGGCTGTAAACGGTCAGCTTCGACACACCTGCCTGAGCGGCGATGCTGTCCATGCTGACGCCGTTGTACCCCTGATCCACGAACAACGACTTGGCCGCGTCAAGGATCGCGGCGCGCTTGCCCAGGTCTTTCGGACGGCCCGGCCCGGAGGCCTTGGCGGCCGGCTTGGCGGGCGCGACGGAGGAGGTCGAATCAGTCATCCAAACAATACTAGACCAATCGGTTCGATATTTATACTATACCGGCTGGTTCACTATTAGCCGTGTTGCAACAGTATGTTGCCAGCGCGTTCTTCCGGATTTCTTTTCAGGTCCTGTACCTCATGAACAACATGCGATGGGTGGGTGGCGCTGCGCTGCTGGTGATGCTGGCGGCGTGTGGCAGGCAGGACGCCGAACCGGCGGCGGCGATCCCGGTGCTGGTGGTGCATCCGGGCACCGTGACCGGGCAGGAAGCGGCTGCCTACCCGGGCGAGGTGCATGCCCGTCAGGAAAGCCCGCTGTCCTTCCGCGTGGGCGGCAACCTGGTCAAGCGCCATGTGGACGCCGGCCAGCGGGTGGCCAAGGGCCAGCTGCTGGCCGAACTGGACGCTGCCGACTACGCCTCGCAGGCCGCCGCCTCGCAGGCACAGCTGGCCGCCGCCGAAGCCGACCTGGTGCGCGCCCGCGATGACCAGAAGCGCTATGCCACGCTGGCCGAAGGCCAGCTGGTGAGCCGCTCGGCGCTGGACCAGCAGACCGCCGCGTTCAAGGCCGCGCAGGGGCAGGCCAATGCCGCCCGCGCCAACCTGGCCGTGGCCCGCAACCAGGCCGAGTATGCGCAGCTGCGCGCGCCGGCCGATGGCGTGATCGCCAGCCGCCAGGCCGAGGCCGGGCAGGTGGTGAGCGCCGGGCAGACCGTGTTCACCCTGGCCGCCGATGGTGGCCGCGAGGTGCTGATCGCGCTGCCGGAGAGCAACATCCGCGATTACCAGGTGGGCCAGCCGGTGCAGATCGAGCTGTGGAACCGGCCGGGCCAGCTGCTGCCGGGCACGATCCGCGAGATCGCCCCGGCCGCCGATGCGCAGGCGCGCACCTATGCCACCCGCGTCAGCCTGGCGCCTGAAGCAGTGGGCGAAGTGGAACTGGGGCAGAGCGCGCGCGTATTCGTCGCCGCCGGGCGCAGCGGCACCCTGCAGCTGCCGCTGGCGGCGGTGCTGCGTGGCGCCGATGGCAAGGCCAGCGTGTGGGTGGTGAACCCGTCCAACGGTGCGCTCAAGGCCACCCCGGTGACGGTCGGGGCCTACGGCGCCGAGGCGGTGCCGGTGTTGTCCGGGGTGGCGGCTGGCGACTGGGTGGTCGCTGCCGGTGGGCATCTGCTGCGCGAAGGCCAGGTGGTGACGCCGGTGGATCGGCAGAACCGTCCAGTGCTCGCACCCGCCGTGACGCCGGCGACTGCGCCGGCCGCCGGCAAGGGGCACTGATCCGTGCGCCGCTTCAATCTCTCCGAATGGGCGCTGGGCAACCGGCCGCTGGTGCTGTTTGCGATGCTCGCCTTCGCGGTCATCGGCGCGTGGTCGTACAAGCACCTGGGCCAGTCCGAGGATCCACCGTTTACCTTCAAGGCGATGGTGGTCCGCACGATGTGGCCCGGCGCCACCGCCGAACAGGTCTCGCGCCAGGTCACCGAGCCGATCGAAAAAGCGCTGATGAACACCGGCGAGTACGAGTTCATCCGTTCCTACTCGCGCCCGGGCGAATCGCAGGTGATCTTCATGGCGCGCGACAGCCTGCGCTCCAAGCAGATCCCGGACCTGTGGTACCAGGTGCGCAAGCGCGTGGGCGACATCCGCGCCACGCTGCCGCGCGAGATCGTCGGGCCGTTCTACAACGATGAGTTCGGCGACACCTTCGGCAACATCTACGCGTTGACCGGCAACGGCTTCGATTACGCGGTGATGCGCGACTACGCCGACCGCATCCAGCTGGAACTGCAGCGCGTGCCCGACGTGGGCAAGATCGACCTGGTCGGGCTGCAGGACGAGAAGGTCTGGATCGAGCTGTCCAACACCAAGCTGGCCACCCTGGGCGTTTCGCTGCAGCAGGTGCAGCAGGCCCTCGCCGACCAGAACGCGGTGAGTGCCACCAGCTTCTTCGAAACCCCGAGCGACCGCGTGCAGCTGCGCGTCACCGGTCAGTTCGATTCGGTCGAGGACATCCGCAGGTTCCCGATCCAGGCCGGCGAGCGCACCGTGCACCTGGGCGACATCGCCGAGGTCAAGCGCGGCTTCGCCGACCCGGCCTCGCCGAAGATGCGCTTCATGGGCGAAGACGCCATCGGCCTGGCCGTGGCGATGAAGGATGGCGGTGACATCCTCAAGCTCGGCGCCACCCTGGATGCCGAGTTCGAGCGCCTGCAGAAGACCCTGCCGGCCGGCATGCAGCTGCGCAAGGTGTCCGACCAGCCGCATGCGGTGGAAGAGTCGGTGGGTGAGTTCGTGCAGGTGCTGACCGAGGCGGTGGTGATCGTGCTGCTGGTCAGCTTCTTCTCGCTGGGCCTGCGTACCGGCCTGGTGGTGGGCGTGACCATTCCGCTGGTGCTGGCGATGACCTTCTTCGTCATGCATTACTTCGGCATCGGCCTGCACAAGATTTCGCTCGGCGCGCTGGTGCTGGCGCTGGGCCTGCTGGTGGACGATGCGATCATCGCGGTGGAGATGATGGCCACCAAGATGGAGCAGGGCTACGACCGCCTGCGCGCGGCCAGTTTCGCCTGGGAATCCACGGCCTTCCCGATGCTGACCGGCACGCTGATCACCGCCGCCGGCTTCCTGCCGATCGCCACCGCTGCATCGAGCACCGGTGAGTACACCCGCTCGCTGTTCCAGGTGGTGACCATCGCGCTGGTGGTGTCGTGGATCGCCGCGGTGCTGTTCATCCCGTACCTGGGCGACAAGATGCTGCCGGACCTGTTCAACCCGCAGCTGCCCAAGCCGACCAGCCTGGCCGGGCGCTGGCGCGCCAGGCGCCTGCAGTGGGCCGACCGTCATCCGGCGTTCGCGCGCTGGATCGCGCCGAAGGAACACGCGCACGACCATGATCCCTACCAGCGGCCGTTCTATACGCGTTTCCGCGGCTTCCTGGATACCTGCCTGCGCCATCGCTGGTGGGTGATCGGCGCGACCGCGGCGCTGTTCGTGTTCTCGCTGGTGATCTTCCGCTTCGTGCCGCAGCAGTTCTTCCCGGATTCGACCCGGCCCGAACTGATGGTGGACATCGAACTGGCCGAAGGCGCGTCGCTGGCCGCCACGCAGGCCCAGGCCAGCAAGCTGGAGAAGCTGCTCAAGGGCCGCGAGGGCATCAGCAACTACGTGGCCTACGTCGGCACCGGCTCGCCGCGCTTCTACCTGCCGCTGGACCAGCAGCTGCCGGCCACCAACTTCTCGCAGTTCGTGGTGCTCACCGCCGATGCCAAGGCGCGAGAAGCCACGCGCGACTGGCTGATCAAGGACGTGATCAAGCAGTTCCCGGACGTGCAGATGCGCGTGACCCGGCTGGAGAACGGGCCGCCGGTGGGCTACCCGGTGCAGATGCGCATCTCCGGCGAACACATTGCGCAGGTGCAGGCCATCGCGCGGCAGGTCGAGGCCAAGGTCCGCGAGAACCCGCACGTCATCAACGTCAACCTGGACTGGAGCGAGCCGAGCAAGGTGGTGCGGCTGGTGATCGACCAGGACCGCGCCCGCGCACTGGGCGTGAGCAGCGCGCAGGTCAGCCAGTTCCTGAGCAGCTCGTTGTCGGGCATGAGCGTGAGCACCTATCGCGAAGGCAACCGCCAGATCGAGATGCTGCTGCGTGGCCCGGACAACGAGCGCGCGCAGCTGGGGCTGCTCGGCAGCCTGGCCATTCCTACCGCCAGCGGGACGTCGGTGACGCTGTCCCAGGTGGCGCGGCTGGAGTACGCCTTCGAAGACGGCATCATCTGGCACCGCAACCGCCTGCCCACGGTGACCGTGCGCGCGGACATCGGTGACGGCATGCAGCCGCTGGACGTGGTGCAGCAGATCCTGCCGACCCTGGACGGCATCCGTGCGCAGTTGCCCTCGGGCTACCTGCTGGAGACCGGCGGCACCGTCGAGGATTCGGCGCGCGGCCAGAACTCGATCAAGGCCGGCATGCCGCTGTTCCTGATCGTGGTGGCCACGCTGCTGATGCTGCAGCTGCGCAGCTTCTCGCGTGCGGCGATGGTGCTGGTGACCGCACCGCTGGGCATCATCGGTGCGACATTGTTCCTGCTGCTGTTCCGCGCGCCGTTCGGCTTCGTGGCGTTGTTGGGCACCATCGCGCTGGCCGGCATGATCATGCGCAATTCGGTGATCCTGATCGACCAGATCCAGCAGGACATCGACGCCGGGCATGACCGCTGGCACGCCATCATCGACGCCACCGTGCGCCGCTTCCGCCCGATCGTGCTGACCGCGCTGGCGGCGGTGCTGGCCATGATCCCGCTGTCGCGCAGTGCGTTCTACGGCTCGATGGCGATCTCGATCATGGGCGGGTTGATCGTCGGCACCGTGCTGACCCTGGTGTTCCTGCCGGCGCTGTACGCGGCATGGTTCCGGGTGCAGCCGGACGAGGCCAGGACCACGGAAGGCTGATGTTGCCGGGGATGACGCACTGTCGGCCCCGCGTGGCGCCGGGCATTGCCCGGCGGCCCTTTGCGTGCAGCACGCCGTCACTGCCGATGGCCTTGGCCGCGCGCAGGCGTGACAATGCGCGATTGCGCCTTGTCGATCCATTCGCTGCCATGCACCAGCCCCCTGTTCGTCTGCGCGGCGGTATTGCCGCCCTTGTGCTGCTATGTGCCTGCACGTCTGTTGCTGCGTCGTCAGGCGCGGCACCGTCTGCGGCGTCGTTCGAGCGCGACCTGGTCGCCACCCTGGAATGCAGGGCGGCACCGGCAACCTCGCAGGCGGTGGTCAGCACGTTGCGGGCGGCGATGTATGACGACCCGCAGCAGCGCCCCGCGCATCTGCGGGCGTGGCGGTTCGAGCGGGTGGGTGATGACGCAGCATCGGTGGTCAATATCGACATGCCGACAGCACTGACCGTCCACGGCATCACGACCCGTCATCTGGTCGCCGATGACATCGGGCTTGCGATGCAGATCGATGCGGCGTCGCGTACGCGCATCGTGGCCACGCAGGGTCTGCGCCTGCAGTCGAGCACGTTGCGCGAGCCGCTGCACGTCTGGTCGGTGCCGGCGCCGGCAGACAGTGCGACGGCGCCCGCGTCGATCGTGGTGCGCAGCGACGGGCAGCGCCCGGGTTATCGGCTGGGCTGCGATTACAACGGGCAGACGCGCGATGAACGTGTTCCGGCCCGCTTGCGCGCGGTGGCCAGCGCGCAGGACGTTGCCGAGGCGCTGGAATGCCGTGCTGACCCGGCTGCGCTGCAGCGCATTGCCAGTACGCTGGAGCGGGTCGTGGAGCAGCCCCAGCTCGCCTGGCCGGAGAGCATCCGCGCCGTGGCCGAACGCGGGTATGTCGTGGGTGAAGAAACGCTACCGGCGTATGTCATCGAACTGGATAAGCCCCTGAACCTGCGCGGTTTTCCGGTCCAGCGCATCGCCGTATCCATCGGCGGCTACATCGCCGGCGACCTGGGTCAGGCGCCGCTGGCCAAGGTGCTTGCGGCAACCGGGATGGACGCGGCCGCGCGTCAGGGCGAGCGCGTGTGGACGCGCAGCGTGGCCCGTGATCAAACGCCCGGGCGCACGCTGATGCGTGAGCGCAGTGTGCTTCAAACGAACGATGGCAGTGTGCTGGCCGGCTGCATGAGCAGCAGCGCCTATTCGGAGCCACGGTAGCCACCGACCGTTCGTCGGAACCGCGCTCAGCCGCGCAGGCGTGCGAGCACCGCGTCGGTGGCCTGTGTGGTGCTCACCGCCGCACCCTTGGCGGCCAGGTCTGCAGTGAACACGCCGGCATCCAGCGCGGCATGCACGGCCGCTTCCACCGCAGCCGCTTCTTCCTCCAGTCCCAACGAATGCCGCAGCAGCATCGCCGCGCTGAAGATCGTGGCGTAGGGATTGGCGATGCCCTTGCCGGCGATGTCCGGCGCCGAGCCGTGGATGGGTTCGTAGATGCCTACCGCGCCGGGTTCGCCCAGCGACGCCGACGGCAACAGGCCGAGCGAACCGGCCAGCATCGAGGCCTCGTCGGTGAGGATGTCGCCGAACATGTTTTCGGTCACGATCACGTCGTACTCGCGCGGCTTGGCCAGCAGGTGCATGGCCATCGAATCCACCAGCTGGTGCTCCAGCGCGACGTCCGGGAACTCCTCGCGGCCGATCCGTGCGGCCACGTCACGCCACAGGCGTGAGGTTTCCAGTACGTTGGCCTTGTCCACCGAGGTGACCTTGCCGCGACGGGTCTGCGCCAGCCGGAAGGCGGTGCGCAGCACGCGCTCGATCTCGCCCACGCTGTAGCTGCACAGGTCGCTGGCGGTGTCGGCGGTGCGGGTCTTCTCGCCGAAATAGATGCCGCCGGTCAGTTCGCGCACCACTACGAAATCGACGCCTTCGAGCAGCTCGGCCTTGATCGGCGAGGCGCCCAGCGCGGCCGGGTGGGTACGCACCGGGCGCAGGTTGGCGTACAACCCTAGCGCCTTGCGGATCGCCAGCAGGCCCTGTTCGGGGCGTACCTTGGCGTTGGGGTCGGACCACTTCGGCCCGCCTACTGCGCCAAGCAGGATCGCGTCGGCCTTGCTGCAGGCCTCCAGCGTGGTGGCCGGCAGTGGCTCGCCGTGGCGGTCGATGGCGATGCCACCGATGTCGTGTTCCTGGAAGCCGAAGGTGTGTTCGAAGCGTTCGGCCACCACGTCCAGCACCGCCACGGCCGCCGCAGCGACTTCCGGACCAATCCCGTCACCGGGCAAGACGACAATCTCAGCGTGCATGTTCACTCTCGTAACGTTCGATATCAGGGGTACGGCCCAACAGATACCCCAATTGGTCCACGCCTTCCAGCAGGCAGGTCTGCGAGAAGCCGTCCAGCGGGAAGGCGTAGACGCGTCCGTCGGGCGTGCGCAGCTCGCGCGCGGCCACGTCGATGGTCAGTGCGTCGTCCGGTCGCTGCATCAGCGTCTGCACGTCGGCCTCGTCCAGCACGATCGGCAGCAGGCCGTTCTTCAGCGAATTGCCACGGAAGATGTCGGCGATCTCGCTGCTGACGATCGCGCGCAGGCCCAGGTCGGTCAGTGCCCACGGCGCGTGCTCGCGCGAGGAACCGCAGCCGAAGTTGCGGCCCGCCAGCAGGATGCTGCGCCCGGCGTTGTGCGGCTGGTTGAAGGCAAAGCCCGGGTTGGGCGTGCCGTCGGCCTGCCAGCGCCAGTCGTTGAAGGCATGCCTGCCCAGCCCGGCGCGTTCGGTGGTGGACAGGAACCGCGCCGGAATGATCTGGTCGGTGTCGATGTTGGTCTCGCGCAGCACGACGCTGGTCGAGGTCAAGGTGCGGAAGCCGCTCATCAGGCCACCTCCCGGGCGGCATACAGTTCACGTGGATCGGCCACGCGGCCGTTCACCGCCGCCCAGGCCGCCGTCATCGGCGAGGCCAGCAACGTGCGCGAGCCCGGCCCCTGGCGGCCTTCGAAGTTGCGGTTGCTGGTGCTCACCGCCAGTTGCCCGGGCGCGACCAGGTCGCCGTTCATGGCTATGCACATCGAGCAGCCCGGCTCGCGCCACTCCGCGCCCGCGGCACGCACGATGGCGTGGATGCCTTCGGCTTCGGCCTGCCGCTTGACGATCTCCGAACCCGGCACCACCAGCATACGCACGCCATCGGCGACGCGACGGCCCTGCAGTACCTGCGCTACTTCGCGCATGTCGCTCAGGCGGCCGTTGGTGCACGAGCCGACGAACACCACATCCACCGGTGTACCGGCCAGGGTCTGTCCGGCGTGGAAGTGCATGTAATCCAGGCCCTTCTGCGCGGCAGCATCGTTGGCGGCCGGGATCGGCTGGTCCACGGCGATGGCCGTACCGGGGTGGGTGCCCCAGGTGAGGGTGGGGCGGATGTCGGCCGCATTGATGTGCACCTCCACGTCGAACCGGGCGCCGGCATCGCTGCGCAGCTGCGACCACGCGGCGACCGCGGCATCGAAGTCGGTGCCCTTCGGCCCGCGCGGGGTGTTGGCGACCCAGTCGTAGGTGGTCTGGTCGGGCGCGACCATGCCGGCGCGCGCGCCGGCCTCGATCGACATGTTGCACAAGGTCATGCGCTGTTCCATGTCCATCGCTTCGATCGCGCTGCCACGGAACTCCAGTACATGGCCGGTGCCGCCGTTGACGCCGATCACGCCGATGATGTGCAGCACCACGTCCTTGGCGCCCACGCCCAGCGGCAAGGCGCCGTCGACGGTGATCGCCATGGTCTTGGCCTTGCGCTGCAGCAGGCACTGGGTGGCCAGCACGTGGCCGACTTCACTGGTGCCGATGCCAAAGGCCAGGGCGCCGAACGCGCCATGCGTGGAGGTGTGGCTGTCGCCGCAGACAATGGTCATGCCCGGCTGGGTGAAGCCCTGCTCGGGAGCGATCACGTGCACGATGCCGCGGCTGGCCGACTGCAGGTCGAACAATTCCAGGCCGTATTCGGCGCAGTTGCGCGCGAGCATGTCCACCTGGGCTTCGGAGGCCGCACTGGCGTAGGGCAGCTTGCCGTCCGCGCCGGCCGGCAGGGTCGGGGTGGAGTGATCCATCGTCGCCTTGGTCCGGTCCGGCCGACGCGGCGACAGGCCGCGCTCGCGCAGTTCGGTGAAGGCCTGCGGCGAGGTCACTTCGTGGATCAGGTGCAGGTCGATGTACAGCACGGCGGGCGCGCTGTCCGATTCGGGCACGACGACGTGGGCGTCCCACAGTTTGTCGTACAGGGTGCGGGGAGCTGGGGTCATGGGATGGCCTTGCTGTGATTCATATGTCGGGAAGACGGGAACGGTGCGCGGACGGGTGTCCACGCACAACCGGACGGCCTAGGCCGCGGCCGCGCTGGCGGCGGGCTGCTCGGCGGTCGCGCCACGCTGGCGCAGCAGCCGGTTGGCCACGTCCAGCCAGGCCAGTGCAGAGGCTTCGATGATGTCGCGGCTGGTGCCGGTGCCTTCGTACTCCACGCCCTCGTGGCGCACGCTCAGGTTGGCTTCGCCACGCGCGTCGGCACCGATGCCCACGCTGTGCACGTGGTAGCTGTCCAGCATCAGCTGCACGCCGGTGGCGGCCGACAGCGCGCCGAACAGCGCATCCACCGGGCCGTCGCCCTGTGCGGTTTCGGCGACCCGGTTGCCGTCCGGATCGGACAGCTCCACCAGCGCGTTGGCGCGACTGCCGACATCGCTGATCGTCATCGAGGCCAGGCGGTAGCCGTTCTGGGTGGCGCTGCCCTGCATCAGGGTCTGCAGGTCGGCGTCGGTGACCACGCGCTGCTGTTCGCACAGCGCCTTGAACTGTTCGAAAACATGCTTCAGCTCTTCCTCGTCCAGCCAGAAACCCAGCGCACGCAGGCGCTGCTCGACTGCCGCGCGGCCGCTATGGCGGCCCAGCACCATCTGCGAGGATTCCCAGCCCACGTCTTCCGGGCGCATGATTTCGTAGGTGCCGCGGTGGCGCAGCATGCCGTGCTGGTGGATGCCCGACTCGTGTGCGAACGCGTTGGCGCCGACGATCGCCTTGTTGCGCTGGACCGGCATGCCGACCAGGCGCTGCAGCAGCTGCGAGGTGCCGACGATACGCGGGGTGTTGATGCGGGTGTCTTCCTCGTAGAAGGCATTGCGCACCTTCAGCACCATCGCGATCTCCTCCAGCGAGCAGTTGCCGGCACGCTCGCCGATACCGTTGATGGTGCATTCCACCTGCCGCGCGCCGCCTTCGATGGCCGCCAGCGAGTTGGCCACGGCCAGGCCCAGGTCATTGTGGCAGTGCGCGCTGAAGATGATGCGGTCGCTGTCGGGAACGCCGGCGATCACGCGCTGGAACATGCCGCGGATTTCTTCCGGCGTAGTGAAGCCCACGGTGTCGGGCAGGTTGATGGTGGTGGCACCGGCGGCCACGGCCACGCGGGCGACCTCGATCAGGAAGTCCTCTTCGGTGCGCGTGGCATCTTCGGCGGAGAATTCAACGTCATCCACGTAGCCACGGGCCAGGCTCACGTGCTTGTGCACCGACTCCAGCACCTGCTCGCGGCTCATCCGCAGTTTGTGTTCGCGATGCAGCGGGCTGGTGGACAGGAACAGGTGCAGGCGCGGACTGGCCGCTGCTTCCAGTGCCTTGGCCGAGGTCTCGATGTCGGTGGCCAGGCAGCGCGACAGCACCGCCAGGGTGGTCTGGCGCAGCTCGCGGCCGATCAGCGTCATCGCTTCGCGGTCGGACTGCGAGCTGGCCGGGAAGCCGGTCTCGATGATGTCCACGCCCAGCTCGGCCAGGGCACGGGCCATCACCAGCTTCTGCGGCGGGGTCATGCTGCAGCCGGGCGATTGCTCGCCATCGCGCAGGGTGGTGTCGAAAATTCGAATTCGGGGGGAGGTGGGCATGGTCACCAGGAGGTCTCCTCGACGGCAATGTCGGATGGGATGGCAGAGGTAGGGTTCGGAGCGGAAATCGGGAAGGTCGCGAGCACGGTTGGTAGGGGTGGTCGCGTTCGCTCGCTGGCGCGGCGGCGGGGTTTGCGCGGGGGGCGTGGACGGATATCGGCCAACAGCTGGGCCAGTACCATCGCGTCGATGTTGCCGCCGGACACCACCGCACACTTGCGCTTGCCGGCCACGCGGCGACCGGCAGCCAAGGCCAATGCACCGGCGCCCTCGGCAATGACGTGTTCCTCCAGCGCCAGCCGCACCAGCGTCTCGCGCAGTTCGGCCTCGCGCACGATCACCACATCGTCCAGCAGTGCGCTGCACAGCTTGCGGGTCAGGAAGCCCGGAATCTTGACCTTGACGCCGTCGGCCAGGGTCGCCACCGGAGCGATCTCGCGCAGGTCGCCACGGATCGCGCGGGCCATCGAATCGACGCCTTCAACCTGTGCCCCGACGATGCGCACGCCCTGCGATTTCAGTGCCAGCGCGACGCCCGACGCCAGGCCACCGCCACCGATCGGCACGATCACCACGTCGGGTGCGTGCGGGGCCAGTTCGATGCCCAGGGTGCCTTGCCCGGCGATCACGTCCGGATCGTCGAACGCGGACAGGAAGCGGTAGCCGTGCTGGTCGGCCAGGGCGCGGGCGAACGCGTAGGCCTCGTCGTAGCTGCTGCCGTGCTGGCGCACGGTGGCGCCCCAGTGGGCGACGCCGGCAATCTTGGTGGCCGGTGCGCCATGCGGCATCACGGTGATCGCCGGGATGTTCAGGCGGTAGGCGGCCCACGCCACGCCCTGGGCGTGGTTGCCGGCCGAGGCACAGATCACCGGCCGGTCATCACCGCGCTCGCGCCCAGCCAGCAGCGCGTTCAATGCGCCGCGCACTTTGTAGGAGCCGGTGCGCTGCAGGTTCTCCAGCTTCAGCCACACCCCGAAACGCTCGGCGTAGTGCAGCGGGGTAGGCGGCAGGAAGCGACGCAGCCGCGCCTGAGCGGCCAGCACGTCGGCGACACTTACGTCGCCTACCTCCGGTTCCTGCGGGGTACGGCTAGCCGGCATTGCGCACCCGGTCAGGGTGATCGTCGCCGTGCGGTGCGCGCTGCGGCGACGTGCCTTGCGGGTGCAACGTTGTGCATCCTGCACGCGCACCATTTGCACATCCATGTGCTGCAAGAAGGGACCTCCGTACCGGCACCGTGGCGACGGTGCGGGCGTTCATGCCGATACTCCCGGTTCCAGCGCGCTGATGCGCACCGACACACAGTCGTAGATTTTCTCGATCTGCCGGCACAGCGTCTCCGGCGGACGGGTGCTGTCCACCACCATCTGCAGGTGCCAGCGGCCGTTGTCGGCCGCATTGGGCGCGCCGGCGATCGCACGCGGCGCGAAGCCACGGCGTTCAGCCATGCCGATCACGCGCAGCAGCGCGCCCTCGGCGGGGACCAGCACCAGGTCAAGCCGGTATTGCATTGGGGAACTCCTGGGCCTGATGGGCAGGGTTGGCGTCCAGCATGGTGCTGTTGGCGTTGTTGGGCGGCACCAGCGGCCACACGTTGGCGCGCGCGTCGATGGCCACGTGCAGCAGCGCCGGACCGGGTTGGGCCAGCAGTGCGGCCAGGCCGCCTTCGACGTCGTCACGTGCCTCGATGCGGGTAGCGGGAATGCCGAACACCTGCGCCAGCGCGGCGAAGTCCGGGTTGTCGGACAGGTCGATCTCGCTGTAACGCTCGGCGAAGAACAGCTCCTGCCACTGCCGGACCATGCCCAGCGAACTGTTGTCCAGCAGTACGATCTTCACCGGCAGGCGGCAGCGGGCAATGGTTGCCAGCTCCTGCACGTTCATCATGAAACTGCCATCGCCGGAGACCAGCACCACGGTGCGGTCGGGGCAGGCGAACTGCGCGCCCATCGCCGCCGGCAAGCCGAAGCCCATGGTGCCCAGCGCGCCGCTGGTCAGGTGGTTGCGCGGGTGGTTGAAGCGGCAGTGCTGTGCCACCCACATCTGATGCTGGCCCACGTCGCAGGCGATGATCGCATCGCGCGGCGCCAGTTCGCTCAGGCGCTTGAGCAGTGCCGGGGCGTAGATATGCTTGCCGGGTGCGTCGTAGCGTGCGGCAAAACGTTCGCGATGGCCGCTGCAACGCCTGCGCCACGCGTCCTGGCTGGCCGGGTGGGATGCCGCGGCGGTCAGGGCGCGCAGGGCGATGCCGACGTTGCCCGGCACGGCGATGTCGGCACTGCGCAGCTTGGAGATCTCGTACGCGTCGGCATCGATGTGGATGACCCGTGCGAACGGGGCAAATTCGTTCAACTTGCCGGTGGCGCGGTCATCGAAGCGAGCGCCGACCACCACCAGCAGATCGCTCTCCTGCACGGCCATGTTCGCCGCGCGGGTACCGTGCATGCCCAGCATGCCCAGGTAGTGCGCATGCTGCGGCGGCAGCGCGCCCAGGCCGCGCAGGGTCAGCACGGTGGGGATGGCACTGGCCTCGACGAAGGCACGGAAGTCCTCGACGGCATCGCCCAGGGCGACGCCACCGCCGGCATAGATCACCGGCTTTTCGGCGGCGGCAATTGCCGCGATGGCCCGTGCGATCGCGTCGTCCTGCGGTGCTGGCGGCGGGCTCACCACTGCCGGCACATGCGCAGGCAGATGCGAGGCATCGGCGATCTGCACGTCCTTAGGCAGGTCGATCAGCACCGGCCCGGGACGACCTTCGCGCGCAATGCGGAAGGCCTCGCGGACCACGCGCGGCAGGTCATCGACGCTGCGCACCAGCCAGCTGTGCTTGACGATCGGCATGGTCAGCCCGAACACGTCCAGTTCCTGGAAGGCGTCGGTGCCCAGCAGCGGGGTGGCGACCTGGCCGGTGATGCAGACCATCGGCACCGAATCGAGCATCGCATCGGCGATGCCGGTGACCAGGTTGGACGCGCCCGGGCCGGAGGTGGCGACGCAGACGCCAACCTGGCCGCTGGCGCGGGCATAGCCGTTGGCGGCCAGCGCTGCGCCCTGCTCGTGGCGGACCAGGATGTGCTTCAGCCCCGAATCCACCAGGGCGTCGTAGAACGGCATGATGGTGCCGCCGGGGTAGCCGAACAGCGTATGCACGCCCTCGGCTTCCAGGGCCTGCGTCAACCAGCGGGCGCCGTTGCGGGGCGCGGAGCTGTGTGCGGAGGTGTTCATGCGGTGACCTTTGCGAAAGCGGGTGGGGGAGCCGCGCGGGTTACGCGGCTTGACTTTGCAACCAGACCATCTTGGCGCGCAGTTCCTTGCCTACCTTCTCGATCGGATGCTCCAGGTCGGCCTGCTTGAACTTGGTGTAGTTGGGCAGGCCCGCTTCGTACTCGGCCACCCAGTTCTTGGTGAAGGTGCCGTTCTGGATGTCGGTCAGCACGTCCTTCATGCGTGCCTTGGTGCCGGCGTCGATCACGCGCGGGCCGCTGACGTAGTCGCCGTACTGGGCGGTTTCGGAGATGAATTCCAGCATGCGGGTGATGCCGCCTTCGTAGAACAGGTCCACGATCAGCTTCAGTTCGTGCAGCACTTCGTAGTAGGCGATTTCCGGCTGGTAACCGGCTTCCACCAGCGTTTCGAAACCGGCCTGCACCAGCGCCGACGCACCACCGCACAGCACCGCCTGCTCGCCGAACAGATCGGTTTCAGTCTCTTCCTTGAAGGTGGTCTGGATCAGGTTGGCGCGTGCGCCGCCCAGGCCGGCGGCGTAGGCCAGCGCGTACTCGGCGGCTTTGCCGCTCTTGTCCTGGTAGACCGCCCAGATGCACGACACGCCCCGGCCGATTTCGTACTCACGGCGCACCAGCGCACCCGGGCCCTTCGGCGCGACCAGCACCACGTCCAGGTCTTCGCGCGGGCTGATCATGTTGAAGTGCACGTTCAATCCGTGCGCGAACAGCAGTACCGCGCCCTGTTTCATGTGCGGGGCGAGCACGTCTTCGTAGAGCTTCTTCTGCACCATGTCCGGGGTCAGCACGGCGACCAGGTCGGCGTCCTTGACCGCCTCGGCCGGTGCCTTGACGGTGAAGCCGTCCGCCTGTGCCTTCACCTCGGTGGGACCGCCCGGGCGCAGCCCGACGACGACATCGAAACCGGATTCACGCAGATTCAGCGCGTGCGCGCGGCCCTGGCTGCCGTAGCCGACAACAGCGATCTTGATCTGGGGCAGGTCGTTGGTGCTCATGGGGGAAGTCCTTTGGCGAAAAGAAAAAAAAGGCCGACGGTCTCAGCGACGCGTCGGCCAGTCAGGGGAAGGGGTAGCGCGCGCAGCGCCACGGCCGCACGCCGCCGTGGGGGCGGTGGGTGTGGCGGCGGGGGCGGACTGGCGGGTCATGGCGGAAGGCAACTCGGAAAGGGGGGAGGCGGAATCGAGGGGCTCTGAAACGAAAAAACCCGCACCTGGGTGGGTGCGGGTTTCGATGGATACCTGGCAGTCTTGCTTACACGCCGGTCCGTCCCGCACCTGTTGGTTGGGTAATAAGTACGAGGACAAGAAGCGAACGGATCGACGCCCCGCCGGTGTCGGCGTGTTCGATGGATTCGCGGATGGCTGTGCGCTGCAACATGAGATCGAGAAAACCACAGCGGTTTTGAGGCTGTCAACCCTTGCGCGCACATTTCCAACGGTTTCGCCTGCATCCAGCGTAGAGCCCCGCCACGCAAGGATGGTTTCGCCTGAAAGCGATCCGGTGAACCCCAATTCACTATTTTGCAGGCGGGTTCTGCGCGGAATCGGCCGTCGATCCGTGCCCGTCCATGACCATTGTGGGATGTTGTCGGGAGCACTTCGCGGCCACTATCGCAGGGCTACCACCTTCAGGAACCACCCCGTGTCCTCACGTCTTGCCCGCGGCCTGCTGGCCGCCGCCGTCCTGTGTGCGCTTCCCGTTGTCTCGATGGCCGCCGACCGGATCACCGGCCACACCTTCGCCACCCGCTCGGAGGTGATCGCCCCGCACGCGATGGCCGCCACCTCGCAGCCCCTGGCCACCCAGATCGCGCTGGACGTGATGAAGGGCGGCGGTTCGGCAGTGGATGCGGCGATCGCAGCCAACGCAGCGCTGGGTTTGATGGAGCCGACCGGCAATGGCGTGGGCGGTGACCTGTTCGCCATCGTATGGGACCCCAAGACCCAGAAGCTGTACGGCTACAACGGCTCGGGCCGTTCGCCGAAATCGTTGACCCTGGCCGAGTTCCAGCGACGCGGGCTGAAGGAAATCCCGGCCACCGGCCCGCTGCCGGTGTCGGTGCCGGGCGCGGTGGACGGCTGGTTCGCGCTGCACGAACGCTTCGGCCGCAAGCCGATGGCCGACAACCTTGCCCCGGCGATCCGCTACGCGCGTGAGGGCCACCCGGTGGCCGAAGTGATCGCCTACTACTGGGACCGCTCGGTGCCCAAGCTGTCCCGGTACCCGGGCTTCACCGAGCAGTTCACGGTGAATGGACATGCCCCGCGCAAGGGCGAGCTGTGGAAGAACCCGAACCTGGCCAACACCCTGGAGCAGATCGCGCGCGGTGGCCGCGATGCGTTCTACAAGGGCGATATCGCCCGCACCATCGGCAGCTACTTCAAGGCCAATGGCGGCTACCTGAGTTATGAGGACATGGCCAGCCACCACGGCGAGTGGGTCGAGCCGGTGAGCAGCAACTACCGCGGCTACGACGTGTGGGAGCTGCCGCCGAACAGCCAGGGCATCGCCGCATTGCAGATCCTCAACGTACTGGAGGGCTACGACTTCTCGAAAATCGCCTTCGGCTCACCCGAGCACGTGCATCTGTTCGTGGAGGCCAAGAAACTGGCTTTCGCCGATCGCGCGCGGTTCTACACCGACCCGGCATTCCAGCCGGCGCCGGTGGCGAAACTGGTGTCCAAGGCATATGCCGCCGAGCGTCGCAGGCTGATCTCGATGGACAAGGCGTTGAACGAGGTGCAGCCGGGCACGCCGAAGCAACTGGAAGAAGGCGACACGATCTACATGACCGTCGCCGATGCGGACGGGATGATGGTGTCGCTGATCCAGTCCAACTACCGTGGCATGGGCAGCGGCATGGCGCCGCCGGGACTGGGCTTCATCCTGCAGGATCGCGGCGAGATGTTCGTGCTGCGCAAGGACCATCCCAACGGCTATGCGCCGGGCAAGCGTCCGTTCCAGACCATCATCCCGGGGTTTGTCACCAAGGACGGCAAGCCGTGGATGAGCTTCGGGGTGATGGGCGGTGCGATGCAGCCGCAGGGCCACGCGCAGATCGTGATGAACATGGTGGACTTCGGGATGAACCTGCAGGAAGCCGGCGACGCACCGCGCATCCAGCACGAAGGCTCGACCGAGCCGACCGGCCAAGCCACGGCGATGAGCGATGGCGGCGAGGTGAACCTGGAAACCGGCTTCCCGTACGAGACGGTGCGCGCGCTGATGCGCAAGGGCCACCGGGTGGTGTTCGCCGACGGCCCCTACGGTGGCTACCAGGCGATCCTGCGCGACCCGGACACCGGCGTGTATTACGGCGCATCGGAGAGCCGCAAGGACGGGCAGGCGGCGGGGTATTGAGGTAACGCTGCCGGTTGGTCGGATGCCCACGCGCGGCCATGGTCCATGCGTAGAGCCACGCCATGCGTGGCTGCGGCGTCTCGATCCCTGTCGTGGCCACCGAAGCCCGAGGAACGGTGCTGCCGATTCAAGGTAGAGCCGAGCCACGCTCGGCTGCTCTCCCCAAACCACCGACCCACTCGCAACCCAACACTACGGCGCCCGCGCTGCCTCATCCCGCGTCTCTTCCTGCGCGGCGATCTCGCGCTCGATCCACGCATCCATCATCCGCCGTGCCCGCTGCGCACGGCGACGCTGCAGCGCGTACTCCATGTCCAGCACCCGGTACAGCGACCACATCACCGCCAACATCAGCAAGGCAAACGGCAGCGCTGCGATCGTGATCATCCCCTGGAGTGCGTTGAGGCCACCGGCCAGCAACAGCACCCCGGCGATCAGCGCGATCGCCACGCCCCACACCATGCGCCGCGCCAGCGGCGGATCGCCGGCTTCCTCGGTGGACATCGTGGCCAGTACCAGCACCGCCGAATCGGCCGAGGTCACGAAGAAGATCATCAACAGCACCAGCGCGATCACCGACAACACCGTCGGCATCGGCAGGCTGTCGAACATGGTGAACAGCACCGTTTCATAGCCGTTGCCCAGTGCCTGCGCCAGGTCCACATGGCCGAAGATCTGCGACCACAACGCCGTCCCGCCAAACACCGAGAACCACAGGAAGCCCAGCACGCTCGGCGCGATCACCACGCCCAGCACGAACTCGCGGATGCTGCGCCCGCGCGACACACGTGCGATGAACGAGCCCACGAACGGGGCCCAGGCGATCCACCACGCCCAGTAGAAGATCGTCCAGTCCGCTACCCAGGTGCTGCCCGAGAACGGCGACATGCGCAGGCTCATCGTCACCAGCGAGTTGAGGTATGACCCGATCGTGGTGGTGAACGTATCGAAGATGAAGCCGGTCGGCCCCAGCACCAGCACCAGCGCCAGCAGCACCGCGGCCAGGCCCAGGTTGAAGTTGGACAGCCACTTGATGCCGCGATTCACCCCGCTGGTGGTGGAGGCCATGTACAGCACGAACGCTACTGCGATGATCGTCAACTGCACCGGAATCGAATCCTGGATGCCGAACACCCGGTGCAGGCCGGCGGCGATCTGGATGGTGCCGAAACCCAGTGTCGTTGCCACGCCGATGGCGGTGGCCACTACCGCCGCCACGTTCACCACCGTGCCCATCCAGCCCCGGTGATGCGCGCCGATGAGCGGCTGCAGCAGATCGCTGATCAGTCCGCGACCATTGCGATTGAACTGGAACCACGCCATCGCCAACCCGATCAGCGCATAGATCGCCCACGGATGCAGGCCCCAATGGAAGAACGCATAACGCATCGAGGCACGCGCGGCCTCCATGCTTTGCGGTGCCAGCCCTTCCGGCGGCTTGACGAAGTGCGAGATCGGCTCGGCCGCGCCCCAGAACACCAGGCCGATACCCATGCCGGCGGCAAACAGCATCGACATCCAGCTGGCATTGGAGAAATCCGGTTCGGCGTCTTCGCCACCGATGCGCAGCGAACCCAGCCGGCCGAAGGCCAGATACATCAGGAACGACAGGGTGATGAACACCACCAGCAGGTAAAGCCAGCCGGTGCTGCGGATGATGGTGGACAGCCCGCTCTGGACGATGTCGTTGAAGGGGCCCGGCGCAAGGCCGGCGGCCAGCACCAGCAGGGCAATCAGTGCGATGGAAATGCGAAACACCATGCAGGAGTTTCTCCGTACGAAAGGGGCAGGGCGAGCCGCCGGGGCGACCCAGGGCGGTCGATGCCGGTCAATGCAGAACGCCGCCGCAGGCTGAACATGTGTCATACCGCGCCGCAGCATTGTAGGTCACGCGCCGTCAGCACTTTGTTCACGTTCAGGGCTACGCGTGTGGCAGGCGGCCAATGGCTGCTCCACCGGCATCGGCGTTGTGGTCTAATTCGCCCCGAAGCGGGGGTACCGCGGCCCGACGGCCACGGTTGAGATAGTCCCTTCGAACCTGATCCGGTTGATACCGGCGTAGGGATGCTTCGCAAGTGCAACCGCATCGCGCCGTAGGGCTGCCCCGCCCGAAGACCGCCCGCGATCCGTCTGCCGTGCGCCGCCGCTTCGTCCGCTCCGCCTATTCCAGTGCGGAGCTCGATCCAGGACGAAGTCATGAACGCAGCGCTTTCCACCCTGCAGCAGCAGGCCCAGCAACTTTCCGAATCGGTCACCCGTCCGATCCCCGGGTCGCGCAAGATCCACGTGCAGGGCTCGCGCAGCGACCTGCAGGTTCCGATGCGCGAGATCGTGCTGACCCGCACCCCGACCCTGTTCGGTGGTGAGGAGAACGCACCGGTCACCGTGTATGACACTTCCGGCCCCTATACCGACCCGCAAGCCCGCATCGACCTGTCTGTCGGCCTGCCGGCGCTGCGCGCGGCCTGGATCGCCGAGCGCGGCGATACCGACGTACTGCCCGGCCTCAGCTCGGCCTTCGGGCGTTCGCGCGACACCGACGCGCGGCTGGACGCGGTGCGCTTTCCCGCGCGGCTGCAGCCCCGTCGCGCGGTTGCCGGCAGCAACGTCACCCAGATGCACTACGCACGGCGCGGCATCATCACCCCGGAGATGGAGTTCGTGGCCATCCGCGAAAGCCAGCGCCTGGAAGCGATCCGCGATGCCGCACTGCGCAGACAGCACCCGGGTGAGTCGTTCGGCGCGTCGATCCCGACGATCATCACCCCCGAGTTCGTCCGCGACGAGATCGCCCGCGGCCGCGCGGTGCTGCCCAACAACATCAACCATCCCGAAAGCGAGCCGATGATCATCGGCCGCAACTTCCTGACCAAGATCAACGCCAACATCGGCAACAGCGCCGTGTCGTCGGGCATCGCCGAAGAAGTCGAAAAACTGGTGTGGGCGATCCGCTGGGGCGGCGACACGGTGATGGACCTGTCCACCGGCAAGCACATCCATGAAACCCGTGAATGGATCCTGCGCAACTCGCCGGTCGCCATCGGCACCGTGCCGATCTACCAGGCGCTGGAAAAGGTCGACGGTCGCGCCGAAGAACTCACCTGGGAGATCTTCCGCGACACACTGATCGAACAGGCCGAGCAGGGCGTGGATTACTTCACCATCCACGCCGGCGTACTGCTGCGCTACGTACCACTCACCGCCAGGCGCGTGACCGGCATCGTCTCGCGTGGCGGCAGCATTCTGGCCAAGTGGTGCCTGGCCCACCACAAGGAGAACTTCCTCTACACGCACTTCGAAGACATCTGCGAGATCATGAAGGCCTACGATGTGACCTTCTCGCTCGGCGACGGCCTGCGCCCGGGCTGCATCGCCGATGCCAACGACGCCGCACAGTTCGGTGAGCTGGAAACGCTGGGCGAATTGACGAAAATCGCCTGGAAGCACGACGTACAGACCATGATCGAAGGCCCCGGCCACGTGCCGATGCAGCTGATCAAGGAAAACATGGACAAGCAGCTGCGCGAGTGTGGCGAAGCACCGTTCTACACGCTGGGCCCGTTGACCACCGACATCGCCCCCGGTTACGACCACATCACCAGCGCGATCGGTGCGGCCATGATCGGCTGGTATGGCACGGCGATGCTCTGCTATGTCACCCCGAAGGAACACCTGGGCCTGCCAAATCGCCAGGACGTGCGCGACGGCATCATGGCCTACCGCATCGCCGCGCATGCCGCGGACCTGGCCAAGGGCCATCCTGGCGCACAGGTGCGCGACAACGCGCTGAGCAAGGCGCGCTTCGAGTTCCGCTGGGAGGACCAGTTCCATCTCGGCCTGGATCCGGAAAAAGCCAGGGAGTTCCATGACGAGACCCTGCCCAAGGACGCACACAAGCTGGCCCACTTCTGCTCCATGTGCGGCCCGCACTTCTGCTCGATGAAGATCACCCAGGACGTGCGCGACTACGCCGCCGAGCACGGACTGTCCGAGCAGGACGCGTTGCAGGAGGGCATGGCCGACAAGTCGGTGCAGTTCCGCGACCTCGGCGCGGAGGTCTATCGGCAGCAATGACACCGGGGCCGGGGCGGCGCGCGACCGCCCCGGCATGCTCATGTGGTCTGCGCGGGTTCCGCGTTAAGCTCGGCGCCACGGCCAGGGCGAGGGAACACGATGGCGATAGCACGCACCACCAAATGGCTGGCCATCGCGCGCCGGCATCCTTCTGCATGGTTGCTGGCCGTGCAGCTGCTGGGCGTGCTGCTGTACCCGGCGATGGACGAAGCCGGTGCCAGCCGCGCGCTGTTCGGTGCGTTCGGCATCGCCGTGCTTGGCCTGTCCTTGTGGGTGGTGCGGCGCAGCCCGCTGGGGATGTGGCTGGCGCTGGTGCTGGCGATTCCGGCGGTGGTGTTCTCCATCGCCGGTGCACTGCTGGGCAAACCCGCGTTGACCATCACCGCGCAGCTGCTGGAATGCCTGCTGTATTTCTATACGGCAGGCAGCCTGACCGCCTACATGCTGCAGGATCATAAAGTCACCCGGGATGAGCTGTTCGCCGCAGGCGCGACATTCACCTTGCTGGCGTGGGCCTTCGCGTTCGCGTTCTCGGTCTGCCAGCAGTGGTATCCGGGCAGTTTCATGGCCACCAGCGAGAGCGAATTGCGCACCTGGATGGAGCTGCTTTATCTCAGCTTCAGCTTGCTGTCCGGGGTGGGGTTGAGCGACGTCGTGCCGGTGCATCCGCAGGCGCGCGCATTGGTCATGCTGGAGCAGTTTGCAGGCGTGATGTACGTAGCTTTGGTGGTTTCCAGGCTGGTCGGATTGACCATGCTCCGACGTGGACAAAACTGAATCGCAGATAAAAAATTCGCGCCCGGAGGCGCGAATATTGAAGCGATTTATGTGAATTCGTCGGCGAGAGAGAGCCTGATGTTGTCTGCGCGCACAGGCGCAGTTAACCGGCATAGGCTAGTATTCGCGCGCTTCAGTTTTTTTGCGCTTTGCGCTGATGGCATGTGCGGAATCTGGCGGTTCGTTCGATCGTTGTTCGGTTGCGATGGATGCTGCGTTCCTGTTGTCCTGCATTCACTCGTAGCACCGGAATGATCAGCCCTCTCAACGCGTCTCCTTCAGCCGATGTGATCAGGATCGGCGAGTGCACCGTCACCCTGTCCTCCCGCGAGGTCACGGCGCCCGGTGCGCGTCGTCCGCGTCGACTGACGCCGAAGGCATTGGGTGTGTTGAAGGCGCTGATGCGCGCGCCGGGTGCGGTGGTCACCCGTGATGAGCTGTTCGCCGAGGTCTGGCCGGACACGCTGCCCACCAACGACGTGCTCACCCAGGCGGTCACCCAGCTGCGCAAGGCGTTCAGCAGCGACGACGAGGCGGGCACGCCTTATATCGAAACCATCGCCAAGACCGGCTATCGCCTGCTGGTGCCGGTGAGTGCGGTCGAGGAACCGGCTGCCGAAGCGGAAGCGTCCATCGAGCGCGAAGACGCCGCAGCGCCGGGCGCGCGGTCTGCAGTGCCAGGACCTGCGACGGGATCGCTCCGCAGCCGTTGGCGCCGGATGCGCCGCTACGTGCTGCTCGCGCTCGGCGTCGGCATGATGATCGCGTTGCTGGTGCTGACCGCGTTGCTGTTGCAGCGTCCCGCACCCGTGGCCGCGTCCAGCGGCGTGCTGGAAGACGGCAGCCGCGTGATCGGCAGCCCGCAGCGCCCGTACCGGCTGATCACCGCCACGGCGGGCTTTGAGACCTATCCCACGCTGTCCCCGGACGGCTCGCAGGTCGCGTACGAGGCCGACAGCAGCGCCCGCCAGGGCAGCACCATCAAGGTACAGACCTCCGGCAACGCGCCGGCGCGCCTGCTGGCCGATACGCCGCAGGGATACTCCGACCGCTTCCCGAACTGGTCGCCGAACGGTCGCGACATCGCCTTCGCCCGCTTTGGTCCCGATGCCGGCTGCGAGGTGCTGATCGCCAGCGCCACCGGCGGTGCGGTGCGCCACGTGACCCGCTGCGACGGCACCGAGCTGCTCAGCTTCGACTGGACCCCGGACGGGCGCGGCCTGCTGTTCGGCTCGCTGGCCGGGCGCTACGCGCACCGTGGCATCCGCGTCCTGGACATCGCCAGCGGACGCTGGACGCCGCTGGACTACCAGGTCGCCGAAGACAGTTTCGATTACGCACCGCGCTATTCGCCCGACGGGCGCTGGATCGTGTTCGTGCGCAACCCGCAGATCGGCGATCTGTGGCGCCTGCCTGCCACAGGTGGCGTGCCGGAGCAGTTGACCGCCGATTCGGCCGAGATCCGTGGCTGGGCCTGGCGCAGCGACAGCCGGCACATCGTGTTCGGGCGCCGCGTGGACAGCGAATCGCGGCTGTACGAGCTCGATATCCCGACCCGCACGCTGCGCGATGTCGGTATCGACGACGCACAGTCGCCGGCCGTGTCGCGCAACAGCGAAATGCTCGCCTTCGTGCATCGCAAGGCGCAGTTCGGCCTGTTCCGCGTGCCGCTCAAGGATGGCCGCCCCGGCGAACCGGAGCGCCTGTTTGCCTCCAATGGCCGCGACGGCCAGCCGATGCTGGCCCCGGATGGCCGGCAACTGGTGTTCACCTCCGACCGCTCGGGCAATTACGGGCTGTGGTGGGCCGACCTGACCCGGCCCGAATCGCTGCGCCCGGTCGATGGGCTGCGTCCGGAAACCCGCCAGGCCGCGGACTGGTCACCGGACAGCACGCATCTGCTGGTGTCCGGCCGCGATCCACAGGCCAACCCGGTGATCTACGAGGTCTCCCCGCGCGATGAGCAGGTGGTGGCGTTGCCGGTACCGGTGGCCCAGCCATTGCAGGCCCTGTATGCGGGCGATGCCGACCACCTGCTGGTGGTGGATCGCGACGCGCACGAACGCATGCGGCTGTCGTTGTTCGACCGGCGCGCCTCGCCGTGGACGCTGCTGGCCAGTATCGACGGGGTCTCGCAGGCCCGCTTCGACCCGGCCACCCGGCGCGTGCTGTTCACGCGGCTGTCGGCCGGTGGCCTGTGGTCGGCCGATGCGCGGCTCAGTGCCGACAGCATCCAGCAGCTGAGCGACGACCGGCCGACGCGCTGGCGCTACCGGACCTGGGCCGTGGCGCGCAATGGCAGCGTCGACTACCTGTCCAACCGCGCCGATTGCGCCACGCTGTTTTCGCGCATCAGCGCCGGTTCGCCCAGCGTCGAGCACTGCCTGGATGCCGAGCGGCTGAGTGCCGGCAACGGTTTCAGTGCGCAGGCCGATGGCAGTGCACTGTACGTGGCGCTTGCGGTCGCCGATGGTGCCGATATCGGCGTGATGGAGCTGCCCGAGGCACCCGCACCGGTCTTTTCGGCGATCTCCAACGCCTTGTTTATGAAAGGGAAATGACCTTCGTGATTCCTTCGTATCGGCCTCGTGTCGAATTCGGATGAATCTCGTAGGACTTTCCTGACCGCGCCGGCCTGATTTGGCAAAACGGTTGCCCAGTTACGGCAAACACGGTGTAGTCATGCGTCAGCTTTCCCTCGCCGATCGCGGCCAATCGCTTTCCCTGGACAAGATCGTCGACGACGGCCCGCTGCCCACCTGCCTGGGCGTGGCCCGGCTCGGTAGCCTGCAGACCGCCGGCGCCACCTTCACCGTATGGATGCAGCTGCGGGGCAGCGCGTGGGTGGAATCCAAGGAAGGCCGTTTCCGTCTGCGCCAGCGCGAGTGGATCGCCTTCGAGAAGGAATCGCGCCCGATGATCCAGGCTGGCCGCGATGGCCTGTGCATCGGACTGAGCCTGACCCCGGATGCGCTGCGTGCGCTTGGCGACCTGGAAGACTGCAGCCTGTATGCCGGTCGCGGCAGCATGAGCCGCGGGGAAGTCCGCGTGGCCCTGCGGCTCTGGCGCGATGTCCTGGCCAGCGGCCAGCCGTCCCAGGCGTTGCGTCCGGTGCTGCTGCACCTGGCCTCGCTGCAGCGCGTATTGGCGACCGGCGTACAGCGTTGCCCCGGCCGCTCGCGCCTGCGCAAGCGCCAGGTGTTCGGGCGCATGCAGCGCGCGCGCCTGTACCTGGAGGGCAACAGCCACCGCGTGGTGCGCATCGGTGAACTGGCCGAGCTGACCAACTTCTCCAGCTGGTACCTGTCCAAGACCTTCCAGAGCCTGTACGAGGAAAGCCCGCAATCGCTGTCGGCGCGTCTGCGTCTGGAGCGCGCGGCCGACCTGCTGCGTGATACCGACATGATGATCGGTGAAGTGGCCGCCGCGAGTGGATTTGACAACTGTTGCAGCTTCGCACGGGCCTTTCGGGCACGTTATGGGCAGTCTGCGTCAGGCTTCCGCGAGAGCGCGGGAATGCTGTCGCCAAAGTCGGCAAAGTCTCCGGTGGCATCCCGCAAATAATTAACCGTAACGCAGTCGTAACTTTCCGAGGCGTTTTAACACGCTACTAACGTACCTCGGAGAGATAAATGAATTTTCGTACTCCCGCAGTGCGGCTGGGCCTTCTGCCCGCCGGCATTGCGCTGGCGCTGGCGCCGAGCTTTGCCTCGGCGCAGGAAGCTGCCTCCGGCACCACTGACCTCGACCGCATCTCGGTTACCGGCTCGCGCATCCGCGGCGCCAACATGGAGACGCAGCAGCCGATCCTGACGATGACCCGCGAATCCCTGGAAAAGCAGGGCTTCTCGAGCGTCGCGGACGTGCTGAACAACCTGACCTCGGCCGGTTCGCCGGCCATTTCGCGTTCGGAGTCGCTGGCATCGGGCGAGAACGTTGGCGGTTACTACGTCGACATCCGCAACCTGGGCGCCGAGCGCACCCTGGTGCTGATGAACGGCAAGCGCCTGGGCGCTTCCACCGCCGGTCTGCAGGACCTGAGCCAGATCCCGATGTCGGCCGTTGAGCGCATCGAGATCCTGAAGGACGGCGCGTCCTCGATCTACGGTTCGGACGCCATCGCCGGCGTGGTCAACGTGATCACCCGCAAGAACGTGGACGGCGGCGAAGCCAGCGTCTACGTGGGCCAGTACGGCAACGGTGACGGTGACAGCCAGCAGTACTCGATGACCCTGGGTGCGAAGGGCGAGCGCGGCAGCCTGACCCTGTCTGCCGAATACTCCAAGCAGGATCCGGTGTGGGCCAAGGACCGCTGGTACAGCCGTGACGGCTCGAAGGGCCCGAACTCCACCCCGAAGGATTGGAGCCCGATCAGCCAGAATGGCAGCTGGTGCAACCCGGCGCTGTACGGCGCGTGCGATGACGAAGACGCGGTGTGGCAGACCCTGAACAAGGGCGGCGATCCGAAGAATGCGAACGACTACCACCCGCTGACGGAAGGCGAGTACGCCAACTCCAACGAGCAGATGACGCTGCTCACCGGCGTGAAGCGCAAGTCGGTCTACATCAACGGCACCTACGACTTCACCGATTCGATCAGCCTGAACACCGACCTGCTCTACAACGAGCGTCAGACGTTCCAGCAGATCGCCGGCTACCCGTACCAGTCGCAGGCCTTCGAGACCCCGCTGTCGGCAGACAGCGCGTTCAATCCGACCAACCAGGACATCGAGTTCCGTCGTCGTCTGTGGGAAGTGCCGCGCACCACCGAAAGCCAGCTGAAGACCCTGCGCTTCGCCCCGACCATCAGCGGCTTCTTCGAAGTGGCTGACAAGACCTT
>NZ_DAMAGC010000048.1:0-28571 GCF_031995405.1 Stenotrophomonas sp. | reverse complement strand
GGACGTACTTGCAGCGTGCCCCGCCAACCCTCCCCCACCGATCCGGCCCGCGAACAACGCGGTGCCCGCCGTGGACGTTGACCTTGACCCTGCTTCAGGCTTCCAACGCCCAACCCCCAGCCCAACCACTTTCGACTGCAACGGATGCCGGGGGGCATGGGGTCGCCTATAATCGGGGGCCACTTTGTCTGTTGCCTTGCCATGACTGCCGAAACGGCCGCCGAACTCCATACGATCATCGACCTGATCCGCTACGGCACCAGCCGTTTCAACGCCGCCGGGCTGACCTTCGGGCACAGCTACGACAACGCCCTGGACGAAGCCACCCAGCTGGTCTTGCACAGCCTGCACCTGCCGCATGACCTCGGTCCGGCCTACGGCGCCGCGCGCGTGACCACCCCGGAGAAGGCCGAGGTTCTGGCCCTGTTCGAACGTCGCATCACCGAACGCCTTCCGGCCGCCTACCTCACCGGTGAGGCCTGGTTTGCCGGCCTCAGCTTCAAGAGCGACAGCCGCGCCCTCGTGCCGCGCTCGCCGATCGCCGAACTCATCGAAACCGGCTTCGAGCCGTGGCTCGCCGGCCGCGACGTGCATCGCGCCCTCGACCTGTGCACCGGCTCGGGCTGCATCGCCATCGCCATGGGTCACTACTACCCCAACTGGGAAGTGGACGGCGTGGACCTCAGCGACGACGCCCTGGCGCTGGCGCATGAGAACAAGGAGCGCCTGCAGGCGCACAACGTCACCCTGCTCAAGTCCGACCTGTTCAACGGCCTCACCGGCCGTCATTACGACCTCATCGTCACCAACCCGCCGTACGTCACCAACGACGAGACCGATGCCCTGCCGAAGGAATACTCCTACGAGCCGGAAATGGGCCTGCGTGCCGGTGATGATGGCCTGGACCTGGTGCTCAAGATCCTGCGCGACGCCCCGCTGCACCTCAGCGAAGACGGCCTGCTGATCTGCGAAGTGGGCGAGTCCGAACAGCACCTGATCAAGCTGCTGCCGGAAATCGATTTTGCCTGGGTGGAATTCAAGGTCGGCCAGATGGGCATCTTCGCCGTCGAATGCCGTGAACTGATCGCCCATAGCGCGCGCATCACCGAACTGGCAGCGCAGCGGCCGTGAGTTCCAACAGCTTCGGCAGACTGCTGACCGTCACCACCTTCGGCGAATCGCACGGTCCGGCGATCGGCTGTGTGATCGATGGCTGCCCGCCGGGGCTGGAGATCAGTGCCGACGAATTCGCCCACGACCTGCAGCGCCGCGCCACCGGCAAGAGCCGGCATACCTCGGCGCGGCGCGAAGCCGATGACATCGAGATCCTGTCCGGCGTGTACGAAGGGCGCACCACCGGCACCCCGATCGCGCTGCTGATCCGCAATACCGACCAGCGCAGCAAGGACTACACCAACATCGCCCAGCAGTTCCGCCCGGGCCACGCCGATTACAGCTACTGGCAGAAGTACGGCATCCGCGACCCGCGCGGTGGCGGGCGCTCGTCCGCGCGCGAAACCACCATGCGCGTGGCCGCCGGCGTCATCGCCAAGAAGTGGCTGCAACAGCGCTACGGCGTGACCGTGCGCGGCTACCTTTCGCAGCTGGGCGACATCACCCCGAGCGGGCACGACTGGTCGGCGGTGGAAGACAACCCGTTCTTCTGGCCGGTCGCCGAACAGGTGCCGGCCCTGGAGCGCTACATGGATGCGCTGCGCAAGTCCGGTGATTCGGTGGGCGCACGCGTCAACGTGGTCGCCGACGGCGTGCCGCCGGGCTGGGGCGAGCCGATCTACGGCAAGCTCGACGGCGAACTGGCCGCCGCGCTGATGAGCATCAACGCGGTCAAGGGCGTGGAGATCGGCGACGGCTTTGCCAGCGTCACCCAGCTGGGCACCGAACACCGCGACCTGATCACCCTCGAGGGCTTTGCCAGCAACCATGCCGGTGGCATCCTCGGTGGCATCTCCACCGGTCAACAGGTCACTGCCTCGATCGTGCTCAAGCCGACCTCCAGCCTGCGCCTGCCCGGCGCGACCGTGGACGCCGACGGCAACGCGGTCGAGGTGATCACCACCGGTCGCCACGATCCCTGCGTGGGCATCCGCGCCACCCCCATCGCCGAGGCGATGATGGCGCTGGTGCTGATGGACCAGGCGCTGCGCCACCGCGCCCAGTGTGGCGATGTCGGCGACATCACCCCGCGCATCCCGGGCACGATCGATGGCTGATCGGCGTCCCCGGGTCTGGGTCAGCCAGCCGTTGTTCGATGACGTCGTCGAACAGCTCGGGCAGCATTTCGACCTGGACATGACGGGCGAGGTCACCCGCTACACGCCGCAGCAGCTGGCCGAGCGGCTGGCTGGCGTGGACGGCGCGCTGATCACCCTCAACGAACGCATCGGCGCGGCCGAGATCGCCAACGCACCGCAGCTGCGCGCCATCGCCAACGTCGGGGTCGGCTACAACAACCTGGATGTCGACGCGCTCAGTGCCGCCGGCATCCTGGCCAGCAATACCCCGGACGTGTTGACCGAAACCACCGCCGACCTCGGCTTTGCGCTGCTGATGGCCACCGCCCGGCGCATCACCGAATCCGAACGTTGGCTGCGCGATGGCCAGTGGGGCCAGTGGTCGTTCCAGACCATGCTGGGTGCGGACATCTACGGCAGCACGCTGGGCATTCTCGGCATGGGGCGGATCGGGCAGGGCATCGCCCGGCGCGGTGCGCTCGGCTTCGGCATGCGCGTGCTGTACCACAACCGCTCGCGCCTGCCCGAGGCCACCGAGGCCGAGGTCGGCGCGCAGTACGTGGACCTGGAGACGCTGCTCACCCAGGTCGACCACCTGGTGCTGGTGCTGCCCTACAACGCCTCCTCGCACCACATCATCGATGCGGACGCGCTGGCGAAGATGAAGCCGGGCGCCACCCTGGTCAACATCGCCCGCGGTGGCATCGTCGACGAGCTTGCGCTCGCCGAGGCCCTGGCCAATGGTCGCCTGGCGGCGGCCGGGCTGGACGTGTTCGAAGGCGAGCCCACGGTGCGCCCGGAACTGCTGGCCCTGCACAACATCGTGCTGACCCCGCATATCGGCAGTGCGAGCCGGGCCACGCGCCGGGCGATGGTGCAGCTGGCAGTGGACAACCTGACCGCCGCGCTGGGCCACGGCCCGCACGCCGGCAACCCGTCGAGCGCGATCAACGCCGCGGCCGTGAAAGCGGCCGTTGCCGGCGGCGCGATCGTGGGCGCCAAAAAAATCGACGACGCAAAACGATAGGGAACCTCCGCGACCCACAGGCGAGGTTCCCCGAACCCGGCGCGTGACAGGTCATCAAATTCCGGCAGGTACCGACCGTTGGTCGGTACGCATTCCCAACGTACGGCAAGTACCAACCGCTGGTTGGTACGCATCCCCCCACAAGAGGTTCTCATGAACAATCCAGATCGTCGTTTCCACGTCGCCGTCGTCGGTGCCACCGGTGCTGTCGGCGAAACCATGCTGGCCATCCTGGCCGAGCGCAACTTCCCGATCGCCACGCTGAGCCTGCTCGCGTCCTCGCGTTCGGCCGGTGGCGAAATCGACTTCCAGGGCGACAAGATCAAGGTCCAGGACCTGGCCGACTTCGACCCGACCGGCGTGGACATCGCGCTGTTCTCCGCAGGTGGCAGCGTGTCCAAGGAGTTCGGCCCGAAGTTCGCCGCCGCCGGTGCGGTGGTGATCGACAACTCCTCGGCGTTCCGTTACGAGGATGACGTGCCGCTGGTGGTCTCCGAAGTGAACCCCGAGGCGCTGAAGCACCGCCCGCGCGGGATCATCGCCAACCCGAACTGCTCGACCATGCAGATGCTGGTCGCGCTCGCTCCGCTGCACCGCCAGTACGGCATCGTGCGCATCAACGTGGCCACCTACCAGTCGGTGTCCGGCGGCGGTCGTTCGGCGCTGGAAGAACTCGGCAAGCAGACCGGCCAGCTGCTCAGCTTCCAGCAGATCGACCCGCAGCGCTTCCCGGTGCAGATCGCCTTCAACCTGATCCCGCACATCGACGACTTCCTGGACAACGGCTTCACCAAGGAAGAGATGAAGCTGGTCTGGGAAACCCGCAAGATCCTGGGCGATGACAGCATCCTGGTGAACCCCACCGCAGTGCGCGTGCCGGTCTTCTACGGCCACTCCGAAGCGGTCACCATCGAAACCCGCGACAAGGTCACCCCGGAGGCCGCGCGCGAACTGCTCTCGCGCTCGCCCGGCGTGGAAGTGGTCGACACGCACGAAGCCGGCGGTTACCCGACCCCGGTCACCCATGCCTCGGGCAACGATGCGGTGTATGTCGGCCGGATCCGCGAGGATCTGTCGCACCCGCGTGGCCTGAACCTGTGGATCGTGTCGGACAACATCCGCAAGGGTGCGGCCCTCAACGCCGTGCAGTTGGCCGAACTGGTCGCCGCCGAAGGCTGATCGCGCAGCGCCGATGGCATGGGGATGCCATCGGCCGCTGCAATTGAACCATCGCCGATCACGGGGGGAGCCGTTATATTGGCCGCCATGAACAACCGGGCTCCGGGCGCATTGCGCCCGCTCAAGTATGTGTCCACGCTGCTGCTGGCCTTGGCCAGCAGTTCCGCCATGGCCCTGGGGCTGGGCGATATCCGGGTGCTGTCCAAGCCCGGCCAGCCGCTGCTGGCCGAAATCCCGGTGATCTCGGCCGATCCGGCCGAGCTGCAGAACCTGCGCGTGGCCCTGGCCTCGCCGGTCACCTTCGCGCGGGTTGGGCTGGAACGCCCGGCCGGGCTGGTCAGTGAGCTGCAGTTCGAGCTCACCCAGAACGCGCAGGGCAGGGCGGTGGTGCGGGTCAGCACGCAGGCGCCGGTCACCACGCCCTCGCTGAACTTCCTGATCGAAGCCGATTGGGGCCAGGGCCGCCTGGTCCGCGAATACTCCGCCCTGGTCGATGCGCCCAACAGCGCGTTGGCCGTGGCCGAACCGGAGATCGTGGCCCCTGCCGGCGCGATGTCCAACGCCATCGTGCGCGAGCCCGAGCCGGTGCCGGTGCCGACAGCTGAGCCGGCCACGCCGGTGGCAGCCGACACCGCGCCGTCGCGCACCGCGCCGGTCCCGCCGCGCAACAGCGCTCCGCGCGCGCCTGCACCGGCGCCCGCGCCTGCAAACGTGGCCGCCGATGGCAGCATCACCGTGCAGCGCGGCCAGACCCTGTCGCAGATCGCCGGCAGCGTGGCGCGCGGCCAGGGCATCAACCGCGACCAGGCGATGATCGCGCTGCTGCGTGCCAATCCCGAGGCGTTCATCCGTGGCAACGTGAACCTGCTCAAGCAGGGCGCGGTGCTGCGCAGCCCCGCCGGCGATACCGCCGCACCGATCGACGCCAACGAAGCGGCCGCGATCGTTCGCGAGCATGCCGCGCAGTGGCGCCAGTCGCGCGCCGCGATTCCGCAGCCGGCCAGCAGCGGCGTGGCCGCCACCCCCGGCCCGGCCACCGCGCCGGCCGCGGCCAGCGGTGCACGCCTGGAGATCGCCCCGGCGGTCGCCGCCACCGACAACAATGCAGGGACAACCACCGGCACCGCTGCCGGTAGTGAGGGTGACATGCTGGGCAACGAACAACTGCGTCAGGCCAAGGAAGATGTCGCCACCCGCGATGCCGAAATCCAGGAGCTGCGCGGCCGCGTGGCCGAACTGGAAAAGCTGGAGAAGCAGCAGCAGTCGCTGATCGCCATGAAGGACAGCGACCTGGCCGCCGCCCAGCAGCGCCTGGGCCAGGCCCCGGCTGCGCGTGAGGCCGGCGGCGCGGGTTGGTACTGGCTGGGGCTGGCCGTGCTGTTGCTGGTCGTGGCCGGCTGGGCCGTGGCCCGTCGCCGCAAGCCGTCACCGTTGCCGCCGTTGCGTCGCGACGGCCTGGATGGCACCGCCCTGGCGGCTGCGGTGCCCGCGACCGATTACGTCGACGAACTGGCCGCGCAGCAGGACCCGCACGATGCCGATCCGGTCGAGGACGTCACCGAGGACTACGCCACGCCGCCGGGGTATGTGCTTGACGGTGGACGCCGCGAGCCGGTGTTCAGCCTCGAGCCCGAGCCGGGTTACCGCGCGGCCAGCGTCGATGCCCTGGACGGCGTGGACCGCGACATCACCGTCGTCGATGACGTCATCACCGACCCGGACCCGCGCAGCGACGAGGCTGCCGATCTCCACAGCGCCGTCGATCCGACGCCGGCGCACGCCCTCGACGCAGCGGCGCAGCCCTCGTTCCGTGGCGTGTTCGAATTCCCGGATGAAGGCAACACGGCCGCCGATGTCCGTGCCGATATCCACCCGGATACCAATGCCGACAGCGCTCATGCCCTCGCACCGTTCGATGCCGGCACCGGCAGCGACCCCGACAGCAGCCACGGCGCACCCGCCGCCGGGCGTGATCGCCTGGAACTGGCGATCGCCTACCTGGACCTGGGCGATGCCGAAACCGCGCGCACCCTGCTGCAGGAAGTGGTCGCCGCCGCCGATCCGCACAGCCAGGCGCAGGCGCGCGAGCTGCTGGCGCGGCTGGGGTGAGTACGACCGGTTGAGGCCGCTGGCGGCATGGGCCGCACGCGACCCGGCCTGAGATTACGACCGGTCGCTTGTGCGCCGGTCCCCCGATGCAACAGAGGTTGAGCATGCGTTACGCACTGGGCGTGGAGTACGACGGCAGTGAATACAAGGGCTGGCAGCAGCTGGGCGAAAGCGGTTGCCCCAGCGTGCAGGCCAGCCTGCAGGAGGCGTTGTCCTCGGTGGCCGACGCCCCGATCAAGGTCACCTGCGCCGGCCGTACCGATGCGGGCGTGCATGGGCAATGCCAGGTGGTGCATTTCGACACCGACGTCGCCCGTGATCCGCGCGGCTGGACGCTGGGCACCACCACCCGCCTGCCGCGTTCGATCGCGGTGCGCTGGTGCGTGCCGGTGGCCGACGATTTCCACGCGCGCTTCTCGGCACGGGCGCGGCGTTACCGCTACCGCCTGCTCAACCGCCAGGTACGCCCGGCGCTGCACCGGCAGACCCTGAGCTGGGAACGACGGCCGCTGGATGCCGGACGGATGCATGCGGCAGCGCAGGCGCTGCTGGGCGAAAACGACTTCAGCGCCTTCCGCAGCATCCAGTGCGAGGCCCTGCATGCCCGCCGCGAGCTGCAGGCGATCAGCGTCCGGCGCGAGGACGAGGTGGTGGAGGTCTGCGTTCAGGCCAATGCATTCCTTCATCACATGGTGCGCAATATCGTCGGTTCACTGATCCTGGTCGGATCCGGGGACAAACCGGTGTCGTGGATGGGCGAGCTGCTGGCTGGCCAGGACCGCACCGTGGCCGGGCCGACCGCACCGCCACAGGGATTGGTGTTCGTTGGACCTTTGTACCCCGACAACTGGCAGCTCCCCGCCGAGGTCACTTTATGAGCCGCTCTTTCTATCGCACCCGTATCAAGTTCTGCGGCATGACCCGTGCTGGCGATGTCCGCCTGGCGGGGGAGCTGGGCGTGGACGCGGTGGGCTTCATCTTCGCCCGCGAGAGCAAGCGCCGGGTTGCCCCGGCCGAGGCGCGGGCGATGCGGCAGGCGATCGCGCCGATGGTCGATGTGGTGGCGTTGTTCCGCGACAACAGCAAGGAAGAGGTGCGCGAAGTGCTGCGTACCGTGCGTCCGACCCTGCTGCAGTTCCATGGCGACGAAGATGAGTCGTTCTGCCGCAGCTTCAACATGCCCTACCTGAAGGCAGTGGCGATGGGCGGCCGTGATGAGGTCAACGCGCGCCAGCTGCAGCTGCGCTATCCGAGCGCGGCGGGCTTCCTGTTCGACAGCCACGCCCCCGGCGGCGGCGGTGGCACGGGCGTGGCCTTCGACTGGACCCGGCTGCCCACCGGCCTGCACCGGCCGTTCCTGCTCGCGGGCGGGATCACCCCGGACAACGTGTTCGACGCGATCGTGGCGACCCTGCCGTGGGGCGTGGATGTGTCCAGCGGCATCGAGTCCGAGCCGGGCATCAAGGACGGCTACAAGATGCGCAAGTTCGTCGAGGAAGTCCGCCGCGCGGACTGCCACGAAGCCGACTGAGCCTTACCGGCCACCCGGCGATCGGGCCGGGAGCCTTTGCCGACAGCCTTTTTCCCTGCTGCGCAAGGCGTGGCGGCATTGCTCTGGGCGCACCGCCAGATTTCACGTAGCATCGACAGGACATGGCGCGGCCGGGACGGCGCGTAGACGGGGACGCCGGAGCGCGTGCCCACAGGAGGCAGCCGGGGGAAAGGTCGGCCGCCATCGCAGGGAAGACACGGAATGAACGAGTTCCTCAATGTCGCGTTGACGTTCCCCACGCTGCCTTACAGCATCGTGCTGGCGTTCGCCGTGCTGTATTGGCTGCTGGCCGCGTGCGGCGTGGTTGATGACGGCATCGCCCACGATGGCATGGACCTGCACCTGGGCGATGACGGCCTGCACGGCATTTCCGGCATGTTCTCGCGCCTGGGCCTGGGCGGCGCACCGGTGATGCTGGTGATCGCGCTGCTGGCCTTCTTCGGCTGGACCGCCACCTATTTCGTGCACCTGTTCCTGCTGCAGCCATTGCCGGCGACGTTGCGGTGGCTGGCGGGCAGTGTCACCGCCGTGCTTGCGCTCGTTCCCGCCGTACCGCTCAGCGTCCTCGTGCTGCGCCCGATCCGGCGCCTGCTGCTGCGCCTGCGCCCGGTCGCGCAGGCCTCGCTGCTCGGCCGCGTCGGCGTGGTCGCCTCGCCGCAGGTCAGCGCCAGCAGCGGCTACGCCAACGTCGATGACGGCGGCGCCGGGCTGATCCTGCAGGTGCGCACCCGCGAGGGCGCGATGCTCGCGCGCGGCGAACGCGTGGTGCTGCTGGACTACGTGGCCGAACACAACCATTACCTGGTGATGCGCGAAGGCGATCACCCCATGCTTTCCATCCAAGACAGCCTGATTCCGGGCGATAAGGAGATCCACCGATGAGTTTTGCGACCTTGGCCCCGTTCGTGATCGGGGTCGGCATCCTGCTGGTTCTCCTGCTTGGCCTTGCCGGGCTGTTCAAGGCGTTCTATCGCAAGGTCGACCAGGGCGTGGCCCTGATCGTCAACGACATGAGCTCCCAGCCGAAGGTGCATTTCACCGGCGCACTGATCATTCCGGTGCTGTACCGGGCCGAGTTGATGCGGATCAGCCTGATCACCCTGCAGATCGACCGCCGCGGCAAGGAAGGCCTGATCTGCCGCGACAACATGCGTGCCGACATCGCCGTGGCCTTCTACCTGCGCGTCAACGAAACCCAGGCCGACGTGCTGCGCGTGGCCAAGGCGATCGGTGCCGATCGTGCCTCGGACAAACACGCGGTCGATGAGCTGTTCAACGCCAAGTTCTCCGAAGCGCTGAAGACGGTCGGCAAGAAGTTCGAGTTCACCGAACTGTTCGAGAAGCGCCAGGAATTCCGCGACGAGATCATCGCGGTGATCGGCAACGACCTCAACGGCTACGCGCTGGAAGACGTGGCCATCGACTACCTGGAGCAGACCCCGAAGCTGCTGTTGGACCAGAACAACATCCTCGACGCCCAGGGCATCCGCAAGATCACCGAGTTGACCGCCACCCACAACGTGGTGACCAACGAGCTGGAACAGAACGAAAAGCTGGCCATCACCAAGAAGAACGTCGAAGCCCGCGAAGCGCTGCTGGCGCTGGAACGCCAGCAGGCCGAGGCCGAAGCCCGGCAGAAGCGCGAGATCGACACCATCCGCGCGCGCGAGGAAGCCGAGACCGCCAAGGTCCAGGAAGAACAGCGCCAGCTGTCCGAGCAGGCCCGTATCGAAGCGCAGGAAGTGATCGAGATCCGCGAGCAGAACCGCATGCGTGAAGTCGAAGTGGCCGAGCAGAACCGCCAGCGCGCGGTGGCGATCGAAGCCGAGCGGGTCGAGCGCGCACGTCAGCTGGAGCAGGTCACCACCCAGCGCGAAGTGCAGCTGCAGGGCGTGGAGCGCGACAAGGTGGTGGAGTCCGGCAAGATGGACGTGGCCAACATCACCCGCGAGCGCATCGCCATCGACAAGACCGTGGCGCAGGAAGAAGAGCGCATCAAGGAAGTGCGTGAAGTCTCCGAGGCCGATCGCCAGAAGCAGGTGCTGATCCTCGAGGCCGAAGGCAAGGCCCAGGAACTGCTGGTGCGTCAGGTCAAGGAAGCGCAGGCTGGCGAGACCGCGGCCAAGCATCGCGCGGTGGAAATCACCACACTGGCCCAGGCCGAGCATGAGGCGGCCGGCAAGCAGGCCGAAGCCAAGCGCCTGCTCGCCGACGGTACCCGCGCCGAACAGGCCGCCCCCGGCCTGGCCGAGGCACAGGTGCGCGAAGCCTCGGCACTGGCCATCGAAAAGGTCGGTATCGCCGAGGCCCGCGTGATCGAAGCCAAGGCCGATGCCAACCTCAAGCAGGGCACCAACGAGGCCCGTGTGCTCGCCGAAAACCTGCAGGCCCAGGCCCAGGGTGAAGAGCAGATGGGCCGCGCCCGTGCCAGCGCGACCGAGTCGCTCGGTGGCGCCGAAGCCGGCGTGGTGCAGAAGAAGCTGCTCGCTGAGGCCGAGGGCCTGGTCCGCAAGTTCGAGGCGATCGCCTCGCTCAGCGACACCGCGCGCGGCCACGAAGAGTTCCGCATGATGCTCGACAACAGCCTCACCCAGGCCCTGGCGTCCATCGAAGCCGGCAAGGAAGTCTCGCGCGAGAACGCCGGCGTCATCGCCAGCGCGCTGCGCAATGCCGACATCGACCTGGTCGGCGGCGACGGCGGGATGTTCGAGAACCTGATCAAGGCCGTCTCGCTGGGCAAGTCGATCGAAGGCCTGGCCGGCAAGAGTCCGATCGTGCAGGACCTGATGCAGCGCTACCTGGGCGTGACCCCGCGCGAAGAAGCGCCGCGACAGATCGCCGAAACGGTGGTCGAGGCGACGCCCACGGTGGTGACCGCTGCCGTGGTCGAAACCCGCTGAGTCTGCCGCACCGGGGTGCCGCCCGACGGCGCGCTCCGTACCCGGCGGTGGCGCTGATGCCACCGCCACGCCATCCCCGGCCGGCTTGCCCGGCCGGTTGTCCGTGAGCCGGAAGGAAGCCGATGTCCGATACCGCCAACCGTCCCGAAGCGTCCGCGCCGGACGCCACCGCCAGCGTCGACCAGGCGGTCGCCCAGGGCGGCGCCTATGAAGTGCTGCGCCGCCGCCTGGACGAGCAGGGCAGCCGCCTGCGCAGTGTCGCCGATGCGCTGAACCGGCAGCGCCTGGCAGAGTTCGGCGACAGCCGGCTGGAGGTCACCGGGCGCTTCCGCATCCGCAGCGAAAACAACTGCGTCGGCCGCGATATCGTCCAGGTCGGTCCGGACCTGTTGCTGTTCGGCTACAACGTGTTCATCGGCCTCAAGACCCAGACCCGGGTCGAGGACGTATTCGGGCTGTACCGGCTGGTGCAGGCCAGCGACGGCTATGACGTGGTGCCGGTGGAGGCCAAGGGCAGCTTCCTGGCCCAGCCGGGCTTCGTGCACGATTTCGGTGAGCTCTACGCCTACTACAAGCACGCGCGCCTGCTGCAGTTGATCGTGATCGGCGACAAGCTGCTCGCAGCGTTCCAGATCGGCGAACGCAGCAGCGATGTGCGCGTATTCCGCTGGGCCGTGGCCCGCGATGGCGAGTTGACCTACCTCGATGCCCGCGGCGAGCGCGACATCGCGCTGCCGCCCCCGTTCGATTTCGAATGGACCCGCGCCACCCGCGACATGGCCGTCACCGGTCGCCACGCGCACCTGAACATCCTCGACACCCTGTTCGTGGAAACCACCGGTGGCGACCTGACCATCAAGGTCGAGAACAACACCGAAAGCGGGCAGGGCGTCTACAGCGAACCGGTCGAGGACAGCACCCAGTCGCTGGACGATGCCCAGTTCGATTTCGCCCGGGTCGGTTCGCTGATCCTGCTCAAGGTACTGCCGTACCGCGAGACCGTGTGGCGTGGGCTGATCTACAACACCCTCACCGGCAACATCACCCGCAACGATGCCATCGTGCAGGCGTGCGTGCAGCTGCCCGAAGACCACGGCATCATCTTCCCCGGCGGCTACTACCTGCAGAACGGCGAGCACAAGGCCTTCGACGCGGCGATGGACGGCATGCAGTTCAAGCGTGCCATCCGCTCGCCCAACGGCGAGGATGTGCTGTACATCTTCTACGAGCGCGAAGGCGGCCGCTCGGCGCTGTTCGTCTACAACACCATCCAGCGCGTGCTGCAGAACCCGGTGTTCGGCCACGGTTACGCGTTCATGCACGATGGGCGCATGGTGCTGTTCCATGCCGAAGGCAACGAGCCCACCCGCATCCATGCCATGCAGGTCTGGCAGACGCCCTTCAGCAGCGACGAATTCGCCGCCAGCCGCCCACCCGGCAACACTTTCATGGGCCGGATCGGCAATGCCGAACTGGTGCGCGGCATCTCCAACCTGTTCGACCTGGCCCGCACCATCGAGGGCGGGGACGCGTCGGTGCAGCGCTACCAGCGCCTGGTGCAGGACACCCGGCGCCTGTTCGATGCCCACCATTGGCTGGATGATGAACACTGCGGTGGCGCGGCCAGCCTGCTGCGCGAGGTCAGCGGCACCGGCGAGTCGGTGCTGGACGAGTACGAAAAGGTGCAGTCGATCCGGGCGCAGTCCGCGCAGGCGATGGCCCAGGCGCAGAGTGCGCAGAAGGCCCTGCTCGCGCGCCTGCAGCCGGAAAACTGGACGGAGGTGCAGGCCTTCGTCGAGGCGCTCAATGCGATCTCGGCCCAGCGCGGCCACCTGCTCACCATCCGCGATTACCGTTACATCGACACCGATCTGATCGATGCGATGACCGCCGCCCTGCAGCAGGCCCAGGACAGCATTGGCGCGGCCACCGGGCAATTCCTTGCCGGCGACGCCGCGCTGGCACCGCTCGGCGAACGCCTGCAGGTACTGGACGCGGCCGCCCAACAGGCCGAAAGCGCGCGCGTGCTGGACGAGCAGCTGGCCGGGCTGCGCGCGATGTCGGCCGACCTGGACATGCTCTCCGAGCTGATGGCCGGCCTGAAGGTCGACGATGCCACCGCACGCACCCGCGTGGTCGAGGCGATCTCGGCGATCTACGCACGCCTCAACCAGACCCGTGCACGTGCAGAGCAGCGCCGTCGCAGCCTCGGCTCGGCCGAAGCGGTGGCGCAGTTCGCCGCGCAGTTCGCGCTGTTTTCCCAGGCCATCACCAGCGCACTGGCGATGGCCACCGATCCGGAGCGTGCCGACGAACAGATGTCGCGGTTGCTCGTCCAGCTGGAAGAGCTGGAAAGCCAGTTCGGCGAACATGAGCAGTTCCTCGGCGACATCCTGGCCAAGCGCGAGGAACTGATCGAGGCCTTCGAAGCGCACAAGCAGGCCCTGCAGGACGAGCGCCAGCGCAAGGCGCGCTCGGTACTGGACGCGGCCAACCGCATCCTCGATGGCCTGGCCAAGCGCACCGAGCGCTTCGCCACCACCGACGAGCTCAATGCGTTCTTCGCCGGCGATCCGCTGATCCTCAAGCTGCGCGAGCTGGCCGAGCGCCTGCGCAGCCTGCGCGACAGCGTCAAGGCCGACGACATCGAGTCGCGCCTGAAGGGCGTGCGCGACCAGGCCGTGCGCGCGCTGCGCGACCGCAGCGAGCTGTTCGAAGCCGGCGGCAACGTGGTGCGGCTGGGCCCGCGCCACCGCTTCAGCGTCAACACCCAGGCCCTGGACCTGACCATCCTGCCGCGTGGCGACGAGCTGGCCATCCACCTGACCGGCACCGATTTCCTGGAGATCCTGGACGACCCGGAACTGGCCGAACTCAAGCCGTACTGGCAGCTCAGCCTGGATTCGGAATCGGAAACGCTGTACCGCGGCGAATACCTAGCCGGCAGTGTGCTGCGTGCGGCGATGGAGGGGCGCGACGGGCTGGACCTGGCCACCCTGCAGCGAAGCGCGGCAGAGCCGGACGCGCTGGACCGCAGTGTGCGCGAGTTCGCCGCACCGCGTTACCGCGAAGGCTACGAACGCGGCATCCACGACCACGATGCCACTGTCATCCTGCGCGCGCTGTTGCCCCTGCAGCAGGCCGCCGGCACCTTGCTGCATGCCCCGCGCGTGCGCGCACTGGCGATGCTGTTCTGGGCGGCGCAGCAGCGCCGCGAGGACGTGGCGCAGTGGCCGGCACGGCAGGCCGGCGCCGATGCGATCGCACGCCTGTTCGGGTCCGATGAAGGTCAGCTCGCCCTGCGTGCGGAGATGGCCACGGCGTTGGCCGCGTTCAACGAGGAACACGGCTTGCCGTTCACCGCTGCCGAGCACCTCGCGGCGGCGGCGTACCTGGGCGATGAGCTGTCCGTCGGCGATCCGGTATTTACCAGCAGCCGCTACGCACTGGCGTTGCTGGACGCGCTGGGGCAGCAGCTGCAGGCCGCCGGCCAGCGCGAAGGCCTGGAGCACGCGCTGCAGCGCGAACAGGATGGGCTGGCCACGCGCTGGGCCTTGGCCGGGCAGTGGTTGCGCGCGCTGTGCCGCACCCCGGCCTTCACCGACCATGCCGGCTATGCCGACGAAGCGGCAGCACTGCTGCTGGTGCAGCGGGCACTGCGCACCCGTGCCAGCGAGACCGCCCTGCTGGTCAGCGTGGACGGGCTACTGGGCGAGCATCCGCGCATCGTGCAGGGGCGCATGCATCTGTCGCTGGATGATTTCCTGGCCCGCCTGCAGCACCACAGCGACGTGTTCGTCCCGGCGTTCCACGCCTACCAGGCGGTACGCCAGCGCATCGTCGCGCGCGAACGCGACGCCCTGCGCCTGTCCGAGTTCAAGGCACGGCCGTTGTCCTCGTTCGTGCGCAATAAATTGATCAACGATGTCTACCTCGGGGTGATCGGCGACAACCTGGCCAAGCAGATGGGCACGGTCGGGGAGAACAAGCGCAGCGACCTGATGGGCCTGCTGATGATGATTTCCCCGCCGGGCTATGGCAAAACCACGCTGATGGAATACGTGGCGCACCGTCTCGGCCTGGTTTTCATGAAGATCAACGGCCCGGCGCTCGGCCACGAGGTGCGCTCGCTGGACCCGGCGCAGGCGCCGGACGCCACCTCGCGACAGGAGCTGGAGAAGCTCAACCTGGCGCTGGAGATGGGCAACAACACCATGCTGTATGTGGACGATATCCAGCACACCCACCCGGAGTTCCTGCAGAAGTTCATCTCGCTGTGCGACGGCACCCGCCGCATCGAAGGTGTCTGGCGCGGGCGTACCCGCACCTACGACATGCGCGGCAAGAAGTTCTGCGTGGTGATGGCCGGCAACCCGTACACCGAGTCCGGCGAGGTGTTCAAGATTCCGGACATGCTTGCCAACCGCGCCGATATCTACAACCTCGGCGATGTGCTCGGCGGCATGGAGGATGCCTTCACCCTGAGCTACATCGAAAACAGCCTCACCTCCAATCCGGTGCTGGCGCCGCTGGCCACCCGCGACATGGCCGACCTGTACCTGCTGGTGGAACGTGCGATGGGCAAAGAGGTGTCCACCAACGCGCTCAGCCATGCCTACAGTGGCGCGGAGGTCAACGAGATCGTGGCGACGTTGCAGCGCATGCTGCGCGTGCGCGACGTGGTCTACCGGGTCAACCAGCAGTACATCGCCAGCGCCGCGCAGGACGACCGCTACCGGACCGAGCCACCGTTCCGGCTGCAAGGCAGCTACCGCAACATGAACAAGCTGTCGGAGAAGATCTCCCCGGTGATGAACGAGGCCGAGCTGCAGCAGCTGGTCTCCGACCACTACCAGGGCGAAGCGCAGCTGCTCACCACCGGTGCCGAGGAGAACCTGCTCAAGCTGGCCGAGCTGCGCGGCCTGCTGCTGGGGGAAGACCTGGCGCGCTGGCAGCAGATCAAGCGCGATTTCCTGCGCAACAAGGCCATGGGGGCCGATGACAGCGACGTCGGTGGACGCATGGTGGCGCAGCTGGCCGACATCGCCAGCGCACTGCAGTTGCCGCCGTCGGCACCTCCGGCCGCGCTGGAACCGGCGCCATGGCCAGCCTTGTTGTCGGCACTGGAACGGCTGGCCGTCGCACGCGCAGAACCGGACGCTGCAGCACCGACGACCCTCGCGCCGCCGCCCTTGGCCGAACCGCTCGCCGATGGCCTGCAGGCCGGGTTGGCACCGCTGTTGCAGCTGCTTGGTCAATCGCATCAGCAGCAGGTGCGCACCGGCGAGACGCTGGCGCTGCTGGCCAGCTGGGTGCGGCAGCAGATGGACGCCGAGCCGGCGCCACGCCAGCGCCTGCGACCGCGCCGCGCCACCACGCCGGAAGAGCGCGCGCTGGACGAGGCGCTGATGCGCCACTTCTATGGCGAGGCGGCGGTGCCGCCGCGCGATGACCGTCCGGCGGACGACGCCCACGCATGACCGCGCCGCTGCCCCTGCCCGTGGACCACGTTGCCGGCACGCAGACGGTGGCGGCACTGGCGGCGTATGCGCAGCCACTGCTCGACGCCATCGCACGCCAGGCACAGGGGCAGGGCAGCGCCAGCGAAGATGGCAGCGCCGCCGGATTGATCGAGGCGCTCGCGCGGATCGTGCTGGCGCTGCAGTCGGCCGAACCGGCGCAGCTGCGTCGCCAAGCCGGCTGGTGGGGTCGTCTGCTCGGTCGCGATGTGGAGCGCCAGCGCGATGCCGACGCATTGCAGCCGCAGCTGGGCGTACTGCTGGTGCAGGCCGAAGACCGCGCACGTGCGCTGCAGGCCCGCGCCGTGCAACGCCAGACCGCGATGGCGGCGGCCGACCAGGCCACCCTCGCGCTGGAACGCTGGATCGAGGTCGGCAGCCTGCAGTTGCCCCGCCTCTCTGCCACCGACCAGCACGCCGTGTTCGCCCAGCGCCTGGACCACCTGCGCCGGCTGGCCGCCCTGCAGCGCAGCGAGGCGGCGCAATGGCAACTCCTGCAAGCGCAGGACGACGCGTTGCTGGCGCGCTTCCGGCGCATCGCCGATGTGCTGCTGCCGGCGTGGAAACAGGCGGCGCTGGCGCGGCAGGCGCAGGACCAGACCCAGCGCAACCAGCAGGCCGCGCAGCTGCAGGCCCAGATCGTCGCCGAGGTCGCCTCGGCGCAGGCTAGACTCCGATGAACCCCCTGTCCTTACCGGTGTGCCGCCGACGGCCGCCGCCCAGCATGGAGATCCACCGATGACCCAGGACCCGCAGGACACCCAGGCGCTGTCTGTCACCCCCGTCGACGTGCTGGACGATAGCGCGCTGCAGGCGCTTGGCCTGGGGCGTGACGACCTGCCGAAGATCGATGCGATCGGCCGTGGCCTGGAAGACATACGTCCCGGCAACCTGCAGGTATTCGGTCGCGATGCTGCCGCGAAGACGGCTGCATTCTCCAGCCAGCTGCTGGACCAGGTGCGCAACCGCGACCTCGATGCCAGCGGTGACAAGCTCGGTGAAGTGGTGCGCATCGCGCGTTCGCTCAAGCTCGATGGGCTGGCCGAACGCTCGCGGGTGCCGGTGATTGGCGGGCTGATCGACAAGCTGCGCGCGTCCAAGGGCGAACTGGTGCAGAAGTTCAGCGATACCAACCGCCAGATCGAGCAGCTGATGGGCGATGTAGGCAGCCAGCAGACACTGATGGGACAGCGCGTGGGCGAGTTCGATCGCATGCACGACATGGTGCGCGAAGAGCGTCACGCGCTGGGCCTGCACATCGCCGCCGGCAAGCGCCGGATCAGCGAACTACGTAGCGAGCAGCAGGCCGCACTCGGCCAGGACGATCCGCAGGTGCGCATCCGCCAGGGCGAACTGGACAACGCGATCCGCCTGCTCGACAAGCGCATCGGCGACCTGGTGGTGATGCAGCACGCGGCCGATCAGTCGTTGCCGATGATCCGCCTGATCCAGGCCAACGCGATCCTGCTGATCGAGAAGTTCAACACGGTCCGCGACATCACCATTCCGTCGTGGAAGCGCCAGTTCGCGATCCAGCTGTCGCTCAGCGAACAGAAGAGCGCCGTGGCGCTGTCCAATGCCATCGACGATGCCACCAACGACCTGATGCGCCGCAACGCCGACCTGCTGCGCCAGACCACGGTGGACACCGCCAAGGCCAACCAGCGCGCGGTGATCGACGTGGCCACGCTGCGCCACGTGCACGAGCAGTTGATCGCCACGGTCGAAGAAGTCCGCAGCATCCACCGCGACGGCATGCAGCAGCGCCAGCAGGCCGAAGTCGAACTCGCGCGCCTGCGCGAAGATGTCCAACAACGCCTGGCCACCCCCACCACGTAGATCCACGCCAGGCGTGGATGCATTGAATCGTAGATCCACGCCATGCGTGGATGCTCGCCGTGCACCCATCACGACCCATCAGACAAACGCGCCGCGCGTCGCGCGGCATCCACGCATGGCGTGGATCTACGATCGGGGCGCGCGATCGCGGAGCGTCGGACGGGTTTTTATCGACGCCGAGCAATCGCAAGTCCACGCCACGCGTAAATGCATTGAATCGTAGATCCACGCCATGCGTGGATGCTCTTCGTGCACCCATCACGACCCATCAGACAAACACGCCGCGCGTCGCGCGGCATCCACGCATGGCGTGGATCTACGGTGGGCCATCGTGGGGGCGTGTCAGTTGCGTGCCAATTGCGCGGCCAACCACGTGGCCAAAGCATCCACCCGCGGATCCGTTGCCCCCTCCGGCGTCGCCAGCACCCAGAACCCGCCGGTGGCGCCAAACCCCCAGGGCGCCAGCAGGCGCCCGGCGGCCAGCTCGTCGGCCACCAGCGGCTCCGGCGCGATCGCCACGCCCAGCCCGGCGACGGCCGCCTCCAGTAGGTAATACAGGTGCTCGAAACCGCTGCCCAACTGCAGCCGGGCCGGGTCCAACCCGTGCGCGTCGGCCCACGCCGGCCACGCCTGCGGTCGCGAGGTGGTGTGCAGCACGGTCTCGCCGAGCAGGGCAGAGGGAGGGTGCTGGCGCAGTCGCGCGGCCGCCGGATGCTGGGGGCTGACCACCACCCCGACCCGTTCCGGGGCCAGTTCGCGCACCTGCCAACCCCGCGGCCACGGCGGCTGGGCCAGCAGCAGCACCGCGTCCAGGGCCTGCTGCGCATCGGTGAAACTGCCATCCTGCGCAGACCAATGCAGCGCCAGCTGCGGCAGGTCGGCCTGCAGCGCCTGCAGGCGTGGAATCATCCAGCGCGCCAGGATGCTGCCGCTGCACCCGAGCACCAGCGCCTCCGGGCGTTGCTGGCGCTGCAGCGCCGTGACCGCCTCGCGGATCTGTCCGAAGGCGCCCGCGCAGGCGGCCTGCAGGCTGTCGCCGGCGCGGGTCAGGCGCAATCCGCGGCCGTCGCGCTCGAACAGGCCCACCCCCAGGTGATCCTCCAGCAGGCGCAGTTGCCGGCTGATCGCGCCATGGGTGACATGCAGGGCCTCGGCGGCACGGCCCACCCCGCCCAGCCGGGCGGTGGCCTCGAAACTGCGCAGGGCGTTGAGCGGCGGCAGGGGGCTGTCGGTCATGTGAGTTTTCCTGACAGGTTCTGGTAGATATTATCGATATTCCTGTCATGACATGTGCGTTAAATTGGCAGCCTGTCTCCACCGGCTGTCGCGACATGTCCGCATCCCCCATCGTTGATTTCCACGCCTACCCCGACGCCCAGGGCCATTTCGGCCGCTACGGTGGCAGTTTCGTCGCCGAAACGCTGATCGGGCCGCTGCAGGAGCTGGCCGCCGCCTACGACGAAGCGCGCCGCGATCCGGCCTTCATCGCCGCCTACGACAAGGACCTCACCCACTACGTGGGCCGGCCCAGCCCGATCTACCACGCCGAACGCCTCAGCCGGCAGGTCGGCGGCGCGCAGATCCTGCTCAAGCGCGAAGACCTCAACCACACCGGCGCGCACAAGATCAACAACACCATCGGCCAGGCCCTGCTGGCCGCGCGGATGGGCAAGACCCGCATCATCGCCGAGACCGGCGCCGGCCAGCACGGCGTGGCCAGCGCCACCGTGGCCGCGCGTCTGGGCCTGGAATGCGTGGTGTACATGGGTGCCACCGACATCGAGCGGCAGAAGATCAACGTCTACCGCATGAAGCTGCTCGGCGCGACCGTGGTGCCGGTGACCTCCGGCTCGGCCACGCTCAAGGACGCGCTCAATGAAGCGATGCGCGACTGGGTCACCAACGTGCGCGACACCTTCTACATCATCGGCACCGTGGCCGGCCCGGACCCGTACCCGCGCATGGTCCGTGACTTCAACGCCATCGTCGGCCGCGAAGCGCGCGCGCAGATGTTCGCCGACTACGGCCGCCTGCCCGATGCCATCACCGCCTGTGTCGGCGGCGGCAGCAATGCGATCGGCCTGTTCCATGCCTTCCTCAACGACCGCCAGGTGCGCATCGTCGGCGCCGAAGCGGCCGGTGATGGCATTGAAACCGGTCGCCATGCCGCGTCCATCGCCGCCGGGCGTCCGGGTGTGCTGCATGGCAACCGCACCTATGTGATCTGCGACGACGACGGTCAGATCACCGAGACCCATTCGGTCTCGGCCGGCCTGGACTATCCGGGCGTGGGCCCGGAGCATGCGTTCCTGGCCGATGCCGGTCGCGCCGAGTATGTCGGCATCACCGACGACGAAGCCCTGGCCGCCTTCCACCAGTTGGCGCACAGCGAAGGCATCCTCGCCGCGCTGGAATCCAGCCATGCGGTGGCGCAGGCCATCAAGCTGGCGCGCGAACTGCCCAGCGACAAGCTGGTGCTGTGCAACCTGTCCGGGCGTGGCGACAAGGACGTGCACACCATCGCCGCGCGCGAAGGCCTGATGCTGTGAATCCGCTGCTGCGCCAGGGAAGTGCGCTGCTGATCGTGGTCGGCCTGAGCGGCTGCACGCCGCCGGACCCGCCGCTGCTGGCGGCCGCGCCGGCGCCACCGGCGGCCATCGCTCCGGCGCGGGTGCCGGCCAGCAATGATGATGACATCGCCAACCGCCCGATCGAAGACGATCCCGAGCCCGAAACGGCGCCGAGCGACGACGACGCTGCGCCGGCCGTGGTCGCGGTGGCCCTGGACCATGCCGGCGACGTGGTGATCGGGCAGCGGTTCAGTGCCGAGGATGCCGATGCGCAATGGCATTCGGCGGGCCTGAGCGAGGGCGGCCAGCTGGGCAGCTGCGAGTATTACGAGCGCGGCAGCCTGCCCGAAGGCGTGTCGATGATGGTCGATGACGGGCATGTGGCGCGCTTCGACCTGGCCCTGCTCGACGGCTCGGACGAGACCATCATCCAGCCCGGTCCATTCGGGCTGCGCTTGGGCATGTCGCGCGCCGAAGCGCTCAAGCGCCTGCCCAAGGGCAGCACCGCACGGCCGCACGCCTACGATCCGGAAACGGGCGAGTACCTCACCTGGCAGGACCCCGGCTCGGATCTGGCGATCCGCCTGGAGCTCATCGACGGGGTGATTTCGAAGTTGTACTGGGGCGCCAGCGGCGCCGTTGAACTGATTGAAGGATGTGCCTGAAATGTCCGTGGACCGTATCGATGCCTGTTTCGCCCGCCTGCGCGCCTCCGGCCGCAAGGCGCTGATCCCCTTCATCACCGCCGGCGACCCGGGCCTGGAGGCGACCGTGCCGGTGATGCACGCGCTGGCCGCCGCCGGCGCCGACGTGATCGAACTGGGCGTGCCGTTCTCCGACCCGATGGCCGATGGCCCGACCATCCAGCGCAGCTCCGAGCGCGCGCTCGCGCGTGGGGCAGGGCTGCGATATGTGTTGGACACCGTGGCTGCGTTCCGTCGTGACGACAGCACTACCCCGGTGGTGCTGATGGGCTACCTGAACCCGATCGAGATCCACGGCACCGCGCGCTTCGCGCAGACCGCGATCGCCGCCGGCGTGGACGGCGTGCTGCTGGTCGACCTGCCGCCGGAAGAGGCTGCCGAAACGCGTGAGATCTTCACCGCCGCGGGCCTGGCGCTGATCCTGCTGGCCTCGCCGACCACCGCCGATGCGCGGCTGGACAGCTTGTCGGCGATGGCCCAGGGCTACCTGTACTACGTGAGCTTCGCCGGGGTGACCGGTGCCTCCGACCGCCTGGACAGCAGCGCCGCCAGCGCACGCCTGCGCGACCTGCGCAGTCGCTCCCAGGTGCCGGTGGTGGCCGGCTTCGGCATCAAGGACGCAGCCAGCGCCGCGGCGATGGCCGTCGAAGCCGATGGTGTCGTGGTCGGCAGCGCCCTGGTCGCCGCCCTCGGCGAGGCGGCCGATGCCGAGGCGGCCGCCCACACGGCCGGCGCCTTCCTGGCCCCGCTGCGCGCGGCCCTTGATGAGGCCGTCGCCGCCCGCGCGTAGCGCCGGCCGCTGGCCGGCCACCCAGTCAGCCCGCCATGACGCGGCATCGCTCCGGTAGTGCCGGCCGCTGGCCGGCAACCACGCAACGCCTGCCGTCCGCGCTAAACATACGTCACAGCACGGTTTTCCTCCGGTCCGGCGCACCCCACAGGGGGTGCACGGGCAGGGAGGGCCTGAGCTAGACTGTCCGCCTTTGCGGCCTCCGGGCCGCCCTGAACGGAAGTAGCATCCCGCATGAGTTGGCTCAGCAAGTTGATGCCGTCTGGCATCCGCACCGACAACGTCCCCAGCAAGAAGCGCAGCGTCCCCGAGGGCCTGTGGGAGAAGTGCAGCAACTGCGGTAGCGCGCTGTACGGTCCTGAGCTGGAAGAGAACCTGGAAGTCTGCCCCAAGTGTGGCCATCACATGGCCATCCGCGCCCGCGCGCGCCTGGCCGCGCTGTTCGACGCCGACAGCACCACCGAGATCGCCGCGCGCCTGGGACCGACCGACCTGCTCAAGTTCAAGGACCAGAAGAAGTACAGCGAGCGCATCAAGGCCTCGCAGAAGAACACCGGCGAGTACGACGCGCTGATCGCCATGCAGGGCCTGCTCAAGGGCCGCCCGCTGGTGGCCTCGGCCTTCGACTTCGCCTTCATGGGCGGCTCGATGGGCTCGGTGGTCGGCGAGCGCTTCTCGCTGGCCGCGGAAAAGGCGCTGGAAATCGGCGCGCCCTACGTGTGCTTCTCCGCCAGTGGCGGCGCGCGCATGCAGGAGGGCCTGTTCTCGCTGATGCAGATGGCCAAGACCTCCGCCGCGCTGGGCAAGCTGCGTGAGGCCGGGCTGCCGTATATCTCGGTGCTCACCCACCCGACCACCGGCGGCGTGTCGGCGTCGTTTGCGATGCTGGGCGACATCAACATCGCCGAACCGCATGCCCTGATCGGCTTTGCCGGCCCGCGCGTGATCGAACAGACCGTGCGCGAGAAGCTGCCGGAAGGATTCCAGCGTTCGGAGTTCCTGCTTGAGCACGGCGCCATCGACCAGATCTGCGACCGCCGCGAACTGCGCGGCCGCTTGGCCGACCTGCTGGCCCTGCTCGGTCGCCAGCCGGCACCGGTCGCCGACGAGGCCGCCTGATGGCGGCGCGCAAGTACTTCGGCACCGACGGCATCCGCGGTCGGGTCGGGCAGGGCGTGATTTCCGCTGATTTCGTGCTGCGCCTGGGCAATGCGCTCGGCCGCGTACTGACCGAACGCAATGGCCACCGCCCCGGGCACCGCCCGGTGGTGGTGATCGGCAAGGACACGCGCATTTCCGGCTACATGTTCGAAGCAGCGCTGGAAGCCGGGCTGGTCGCCGCCGGCGCCGATGTGCAGTTGCTCGGCCCGATGCCGACCCCGGCCGTGGCCTTCCTCACGCGCACGCTCGGCGCCGATGCCGGCATCGTCATCAGCGCCTCGCACAACCCGCATTACGACAACGGCATCAAGTTCTTCTCCGCGGACGGTGAGAAGCTCGACGATGCCACCGAGCTTGCGCTGGAAGCAGCGCTGGACAGCGCCTTCACCACCGCCGAATCCGATCGGCTGGGCAAGGCCATGCGCGCGCGCGACGCGGTGGGCCGCTACATCGAGTTCTGCAAGGCCAGCGTGCCGCGCGCGTTCGACCTGCGCGGGCTGAAGATCGTGCTCGACTGCGCGCATGGCGCTACTTACCACATCGCCCCGCTGCTGTTCCGCGAGCTGGGCGCTGACGTGGTCACCATCGGTGCCGAGCCCAACGGCGTCAACATCAACGATGGCGTCGGCTCGATGCACATCGACAACCTCGCCGCCAAGGTGCGCGAAGTGGGCGCCGACCTCGGCATCGCCTTCGACGGCGACGGCGACCGCGTGCTGATGGCCGACGACCAGGGCAACCCGGTCGATGGCGACGACCTGCTGTATGTGCTGGCGCCGTCGTGGCAGCGCAACGGACGCCTGCGCGGTCCGGTGGTGGGCACGCTGATGACCAATTTCGGCCTGGAACAGGCCATGGAGCGCCTCGGCCTGCCGTTCGTGCGCAGCAACGTCGGCGACCGCTACGTGCACCAGGCACTGGTGGAAGGCGGCGGCGTGCTCGGCGGCGAAGCCTCCGGCCACCTGCTGTGCCTGGACCGCGCCACCACCGGCGATGCCATCGTCAGCGCACTGCAGGTACTGGAAGTGCTGCGCCGCGAAGGCACCACGCTGCGCCAATCGCTGGCGGGCCTGCACCGTGTGCCGCAGAAGACGGTCAACGTGCGCCTGGCCGATGTCTCGGCCAAGGCGATCGTGCAGGCGCAGGGCGTGCAGGCCGCACTGGCTGCCGCACAGGAAGCGGTGAAGGGGCGCGGTCGCGCCTTCCTGCGTCCGTCCGGTACCGAGCCGGTGGTGCGGGTGACGGTCGAAGCCGACAGCGCCGAGCTGATGCAGTCCACGCTGGACAACCTGTCCAGCGCCGTAAAGGCCGCCGCCGCGGCCTGATGCATGGCCGCCAGGGCAACAGCAGAACGCCCCGGTTCGCCGGGGCGTTCTGCATTCTGCAAGGTGCCAGGCAGGGCGCTTACGGCCCCGGCACCATCTTCTTCTGTTTCGCCTTGAAGCGATTGAACAGCGGCGCGATCAGCGGGTTGTAGCTCCACGCGATGCGCTTGCGCAGCCAGCTGGCCGGGCGGTTGCGGATCGCGAAACGATAGATGTGCTCCGGATCGCCCCCCACCACGTTGCGCCCGAACGGGTGCGTGGTGTGCAGGTAGCGGAAGCCCTGCGCGCGTGCGATCGGCAGGTAGTCCTCGTCGAAATCGCCATACGGCCAGCACAGCGTGTCGGACACCTCGCCCAGCTGCTGCTGCAGCACCAGCCGCGCCATCGACAGGTCGCGGGTGATGCCCTCGCGTTTCTGCTCGCGGCTGATGTCCTGCTTCAGCCAGCGCGTATGCGTGTGCGTGTGGCAATGCACTTCGAAAGTGCCCGCAGCGATCATCTCGCGTGCCTCGCTCCAGCGCATCATCACATCGTCGGTGCGGTCCTCGCGCAGGATCGCCGCTTCGCAGCCGCGATGGTCCGGCGTGGCCGGCAGCACGGCGCCGGGCTGGCCGGCATGCGGGCGCACCGGGCCTTCGCCCATCCAGCCGGTGACCACGAACACCACCGCGTGCATGCCGTACTTCTGCAGGATCGGATGCGCGTACACCCAGTTGTCCAGGTAGCCGTCATCGAAGGTGATCACGATCGACTTGCGCGGCACCGGCTTGCCCGCCAGGAAGTCCGCATACTGGTCCAGGGTCAGCGAGGTCCAGCCATTGCTGGCCAACCAGGCGATCTGGCTTTCGAAATTCTCCGGCGACACCGTGATCATGCCCGGCGACGGCGACACGTGGTGGTGCATCAATACCGGCACGGATCTAGCGTTGGCCATGGCCCAGTTCCTTCAACCACTGGTAGTAGTAATGTTCGGTCGCTTCAGTGTGCCCCAACGGGGTGAAGCGCTGCGCGGTACGCATCCATTCCCAGCCGGCGCGACCCATGCGGCGGCGCTGTTCGGGCTGTTCGACCAGGGTCTGCAATGCGCGGGTCAGGGCGGCCTGGTCGCCCAGCGGGGCGAGCAGGGCATTGCTGCCTTCAAGCACCATTTCAGGCACGCCGCCCACCCGCGTGGCCACGATCGGCACGCCCACGTGCGCCGCCTCCAGAAACACCGTGCCGGCCGCCTCCTTGTGCGTGGCCAGGGCGAAGATGTCGAAGCCGGCCATCAACCGACAGGCGCCGAGCCGATAACCGAGCAGGTGCACCTGCGCCTCCACGCCCAGTTCGCGGCGCAGTGCCACCAGTCTGTCCATCACCGGCTGGCCGTCGCCGACGATCACCAGCTGCAGGTTGGGATGCTGCCGGCACAGGGGCGCGATCGCCCGCAGCAGGTCCACGTGGCCCTTGGGCTCGCGCAGCACGGCCACGCAGCCGACCACGATCTGCGCATCATCAAAGCCCAGTTCGCGGCGCACCTGGGCGCGCGTGTCCTGCACGCACTGCCACGGGTCGACGCTTTCGATCTGCGACCACTGCGGTGGCACCGCGATCGGCGGCACGATGCCGATGCTGCCGTCCTGGACCCCGCGCGCCACCAGCAGCTGCTTGACGTAGCTGCTCACGGTCAATACCCGGTGCGGCAGGCCGGTGTAGGTCAGCAGTGAGTTGATCGGGCTCATCAGGTGCCGCGAGCGCACCACCAGCGGCGTACGCCCCAGGCGTGCGCCGGCGGCGGCGATCAGGCTGTCACGCCGGCTGGTGGTGTTGACCACGTCGAAGCCGATCCGCCGCACCAGCTGGTTGACCGACCAGATGCCGCGCAGCAGCCGCAGCAGGCCGCCCATCTTCAGCGTGTGCACGGTGAAACCGGCCTCGCGCGCGATCTCGCCCAGGCGCGCACCGGGCTGGCACAGCAGGGATACCTCGTGGCCACGGTCGCGCATCGCCAGCATGTGGCGATAGATGTAGATCTCCTGGCCGCCGAATCCCCTGGCGGCCTCGGTGTGCAGGATCCTGAGCGGCGCCAACGTGCGCGGCGCGTTCACCGATGCATTGCCCACGGGCGCGGTGGCGCGCCAGGCGGCCGCCGCGGTGGTCGCATCGCCAGAGGCCGTCAGCGTCTGGCGCGGGGGAGGGGATGGGGCGGGAACGCTGGGGTGGAAAGCATCCATGGAGCGGCTCGGGTGGCGCGGGAGGGCAGGGGACGTGGCGGCGGCGGCTGCGTCGGCGACCCGTCCAGAGGAAGGCGGGCGGCGCATTGTATCGGTTTGTATCTTTGTGTCGGCAGTGCCGGTGATCGGATCTGGCACAATGTTCAGCCGGGCCACAGTGGTGGCCCGTGACCCATCCGAACTAGCCAGGAACCGCTGTGAGCCAGATCCCGACCCTCGATATCACCCGTTTCGACAGTGACCGCGACGCGTTCGTCGCCGAGCTGGGCGCGGCCTACCGCGAATGGGGATTCGCGGGCATCCGCAACCACGGCATCCCGCAGGCCGACATCGACGCGGCCTACGAGGTCTTCAAGGCCTTTTTCGCGCTGCCGGAAGAGACCAAGCGCAAGTACCACGTGCCGGGCAGCGGCGGCGCCCGCGGTTATACGGCCTTCGGCGTGGAAACCGCCAAGGGCTCGGCGCACTTCGATCTGAAGGAGTTCTGGCACATCGGTCGTGAGATCCCGGACGACTCTCCGTACCGTGACGTGATGGCCCCGAATCTGTGGCCGAGCGAGGTCCCGAACTTCCGCGAGCGCGGCTACAGGCTCTACCAGGCACTGGACACGCTGGGTTCGCGGGTGCTGTCGGCACTGGCGCTGCATATCGGCTTGCCGGAGGACTTCTTCGCCGACAAGACCAACAACGGCAACTCGATCCTGCGCCCGATCCACTACCCGCCGATCACCGCCGAGAACATTCCCAACGTGCGCGCCGGCGCGCATGGGGACATCAACTTCATCACGCTGCTGGTGGGTGCCAGCGCGGCCGGCCTGGAAGTGCAGTCGCACGAGGGCAAGTGGGTGCCGTTCACCTCCGACGCGGACACGATCGTGGTGAACATCGGCGACATGCTGCAGCGGCTGACCAACCACGTGTATCCGTCCACCATCCACCGCGTGGTCAATCCTCCGGGTGAGCAGGCGCGCCAGCCGCGCTATTCGGTGCCGTTCTTCCTGCACCCGAACCCGGACTACCTGATCGACGTGTTGCCGACCTGCATCACCCCGGAAAACCCGAGCCGCTACCCGGAGCCGATCACCGCCCACGGCTTCCTGGAAGAGCGTCTGCGCGAGATCAAGCTGAAGTAAGGGGAGTGTCGGCCCCGTGCCGATCCCGCCCGGTAGATGCCGGCCCGTGGGCCGGCATACTCCGAGAAGGCCGCCGAGAGGCGGCTTTCTTTATGGTTCTTCTCCACATCTGATGGGAGCGTCTTGTTGCCGGGGCCGCCGCAAGGTGAGCACGGCGCTACGCGGGTGGCCTGGTCTGCAGGCGCCGTTTGGATCTGGCGCTGTCTCGGTTCGGGACGTGCCGCGAGCGTTTGGGCCCCGTAGCAGCCGGTAGGCCCCTGGTGCAAATGTCCCCCGGCCTGGCGGCCTCCTCCTTTAT
>NZ_DAMAGC010000047.1:0-28676 GCF_031995405.1 Stenotrophomonas sp. | reverse complement strand
CGGGTCTTGGCCACCATCCTCTCGCGCTCGCCCGGATCCAGGTCGATCCGGACCTCGGTCCAGTCGCGCCCTTTGCTCTTGAGGAAGTTCTTGGCGGCCACGCAGTACGGGCAGACCGCGGTCGAATAGATGGTGATGGCGGGGGCCCCACCCGGGTTGGACGCAACATCTTGGCTCACGGGAAACTCCACGGACAAACGAGTGTCTGTATATGGTAGCTGGCTGCTGGATTTTCCACGTCATCACCGCAACACTGTGGATTAACCGCAGATTTGCATGGCGCCTGTCACGCTGCCGCCTGGTCCCCCGCCCTGCCCGTCCTGGAGCTTGTATTGCGCCCTCTGCTGCTCTCCGCTGCGCTGACTCTCGCCCTGGCCGCGCCGTGGGTGTCTGCACAGGAGTCCAAGCTGCCCGACATCGGCTCGTCGGCCGGTGAACTGCTGACCCCGGCCCGTCAGGCCGAGTACGGCGGCATGATGCTGCGCGAGCTGCGCAACTACGGCTACCTGCTGGACGACCCGCTGGTGGACGACTGGCTGCAGACCATGGGCGCCCGGCTGGGCTCCAACAGCGCCCAACCGCGTCAGTCGTACACGTTTTTCATGCTCAAGGACCGCCAGATCAACGCCTTCGCCACCCTGGGCGGGTACGTGGGGGTCAACGCGGGCCTGGTACTGACCGCCGAGCGCGAGGACGAAGTGGCGGCGGTGCTGTCCCACGAAATCGCCCACGTCACCCAGCAGCACGTCCTGCGCGGGGTGGAGCGGGCCCAGCGCGACCAGATCCCGATCCTGCTGGGCATGCTGGCGGCGGTGGTCGCCGCGCAGCAGGCCGGCGGCAGTTCGTCGGGCGATGCGACCATGGCCGCGATCACCTCGGGCATGGGCCTGATGCAGCAGCGCCAGATCAACTACACCCGCAGCAATGAATCCGAGGCCGATCGCCTGGGCATCCGCACCCTGGCCCGCAGCGGCTACGACGTGGATGCGATGGCCGGCTTCTTCGAGCGCATGTCCGCCTCGATGCGCGGCAATGCCGGCGGCTACTCGGTGCCGGACTTCCTGCAGACCCATCCGGTCACCACCACCCGCATCAGCGAGGCCAAGGCACGCGCCGAGCAGATGAAGAAGGACACCGTGCTGCTCACCACCGAGGTGCCCGGCGGGGTCCGCCAGGAGCGGGTGAACCCGACCGATCCGGCGTTGTCCGATCCGATCGTGCGCGGCACCAACCCGATGCTGCCCGCGTCTATGCAGATCTCGGTCAACAGCCTCAGCCGCGGCGCCACCGGCCAGTTCGAATGGGCGCGCGAGCGCCTGCGCGTGCTCAGCGCCGATACCCCCGGCGATGTGGTACGTGAATACGAGAACCTGCAGCGCGCGCAGAAGCAGGGCCTGACCCAACCGCAGCGCTACGGCCTGGCCCTGGCGCGGCTGCGCAACAGTGGCGCCGGTGACGCGCGGCGCGACCTGACCGCGCTGCTCGGCGACCACCCCGACAATCTGTGGATCGCGCTGGCGCTGGGCGAGGCCGAATCGCGCTCCGGCCAGCCGAGCCAGGCCAATGCGCGCTTTGAGACCTTGCTGCGCCAACACCCGGGCAGCCGCCCGGTGGCGCTGACCTACGCGGAGATCCTCAACGAGCAGGGGGGCCGCGAGGCCGGCCAGCGCGCCCAGGCGATGCTGCGACCGCTGCTGTCGCAAAGCGGCAATGATCCGGTGTTCCAGCTGCGCTACGCCCGCGCCAGCGAACTGGCCGGCGATACCGTGCGCGCCAGTGAGGCCTACGCCGAAGCGGCGTTCCTGAACGGCCGCCCGGAACAGGCGTTGATGCAGCTGCAGGCATTGAAGAAGCAGCCGGCGCTGGATTACGTGGGCCGCGCCCGGGTCGATGCGCGCATCGAGAGCATCACCCCGACCGTGCTGGAGATGCGCCGCCAGGGCATCCGCGACCCCGAGCTGGAGCGGCGCTGAGCCGGCCGCCGCCCCGGCGCCAGATGACCGCGCCATGGCAGTTGCGGGCAATGTGGGCCAGGGCCGTCACAAACATGTCATGAAACCGTAGTCTACTGGGCTCAATCCCGGTCTGATAAGCAATACGGTGCGCACGTGCAGAAACGCATTCTGATCGTCGATGACGAACCCGCGATCCGCGAAATGGTCGCCTTCGCCCTGCGCAAGGGCGACTACGACCCGATCCACGCCGGCGACGCCCGCGAGGCGCAGACGGCGATCGCCGACCGCGTCCCTGACCTGATCCTGCTCGACTGGATGCTGCCCGGCACCAGCGGGCTGGACCTGGCCCGACGCTGGCGCAAGGAAGCCCTCACCCGCGAGGTGCCGATCATCATGCTCACCGCGCGCGGCGAAGAGAATGACCGCGTTGGCGGCCTGGAAGCCGGCGTGGACGATTACGTCGTCAAGCCGTTCTCGGCCCGCGAACTGCTGGCCCGTATCCGTGCGGTGATGCGCCGCGCCCGCGACGATGACGAAGACGGCAGCGTCGCGGTGGGGTCCATCCGCATCGACGGCGCCGCCCACCGCGTCTTCGCCGGTGACCAGCCGGTGCCGATCGGTCCGACCGAATACCGCCTGCTGCACTTCTTCATGACCCATCCCGAGCGGGTCTACACCCGCGCGCAGCTGCTGGACCACGTGTGGGGCGGCAGCGTGTACGTGGAAGAGCGCACCATCGACGTGCACATCCGTCGCCTGCGCAAGACGCTGGAACCGTTCGGCGCGGAGAACATGGTGCAGACCGTGCGCGGCGCCGGCTACCGGTTCTCGACCTCGACCTGAGTCTCGTCGGGCCGGTGCCTGGCCATTGCGCCCGGTGCCGGCCACTCCTGCTATAACCTTGGATCGTGTCCGAGGACCGCACTTTCTGCGAGACCGCAATGCCCCGCCACATCCGTTCTGCCTGGTTGAAAACGCTGGCCACCCTCGCCGCCCTGCTGCTCGCGGCCGGCGTGCTGGGCCTGCTGGTCGGACATGTATGGATGTGCATCGCACTGGCCTCCATCGGCGCGCTGGCGTGGCACTACTGGCGCCTGCGCCGGGTGCTGCGCGGGCTGACCGCCCGGCATCGCTGGGACATGGGGGACGGCACCGGCGTGTGGAACGAGCTGGACCGGCTGCTGTACCGCAATCAATGGGAAATGCGCACGCGCAAGCGGCGCCTCCTGGACATGTTGCGCAGCTACCGCGCCGCCGCCGCCGCGCTGCCCGATGCGGTGGTGGTGGTGGACCGCAACAGCCAGCGCGTGCAGTGGTTCAACGAAGCGGCGACCTCGCTGCTCGGCCTGCACCACCCGGGCGATTTGGGCGAGGCGCTGGTGCAGCGCCTGCAGCCGATGCCGCTGGCCCACTGGCTGGCCGGCGGGCGCAATGCCGAGCCGATCCTGGATGTGCCCTCGCCGGTCGATCCGGCCATCCGCCTCAACCTGCGCCTGATCCCGTACTCGCCCGATTACTGGCTGCTGATCGCCCGTGACGTGAGCAAGCTGCTGCGCCTGGAACAGGTGCGCCGCGACTTCGTGGCCAACGTCTCCCACGAACTGCGCACGCCGTTGACGGTGGTGCACGGGTACCTGGACATGATGGAGCCGGAGGATTTCCCCGGCACCGGTCCGATGCTGGAAGAAATGCGCAAGCAGTCCCAGCGCATGGCGCAGCTGGTCGAAGACCTGCTGACCCTGTCGCGGCTGGAATCGCAGGAACACACCGAGGAAGAAGCGGTGGCGATGGCGCCGATGCTGGCCACGCTGCGCCGCGAGGCCGAGGCACACAGCCAGGGCCGCCACCAGATCAGCGTGGTCGACAACGCCGGCGTCGACCTGCAGGGCTCCAACAAGGAACTGCACAGCGCGTTCTCCAACCTGGTCACCAACGCGGTGCGCTACACCCCCGCCGGCGGCCGTATTGAAGTGGAACTGGCGCGCGAGGGCCAGGGCGCGGTGCTGTCGGTGCGCGACACCGGCTACGGCATTCCCGCCACCCACCTGCCGCGCCTGACCGAACGCTTCTATCGCGTGTCGAGCAGCCGCTCGCGCGAAAGCGGCGGCACCGGGCTGGGTCTGTCGATCGTCAAGCACATCCTGGGCCTGCACCACGCGCGCCTGGAGATCCAGAGCGAGGTCGGCAAGGGCAGCGTGTTCTCATGTCACTTCGACGCCGACCAGGTGCGTGCGCGCACCGAAACGGCCTCCCTTCCTTCTGCAGAAGACTTCTCCGCATGAGCACCCTCGTCCCGATCGCCGTGCCGGTGGACAACGATCCGCTGCGCGACCCGGCGCTGTACATCAACCGCGAACTGTCGCAGCTGGATTTCAACTTCCGCGTGCTGGCCCAGGCCATGGATACGCAGGTGCCGCTGCTGGAGCGCCTGCGCTTCATGTGCATCTCCTGCACCAACCTGGACGAGTTCTTCGAGATCCGCGCTGCGGCCGTGCGCCACGCGCAGGAGTTCGGCCTGCCGCCCGCTCCGGACGGCATGACCCCGCAGGCGATCCTCAATTCCATCCACGACCGCGCTGCCCAGCTGGTGGACCAGCAGTACCGCTGCTGGAATGAAACCCTGCGCCCGGCGCTGCACGAAGCGGGCATCGACGTACTCGGCCGACATTCCTGGAACCACCGCCAGAAGCGCTGGCTGCGCGCGTTCTTCCGCAACGAAATCATGCCGGTGCTGTCGCCGCTGGGCCTGGACCCGTCGCATCCGTTCCCGAAGATCCTCAACAAATCGCTGAACATCGTGGTGGTGCTCAAGGGCACCGACGCGTTCGGTCGTGCCGGCCACCTGGCGATCGTGCGCGCGCCGCGCTCGCTGCCGCGCATCATCCAGCTGCCGGAAAAACTGGGCGGCGCGCAGACCTATGTGTTCCTGTCTTCGGTGCTGTCCACCTTCGTCGATGAGCTGTTCCCGGGCATGGAAGTCCAGGGGGCCTACCAGTTCCGCGTGACCCGCAACTCCGAGCTGGTGGTGGACGAGGAAGAAGTGGAGAACCTGGCCCTGGCGCTGCGCGACGAGCTGGTCGACCGCGGCTACCGGCCGGCGGTGCGCCTGGAGATCGCGCAGGATTGCCCGCGCGACATCGTGCGCACGCTGCTGCAGAACTTCGGCCTGACCGAAAACGCGGTCTACCGCATCGACGGCCCGGTCAACCTGAACCGCGTGATCCAGCTGTACGACCTGCTGGCCCGCCCGGAGCTGAAATACCCCACGCTCAACCCGCGCGTGCTGCGCGACGGGGACGGCATCTTCGATGTGGTGTCGCGCAAGGACGTGCTGCTGCACCATCCCTTCGATGCGTTCACCCCGGTGCTGGACCTGATCAAGCAGGCCGCGGTGGATCCCAACGCGCTGGCGATCAAGCAGACGCTGTACCGCACCGGCAAGGATTCGCAGATCGTCGATGCGCTGATCCAGGCCGCGCGCAACGGCAAGGACGTGACCGTGGTGGTCGAGCTGCGCGCGCGTTTCGACGAAGAGGCCAACCTTGGCCTGGCCGATCGCCTGCAGGAAGCCGGCGTGCAGGTCGTGTATGGCGTGGTCGGCTACAAGACCCACGCCAAGATGCTGCTGATCGTGCGTCGCGAGGGCCGCAAGCTGCGCCGCTACGTGCACCTGGGCACCGGCAATTACCACAGCGGCACGGCGCGTGCGTACACCGACCTGAGCCTGATCACCGCCGATCCGGATATCGGCAACGACGTGCACCTGCTGTTCCAGCAGCTGTCCGGGCTCGCGCCGCGGACCAAGCTCAAGCGCCTGCTGCAGTCGCCGTTCACCCTGCACCCCGGGCTGCTGCAGCGCATCGATCGCGAAACCCGGCTGGCCGCCAGTGGCCGCCCGGGCCGGATCATCGCCAAGATGAATGCCCTCAACGAGCCGCAGGTGATCCGCGCGCTGTACGCCGCCTCGCAGGCCGGCGTGCAGATCGACCTGATCGTGCGCGGCGCCTGCACGCTGCGTCCGGGCGTGCCCGGGGTGTCGGACAACATCCGCGTGCGCTCGATCGTCGGCCGCTTCCTCGAGCACAGCCGGGTCTACTGGTTCGGCAACGATGGCGCCGCCGAGCTGTACTGCGCCAGCGCCGATTGGCTGGAGCGCAACCTGCTGCGGCGGGTGGAGACCTGCTTCCCGATCCTGGACCCGGAGCTGGCGCGCAAGGTGTACCGCGATGTGCTGCAGAACTACCTGGACGACAACCTCAATGCCTGGGAACTGCAGGCCAACGGCGAGTACGCCAAGTGCACCCCGGGCCACGACGAGCCGCCGCACTCGGCCCAGATGACGTTGATGCAGGGCCTGTAGCTGCTCGCGTGATCGCATGCGCGCTGCCGCCCGACGGCTTGCTACGCAGGCCGTGGGCCGCTCTTGCCTCCCCCCACACCCCGCGCCGGTTGGCGCGCCCCCTGACCCGGGGGCCATGCGGCCGGATGCATCGCGGTAGTACTGGCCGTTGCGCGCCAGCGTCATGAACCGCTGCGACTCCAGGTCGCATCCCATGTGAAGGCCGCGCGGTGACTTCGCGCCCCACCCATCGGCTAACATTCGACCATGCCGCATACCTCCACGACTCCGCCCGCCCTGCAGGATGGCGACCTGCTCGCCGCCATCGACCTGGGTTCCAACAGTTTCCACATGGTCATCGCGCGTTACACGCTCGGGCAGTTGCGGGTGGTCGACCGCCTGCGCGAGACCGTGCGCATGGCCGACGGCCTGGATGGCAAGGGCGGCCTGTCCGCCGAGGCGCGCCAGCGCGCGCTGGAATGCCTGGCGCGGTTCGGCCAGCGCATCCGCGCGATCCCGCCGGCCCGCGTGCGCGCGCTGGCCACCAACACGGTGCGCCAGCTGCGTTCGCCGCATGCCTTCCTGATGCCGGCCGAGACCGCGCTCGGGCATGCCATCGAAGTGGTCAGCGGCCGCGAAGAGGCGCGCCTGATCTATCTCGGCGTTGCCCATGCACAGCCGCCCAAGCCGGACCAGCGCCGGCTGGTGATCGACATCGGCGGTGGCTCGACCGAGTTCATCATCGGCCAGGGCATGCAGACCCTGGAGCGGGAAAGCCTGCAGGCCGGCTGCATCGCCAGCACCCGGCGCTTCTTCCCCGGCGGCAAGCTCAGCCGCAAGCGCTGGAAGGACGCGCTGACCGAGATCGGTGCGGAGTTCCAGCAGTTCGCCACCAAGTATCGTGCACTGGGCTGGCAGGAAGCGCTGGGCTCGTCGGGCACGCACAAGGCGATCAGCGAAATCTGCGCCACCATGAAACTGAGCAAGGGCGCGATCACCGCCGAGGCGCTGCCGCAACTGCGCGATGAGCTGCTCAAGGCCAAGCGCATCGAGGACATCAACCTGCCTGGCCTGTCGGCCGATCGCCGACCGATCATCGCCGGCGGCATTCTGGTGCTGGAAGCTGCCTTCCAGGCGCTGGGCCTGGAGAAGCTGCTGGTCAGCAAGGCGGCGATGCGCGAGGGCATCCTGTACGACATCCTCGGCCGCGCCAGCGAGAACGACCTGCGCGATGAATCGGTGGCCGCGCTGACCCTGCGCTATGGCATCGACACCGCCCAGGCCGACCGGGTCGAGCGCACCGCGATGAACCTGCTCGGCCAGGTCGAGGACAGCTGGAAGCTGGACCCCGACGATGCGCGCATGCTCGGCTGGGCCGCGCGCCTGCACGAGCTGGGCCTGATGATCGCGCACAGCGGCTATCACGTGCATGGCAGCTACGTGCTGGAGAACTCGGACATCGCCGGCTTCTCGCGGCAGGAACAGCAACTGCTGGCCGCGCTGGTGCGCAGCCATCGTCGCAACATCTCCAAGTCGGCCTTCGATGCCCTGCCCGAACGCCTGCTGCAGCCGGCACGCCGCATGACCGCCCTGCTGCGGCTGGCGGTGCTGCTCAACCGCGCCCATGAAGACACGCCGATGCCGGCACTGGAACTGACCGCCGACGACAGCCGGCTGTCGCTGATCCTGCCCCAGGCCTTCATCGATGCCCGTCCGCTGCTGCGTGCGGACCTGATCGGGGAAGCCGAGGGCATGGCCGGACTGGGTGTGCAGTTCCGGCCGTTCGTGGCCTGACCTGGCCTGACACGCGACCGGTCGGGTCGCGTAACGCTTCAGTCGTGCCCCCGCCCCGGCATGCCGGGGACGGGCGGCGGTGACCTGCGTGGCCGACATCGTCCGGACCCCGTTACGCCGTGCTGACCGACGACAACGCGCGTTGTCTATTTGCGTGTCCCGCACGCACCGGGAATGGCCAACTTCGCGCCAGACCCATGCTGCATAGCAGCAACTTGTTACATTCAGACACAAACCGGTACATGACGGCGTTTGGGCGCTTTCTGTAACTCGTTGCTTCTCCTCATCTTTTTGTGAAAGTGATATGAAATTGTGAAAATTGTTTCACTTTCGCTTTACAGAGCCTTAACTACCGGGACTATGATCGGGATACCGGCCATTCATGGGTCGGATTTTGGGAAGGCGGGAACTTGGGCCCGTCGTCTCCTTTTGATGCAGTTCCGAACGAGAGAGAGAGAGAGCTTTATGACTTCACGCATCAACGTGCTGGGGCAGGCCATCCGCCTGGCCCTGGTCGGCGGTGTCGCCGGCCTCGCCGCGACCCCGGCCATGGCGCAGGACAGCGCGCCGACCAACCTGGACCGCATCGAGATCACCGGGTCGCGCATCCGCCAGGTCGACGTCGAAACCGCCCAGCCGGTGTTGGCGCTGACCCGCATGGACATCGAACGCCAGGGCTTCAGCTCGGTATCGGACATCCTGCAGAACGTCACCGCGATGGGCAGCCCGACGATCAGCCGTGCCAACGTGCTGACCGCCGGTGAAAACGCCGGCGGCACCTACGTCGACATGCGCGGCCTGGGTACCCAGCGCACGCTGGTGCTGGTCAACGGCAAGCGCCTGGGCATCAGCACCTCCGGCTACCAGGATCTGTCGGTCCTGCCGGTGTCGGCGATCGAGCGCATCGAGATCCTGAAGGACGGCGCGTCGGCCATCTACGGCTCCGATGCCATGGCCGGTGTGGTCAACATCATCACCCGCAGCAACGTCAACGGCGTGACCGCCAACGTCTACCACGGCCAGTACAGCGAAGGCGACGGCGCACGCGACCGCTTCGACGTGGTTGCCGGCTGGTCCAACGACCGCTTCTCGACCACCTTCGCCGCCGAGCATTCGGAAGAAAAGGCCGTGTGGGCGCGCGACCGTGGCTTCAGCGAATACAGCAACACCGACCGCCATCCGACCGAAGGCTGGACCACCACCAGCCAGTGGGGCCAGTTCACCGGCGTCAGGGGTCCGGGCTGCACCGCGACCGCGGGCTGCGGTTACTCGCTCAACCGTGGCACCGACCCGACCAAGCCGGGCAACTACCACCTGACCGACCCGGCCGCGTTCACCGGCGACACCAGCAACACCAACGAACAGATGCACCTGAGCTATCCGATCAAGCGTGATTCGGTGTTCTTCTCCGGCCAGGCCAACATCACCGACAACGTCCGCTTCAAGACCGAACTCGGTTACAACAAGCGCGAGTCGACCCGCGTCACCGCCGGCTACCCGCTGTCCTCCAGCACGCTGGGCAAGACCGCTGCCGCCGGCAACATGGCCATCGACAGCTACTTCAACCCCTTCGGCAACAAGAACGGCTACGCCACCCCGACCTCGGTGGCCTGGAACCGTCGTACCTGGGAAATGCCGCGCGAAAGCACCAGCGAGCTGAAGACCTACCGCGCGGTCGCCTCGTTCGAAGGTTCGTTCGACCTGGGTGAGCGTTACTTCGATTGGGAAGTGGGCTACCAGTACAGCAAGAACGAGCTGACCCAGCACACCACCGGCAACCTGCACAAGCAGCGCGTCATCGATGCGGTGGGCCCGTCCTACCTCAACACCGCGACCGGCAAGGTCGAGTGCGGCAGCGCAGCCGCACCGAAGGCCAACTGCATGGTGTGGAACCCGCTGGTGCCGTACGGCGTCCAGAACCCGTACGGCCTGGACGGCAACCAGGCGCTGCAGGACTGGCTGTTCCCGGCCGAAGACGCCACCGGCCAGACCTCGACCAAGAACTGGTTCGCCAACCTCAGCGGCAGCGCGTTCACCCTGCCCGCCGGTGACCTGGGCTTCGCCTTCGGCCTGGAAAACCGCGAAGAAAATGGCGAGTTCATTCCCGATGCCCTGGCCCAGACCGGCGCGACCACCAACCTGGCCGCTGGCCCGACCGGTGGCTCGTACAAGGTCAAGGAAGCGTACCTGGAGTTGAACGTGCCGGTGCTGGCCGACCTGCCGGGTGCCAAGGAGCTGAGCTTCAGCGCCGCTACCCGTTACTCGGACTACAACACCTTCGGCGACACCCTCAACAGCAAGTTCGGCTTCAAGTGGCGCCCGCTGGACCAGCTGCTGGTCCGTGGCACCTGGGCCGAAGGCTTCCGCGCCCCGACCATCAATGACCTGTACGGCGGCGGTTCGGAAACCTTCGCCACCTTCAGCGATCCGTGCGACAGCGTCTACGGCTCGGCCAAGACCAACGCCGGCGTGCGTGCACGTTGCGCGCAGGACATCGCCAACGTCGCCACGTTCCGCCAGCTGGACAGCACCAACAAGCCGACCTCCGGTTCGAGTGCGGCCACCCCGGTGGCGTTCACCTCCGGCTCGAACCCGCAGCTGCTGCCGGAAACCTCGACCAGCAAGACGCTGGGCGTGGTGTGGAGCCCCACCTTCATCAGCAACTTCAATGTGTCGCTGGACTGGTGGAAGATCCGCATCGACAACACGATCGTGTCCGACAGCCCGAACCAGATCCTGATCGACTGCTACGAGCAGAACATCGAGTCGCGTTGCGCGCGCTTCTCGCGTGATCCGGTCACCGGCATCGTCACCGGCCTGAAGTTCGGCAACCGCAACGCCGGTTTCGCCGAGACCGAAGGCTATGACATGGACCTCAGCTACCGCCTGGATACCGATTACGGCAAGCTGAGCACCTCCTGGACGACCACCTACGTCAGCTCGAACATCTACCGTTCGTCCAACGACACGGCGACCGTGCCGACCACCATCAACGGCATCGCCGCCAACACCGGCATCGGCTTCCGCGTGCGCTCCAATGCGACCGTGGGCTGGGACCTGGAGAACTTCGGCGTCAGCTGGAGCGCGCGTTACTATTCCAGCGTCAAGGAACAGTGCCTGAGCCTGCCGAACCATCCGGACGAGTGCTCCGATCCGGGCGTGTACGCTCCGTGGTACAAGGGCGCGCGCAACTACAACGAGCGTGGTTCGGTGACCTTCCACGACGTGCAGGTGCGTTACAAGCTGCCGTGGAACGCGACCGTCTCGGTCGGTGCCAACAACGTGTTCAACCGCCTCGGCCCGGTGATGTACACCAAGCCGAACTCGGTGTACTCGTACTACGGCGGTTTCGACATCGGCCGCTTCGTGTACATGCAGTACAAGCAGCAGTTCTGATCGCTGCCAGGTAACACCGCACCACCCAACCACGGCCCTTCGGGGCCGTGGTTTTTTTTGTTCTCCCGTCATTGCAGGCGCGGCGGCTGCTGGCCGCCAGAGACGTTCCCGCCGGCTTGCGCACGCCCCGTCCGCAGGGGCGTGCGCAAGCCGGCGCGCGTCATCGGCCGGTCATGCCCATGTCATGTCCACTACATCGCCCGGGCCCAGCATGCCCCCATACCGGAGGGCCCGCCATGCGCTATGCCATCGTCACCGAAACGTACCCCCCCGAGGTCAACGGCGTCGCGCTGACCGTGCAGGGACTGGAGCAGGGACTGCGCGCGGCCGGCCACCAGGTCGACCTGGTGCGTCCACGCCAGGCCGGCGACGGCACCGACCCGGATGGCGGCACCGTGCTGGTCCAGGGCGCCGGCCTGCCCCGCTACCCCGGGTTGCGGTTCGGCCTGCCCGCGCCGAAGCGACTGGCCCGGCAGTGGCAGCAGCAACGTCCCGATGCGATCTACATCGCCACCGAAGGCCCGCTGGGCTGGTCGGCGCTGCGCACCGCGCGTCGGCTCGGCATCCCGGTCGCCACCGGTTTCCACACCCGGTTCGACGAGTACCTGCCCGATTACGGCGTGGCCTGGCTGCAGGCGGCTGCGTTGCGCTGGATGCGCCGCTTCCACAACCAGGCCGATGCGACGCTGGTGCCCACCCAGGAGCTGCAGCAGTTTCTCGGCGAACAGGGCTTCGACCGCGTGCGGTTGCTGGCCCGTGCCGTGGACAGCAGCCAGTTCGACCCGCAACGACGCGATCCGGCATTGCGTGAGGAATGGGGGATCGACGGCAACGGCTTCGCGGCGATCTACGTCGGCCGCATCGCCCCGGAAAAGAACCTCGCACTGGCGGTGAAGGCGTTTCGCCGGCTGCAGCAGATCCGGCCCAAGGCCCGCTTCGTCTGGGTGGGCGATGGCCCCTCGCGCGAGAAACTGGCGCATGAAAATCCCGACTTCATCTTCTGCGGTGTGCAGCGGGGCGATGCCCTCGCCCGCCACTTCGCCAGTGGCGACCTGTTCCTGTTCCCCAGCCGCAGCGAGACCTTCGGCAACGTCACCCTGGAAGCAATGGCCAGCGGCGTGGCCACGGTCGCCTTCGACTATGGTGCGGCGCGCGAGCACCTGCGCACCGATGAGACCGGCATCGCCGTGAATGACGACGCTGAATTCCTCGCCGCCGCGCTGCAACTGGCCGGCGACGATGTACTGCGCGCCCGCTTGGGACGCAATGCTGCCAGCGCGATGAAGCGGCTGCACCCGCAGCAGGTGGTGGCCGAGTTCGATGCACTGCTGGCCGAACTGGCCCAGGCCCGGAGGCCGCATGCCGACCACGCCGCTTGACGCCCTGCGCGGGCGCGAGACCCGCTGGTGCCGCCGCGCCAACCACTACTGTCGGCGCCGCCGCGTCCGCCAGGGGTTTGCCGCGATCAGCCGGCTCGGTGATGGCGTGTTCTGGTATGCGCTGATGGCTGCGCTGATCCTCGTCGACGGCGTCGAGGGCCTGCGCGCGTCCCTGCACATGGCCGCCACCGGCCTGATGGCGCTGCTGCTGTACAAGGGCCTCAAGCGCTGGACCCGACGTCCCCGCCCGTATGCCGCCGATCTGCGCATCCGCGCCTGGGTGGCGCCATTGGACGAGTTCAGCTTCCCCTCCGGGCACACCCTGCACGCGGTGTCCTTCACCATCGTCGCCCTCGCCTATTACCCGTGGCTGGCACCGCTGCTGGTGCCGTTCACGGCCGCCATCGGTGTGTCGCGGGTGGTGCTGGGGCTGCATTACCCCAGCGATGTACTGGCAGCCACGGCGATTGCGACCGCCCTGGCCGGGGCAAGCCTGCGCTGGCTGCCGTTGCCGATGTGAGGCCGCTGCGGGGGCTGCGGGCTGGGCGGCGCTCCCCTTTTCCGCGACGTGCATGCAACCGGCTGTGGGCAACCCGTTTTACAATGCGCGCATGACCACGCTGTTCATTTCAGATCTGCACCTGGACCCGAGCCGTCCAGCCATTACCGAACTGTTCCTGGCGTTCCTGCGCGATGAAGCGATGCAGGCCGATGCCCTGTACATCCTCGGCGACCTGTTCGAAGCCTGGATCGGCGATGACACGCCCTCCGCCGCGGCCGATGCCGTCGCCGATGCGCTGCACGCCGTCGCCGATGCCGGCGTGCCGGTCTACTTCATCCGGGGCAATCGCGACTTCCTGGTCGGCGAGGACTATGCACGTCGCGCCGGCTTCCGCATCCTGCCCGATCCCAGCGTGATCGACCTGTACGGCCGAGCGGTGCTGCTGCAGCACGGCGACCTGATGTGCACCGACGATGTGGCCTACCAGCAGTTCCGCGCGCAGACCCGTGATCCGGTCTTCCAGGCGCAGTTCCTGTCCCAGCCGCTGGCCGCGCGCATCGCCTTCGCGCAGAAGGCGCGCGACGCCAGCCAGGCACGCCAGTCGGAGATGAAGCAGGACGATCGCGCCAGCTTTGAAACCGTCACCGACGTGGCGCCCGCTGAAGTGGACGCGACCTTCGTGCGCCACGGTGTGGACACCATGATCCACGGCCATACCCACCGCCCGGCCATCCACACCGTGCGGGCCGGCGGCAACGACTGCACCCGCATCGTACTGGGCGACTGGTACGAGCAGGGCTCGGTGCTGCGCGTCACCCCGCAGGGCTGGACGCTGGATACGCTGGCGCGCTGAGCGCAGCGCAGGAGTGAAGATGACATCGATCCGCCCGCGCCTGCGCGCCCTGCCTGGCCGTGCGGGCAGCGGGATTTCTGCAGCCCTGGGCATCGCCGTCCTGTTGCTGGTGTCCGCCTGCCAGACGCGCCCCACGCCCCCTGCCGTCGGCACGCCCGACGCACCGGACATGGCCGAATCGCTGGCACCGGATGCGAGCTCGCCGGTGATCGGCCAGGGCCGCCACCGTGTCCAGTTCCTGCTGCGCGACACGATCACCCAGGAACCCGCGGCGCATCGGCCGTTCGCGCTGTCGCACGCGGACGTCGATCTGCCGTTCGTGACCGAGGAGAAGGACGTCTATCAAGGCATCACCGATGCCCAGGGACGCACGCCGGTGATCGCGCTGGAGCGCGCCGCGCCCGCGCACGGATGGATGCTGCTGGAACGCTTCGGCAGTGGACCGTTTGGCGAGCGCATGCGCGTGGTTGGCGCGGGCGGCACCCGCGAGTTCCCCGGGGTGGCTTACGAAGTAGTGGTGTGCAGCAGCGTGCCGCAGTTGTATCGCGGAGTCACCAATGCAATGGGGGACACCGCCTACTTCGCCAGTGCCGGGCAGGCCACGCTGCATGTCTCCGTGATGGCCTACGACGGCAGCGACGCCCAGGCCTTGAAGGCGGCGATCGCACCCGCCGCCGATGACGCCCAGCGTGCGCGGCACCAATGCGCGGCGCTGCCTGACGACGCCGACTGAGATCCGCCGTCCCGCGGCATGTGCATCCGCGACCGCCAGAGGCAGTCGCGGATGCGCCGACCCTCAACGGAACGCGGCGACCGTTGCCTTGGTATTGACCAGCACGCGCTGGTTGTCGGCACTGGACGCAATGCCCATCGGTACGCCGTTGTAGCTGATGTTCGGGTTGGACCAGAAGTTCAGCCGCGGGCAACCCGCCGTGCAGTCGTAGGCCATGATCGTGCGCCAGCGCGCGCCGCTGGCCGGCTCATAGCGATAGCCGTGACCATAGGCGTAGGGCGAGGTGCTCGAGTCGGTGGCGATATCGTGCCGCGCGCTCTGCAGGTGGCCGATTTCATGCGCGAAGGAGTAATACCCGGTGGCGCAGTCCCAATGCACGGCCGCGAACGCGGTGGCCGCGGTCGACCCGATGCTGGAGGCGAGTCCGCACGAGCTGGCGTTGTTGATCACCAGCACGGCCACGTCGGCACGGGTGTTGTTGCGGCTGGTGTGGATGCTGTCCATGACCCCGTCGGTGGTGCTGCGGAAGCGCGACAGGTCGGTGGAGAAGCTGCTCGACTCGGCGTAGCTGGTGGTCTCGTAGCCGGCCAGCTCCAGGGTGATGCCGACATTGCTGTTGATGTAGCCCTGGTTGGATTCGGCCACGGCCAGTTGCACCAGCGACTGCATGTTGCCGCCGTAGGCCGCCACCGCGCCATTGGTCGCCACCACCAGCACACGGATGGTGGCCGGCGTGCCCGACGAGGCCGCTGCGATACCCACGCGGTCGCTCACCGGCATGGCAACCTGCGGCAGGCTGTTGTAATCGGCCGGATGGTCGGCCGGCATGCGCGTTTCATCCACTTCCACCAGCACGTGCCGACCATCGCTGAGCGGGCGCAGGCGATACAACTGGCCATCCTTGCGGATCGAGCCGGTGATGGTATTGCCGGCACGGACCAGGATCACCGAGTTGGCCGGGTCCGATGCACTGGCCTGGCGGTCCAGTTTGGCGCTGCGCGACTGGATCTGGCCGTACCAGATGCTGCCGCCGTCGGGCAGCGCCTGCACACGCTGCTGCACCGCCTGCACCTGCGTGCCGAGCAGTTCGAACTCCAGCTGGCGCTGGCCGGCCGTGACCGCCGCGGCATCCACGCGCACTTCCTGCACCGCGGCGGTGGAGGCGGCCGACAGCACCGCCTGCGCGGCAGGCTGGTTGGCGGCCCCGGCACGGCTGAGCACCGTGACCGGTTCAAACAGCGGGGCGGCGCTGGCAGCGCCCGCCGCCATCATGCACAACGTAATCACACCTGCGGCCTTGCTCATCGATCTGGACATCGTGTCGCCTCTCTTTGAGTGGAATACGGGGTGGTGGTGCTCGCCCATATGGCGCCAACTGATCGCGTGAATTCAATAGACCTGGGCGATCAACATTCCGAACTGTGACCGCCGACCGGCCGGTTCAGCGACGTCGCGTCCGCGTCGTTTTCGCGCTACCGTGGCCCTGCATCCCAGGGACCCAGCGCCATGGCAGGACAGCCCACTCCGGCAACGAGGGCGGCGACGGTGTCGCTGCAGATCGGCCTGTTCTTCGACGGCACCCGCAACAATGCCGACAACCTGCTGCACGCCTCGCGCCCGCCGCGCAGCACCACGCCCACGCCGCGCCCGCCGGCGCCGCTGGTCGCCGATGACGCCTCGCCCTACCAGAGCCGCCTGACCAGCAGCTACAGCAACGGCCTGACCAACATCGCGCGGCTGCACGCGCTGTATCCCGACGATCGCGCACAACCCGCAAACGGCGCGGCCCTGTCCCTGGCGATCTACATCGAAGGCACCGGCACCCGCACCGGTGAGGACGACGACCTGATGGGACTGGCCTTCGGCATCGGGCGTACCGGGGTGCTCGCCAAGATGCGCCGCGCGTTGGATACGTGCCTGCCCGACGCGCTGCGGGCCCTGGCGCGTGCCCATCCGCACCGGGTACTGGGCACGGTGCACATCGACCTGTTCGGTTTTTCGCGCGGTGCGGCGTCCGCTCGTGCTGCGCTCAACCGGTTCAACCGCAGCGACGGACGCCGCTGGCTGGAGGAACAACTGCACCGCACCGGCTGGCAGCTGGGCAGTGACGCGGCGGTCCCGGTGCGCCCGGTGCGCTTCATCGGCCTGTTCGACACGGTGGTGGCGATCAATCCGCAGCAGGGTGATGAACTGCCGGATGTCGCCCTGCCTGCCGGTTGCGCCGACAAGGTGGTGCAGCTGGTCGCGCGCGACGAGCATCGCCAGCATTTCCCGTTGACCACGGTCGCGCCGGCGCATGAAGAGATCGCCCTGCCCGGCGCGCACGCCAATATCGGCGGCGGCTACGACCAGCGCATCGAGGGCCCCAAACTGTTGACCCGGCCGCTTGGCCAGCGCCTGCGTGGGCACGGGTTGGCCGACACCGCCGTGCCACCGCTGGCGTTGCTGCGCGACACCGACGTCTACCGTCAGGCGAAGGCGGCGTGCGCAGCCTGGCAGGCGGAGCTTGGCCTGGGCGACGACGGGGTCTGGGTGGATGTCTGGCACCGTTGGCAGTCGCAGCGCGTGGCTGGCAGCGACAGCGTACTGCCGCAGTGGGTGCTGTTCGCGTATGCGGCGGTGGTGCTGAAACGGGAGATCGATGGGCGCTACCAGTGGATACCCCTGCGCCTGATGCAGCAGCGTGCCGACGCGACGGGGGTGCGCTGGCGCAGTCCGGTGGATGCCGTGCCCGAGCTGGCCCTGCCCGCGCCGCTGTTGCCGATTGCCGCACGCCTGCTGTCCGGCCAGTCGCTGGACGCCGCGCAGGCGCTGTTGCTGCGGCAGCGGTACCTGATGCAGTCGGCGCACTGGAACTTCGACGCGCTAGGCGACACCGCCCTGCTCTACGCCGCCGATGAAGCAACCCGCGAACTGCCCTACCGCCCCGGACCGGGTCTGTTCTACATCAACCGCCCCACCGAGGATGGCAAGCGCGTGGTGTTGCCCAACGTGTGATGCGCCCGCATGGTGGCGGTTCATCGCGTCGGACGGGAGAGCAGCCACGCATGGCGTGGCTCTACGCGCCTCCCCGTAGAGCCACCCCATGGGTGGCTTCGCGCGATGCCCGAACGAAGAGCAGCCACGCATGGCGTGGCGGTACGCACATCCCCGTAGAGCCACCCCATGGGTGGCTTCGCGGTGCCCGAACGAAGAGCAGCCACGCATGGCGCGGCGCTACGCGCCTCCCCGTAGAGCCACCCCATGGGTGGCTTCGCGATGCCCGAACGAAGAGCAGCCACGCATGGTGTGGCTCTACGCGCATCCCCGTAGAGCCACCCCATGGGTGGCTGCACGCGATGCCGGAACGAAGAGCAGCCACGCATGGCGTGGCTCTACGCGCATCCCGGTAGAGCCACCCCATGGGTGGCTGCACGCGATACCCGAACGAAGAGCAGCCACGCATGGCGTGGCTCTACGCGCCTCCCGGTAGAGCCACCCCATGGGTGGCTTCGCGATGCCCGAACGAAGAGCAGCCACGCATGGTGTGGCTCTACGCGCATCCCCGTAGAGCCACCCCATGGGTGGCTGCACGCGATGCCGGAACGAAGAGCAGCCACGCATGGCGTGGCTCTACGCGCATCCCGGTAGAGCCACCCCATGGGTGGCTGCACGCGATACCCGAACGAAGAGCAGCCACGCGTGGCGTGGCTTTACCGTGCGGGGCCGCTGGTGCGGCCGGCCTGCTCGATCAGGTCGGCGAGTTCTTCCTCGTCGAAGCCGGCCAGCAGCCGGGCTTCCAGGTTGAAGGGGCCGTACAGGAAACCGCCGGCGTACTCCTTCAACAAGGCGATGAAGCGCGCGCGCGGTTCTACTCCGGCGCGGTTGCAGTACCAGTGGTACCAGCGCGAACCGGCAGCCACGTGCGCCACTTCTTCGCGCAGGATGATCTCCAGCACATCGGCGGTGGCGTGGTCGTTGGCCGAGCGCAGCTTGGTGATCATGCCGGGGGTGACATCCAGCCCACGCGCTTCCAGCACGCGCGGCACCAGCGCCATCCGTGCAAGCCCATCGTGCGCGGTCTTCTCGCACATTTCCCACAGGCCGTTGTGCGCGTCGAAATCGCCGTAGTCGAACCCCAGCGCCTGCAGCCGGCCATGCAGCAGCATGAAGTGACGCGACTCGTCATCGGCCACGCTCACCCAGTCGGCATGGAACGATCCGGGCAACCCGCGGAAGCGGTACACCGCATCCCAGGCCAGGTCGATTGCGTTGAGTTCGATATGCGCGATGGCATGGATGAAGGCGGCGCGCCCTTCAATGCTGCCCAGGCCACGCTTGGGCAGATCACGCGGATGCACCAGCGTCGGCCGATCCGGACGCCCCGGCATCCGGATCGGCGCTGGCGCCGGGGCGTCGGCGCGGGCCTTGAGCTGACCGGCGCGGAACTGCGCGGCGTAGGCCTGGGTCAGGGCGACCTTGTGCAGCGGATCGGCCGCGGCCAGGCAATGCTGCGCGGCACGCAGCAGGTCACCGGCCGCCTCCAGCGGCAACTGCTCGGCCATTCCCCCGCCCTCAGGCGCGGCGCTTGTGCTTGGCGTCATCCGAGCGCAGCTGCTGGATGCGCTCGAAGTAGCCCGGCTCGATACCGGTCGGGTAGATGCCGTTGAAGCACGACGAATCGAAGGCCTTCAGCTCCGGGTTGCCTTCGCGCACCGCCGCTTCCATGTCTTCGATGTCCTGGTAGATCAGCCAGTCGCAGCCCAGGTGCTTTTCGATTTCTTCGATGCTGCGGTTGTGCGCCACCAGTTCCTCGGCGGCCGGCATGTCGATGCCGTAGATGTTGGGGTAACGCACCGGCGGCGCGGCGCTGGCCAGGTAGACCTTGCGGGCGCCGGCATCGCGTGCCATCTGCACGATCTGCTGGCTGGTGGTGCCGCGCACGATCGAGTCGTCCACCAGCAGCACCACGCGGTTGCGGAACTCCAGGTGGATCGGGTTGAGCTTGCGGCGCACCGACTTCACCCGCTCGCCCTGGCCCGGCATGATGAAGGTGCGGCCGATGTAGCGGTTCTTGATGAAGCCTTCGCGGTACTTCACCCCGAGCGTATTGGAGATCTCCAGCGCGGCATCGCGCGAGGTGTCCGGGATCGGGATGATGGTGTCGATGTCGTGGTCCGGGCGCAGGCGCAGGATCTTCTCGCCCAGCTTGATGCCCATGCGCATGCGCGCCTTGTGCACCGACACGTTGTCGATCATCGAATCGGGACGGGCGAAGTACACGTACTCGAAGATGCACGGGCTGTGTTCGACCGGCTCGGCGCAGACTTCGGAGAACAGCTCGCCGCGCGCGGTGATCACCAGCGCTTCGCCCGGGCGCACGTCGCGCACGCGCTGGAAGCCGAGCACGTCGAGCGCGGCCGATTCGGAGGCCACGATGTATTCGTCGCCTTCGGCGTGGGCACGCTTGCCCAGCACCAGCGGACGGATGCCATGCGGATCGCGGAAGGCGACCAGCCCCAGGCCCAGCACCACGCTGATCACCGCATAGCCGCCCTTGACCCGGCGGTGCACGGCGGCCACGGCGCGGATCGCCGCTTCCGGGGTCAGCTGGCGCTGCGCGTCCAGTTCGAAGGCGAACACGTTCAGCAGCACTTCGCTGTCCGAGTCGGTATTGACGTTGCGGCGGTCCTGCTCGAACACCTGCTGACGCAGGCTTTCGGTGTTGATCAGGTTGCCGTTGTGGGCCAGCGCGATGCCGTACGGCGAATTGACGTAGAACGGCTGCGCCTCGTCCATGCCTTCGGAGCCGGCGGTCGGGTAACGCACGTGGGCAATGCCGACGCGGCCTTCCAGGGTGGACATGCGCTTGGCATCGAATACATCGCGGACCAGCCCGTTGGCCTTCTGCACGCGCAGTCGGGTGCCATCGGCGGTGGCGATGCCGGCCGCGTCCTGGCCACGATGCTGGAGGACGGTCAGGCCGTCATACAACTGCCCGGCGACGTTCTGATTGCCGACGATTCCGACGATGCCACACATGGTGCGAATCTCCGCTGGGCTGCGCCCATTTACTGTGAAGGTGGCCGTGCCTGGCCGGGGGACCCTTTCCGTGCCGGATCGGGTTGGTCCGGGCGCACGAGCGCCGGATCGGTGTTCTGGGGGGAACCGGGCGTAGCGCTTTGCGCCCATACGTCAGCCGGGTCGCCCGCCGGTTGCGGGGTTTCATCGACGGGTCGCGGCCATCCACGCCCCCCCAGCAGTCCGCCAAGCACGCCATTATCGCCTGTCAGCCCCGGCTTGCCCAACTCCGCACCGGGCAGTTGCGCCATGTTCACCTCCGGCAGCGCCATCGGCAGGCCCTGCAGCCCCGGCATGCCGTCCAGGCTGGGCATCTGCGGCATGTCGGGCATGCGCGGCATCTTGGCCTGCATCCAGCCGACGCCGGGTTGCAGCATGGCGCGCAGGTTGGAGTTGCGCCAGGTGGCTTCGCGGGTCAGCGGGGTATAGGAGGCCATCAAGAGCAGGGCGCAGCTGATCAGCCCGCCGCGGGCCAGGCCCAGCCCACCGCCCATCAGGCGGTCGGCGCTGTTCATGCTGGTCGAACGCACCGCCTGGCGGATCACCAGGCCGATGCCCCACACCGACACCATCACCAGCAGGAATACGGTGAGATAGCCGGCGAAATAGTGCCCGGTGCCCGGTGCGGCCGGCGCCGACCACCAGCCGGCGGCGGACTTGCCGAACATCAGCGCGGCCCAGCCGCCGAGCAGCCAGGAAAAGGTGCTGATGACGATGCTGACGAAACCGCGCATGACCCCCAGCAAGGTGGAGATGCCGATCACCGCCAACAGGACGAAATCGATCATGCGCGTCCTCCGTTGCAGGACGGTCCGGCCTCACGGCGCGGGCGCATGGCGGGCATCAGGGGTGCGGCCGGACCATGCCGGCCACGCCGACCTTGGACGCAACCTGGGCCTTGAGGTTCTCCGCCTCGGCTCGATTGGCGACCGGGCCGACGCGCACGCGGTTGAGCGTGCCCTTGTCGGTGCGTACCTGTTCCACGAATGCGCTGAAACCGGCGGCGCGGACCTTGTCGCGCAATGCGTTGGCCTCCGACGCTTGGCCGAAGGCACCCAGCTGCACGGCGAAGCCGACGCTGCTGGCGGCCGGTGCAGCCGGTGCGGTGACGGCGGCGGCCGCCTCGGGCTTGGGTTCCGGCTTGGCCGGGGCCGGCTTGGGTTCGGGCTTGGGCGCCGGCTTGGCGGCTGCCACCGGCTCAGGCGGCAGCGATTCGGTCTTCACGGTGGCCGAGGCCGGCGCGGCGGCGGCGCTGGAGGCCGCAGGCGACGCTGCAGCGGGCGTCGGCGTCGGCGTCGGTGCCGCGGCTGGCGCTGCGGCGACGGCAGTGTCGGCACGCGCGTCCAGGGTGACCACTTCGGCCTTGACGTCGTTGCGCACCTTCACCGCCTGCAGGCGGGCGGCTTCGGCCTGCGCACGATCGGCATACGGGCCCACGCGCACGCGCCAGGCCTGGCGACCGTTGATGGTGGCCGCCTCGCTGAACCCGGGCAGCTGCGACTTCTTCAGGTAGGCGATCACCGCATCGGCGTCGGCCTGGCTGCCGTAGGCGCCGAAACTGACGGCGAAGTTGCCGGCGGCGACGGCCGGCGAGGTGTCCGTCGCGGCCGGAGCGGCAGCGGCCGCGTTGTCCTGCAGCGGCTGGGTGCTGGAGGCACCGAGCAGGCCGGTGGCACCGCCGGTGGGTGCGACCAGCGGCAACTCGCGGGTTTCGAACTGGCCATCCGACGGCGCGGCAGGCGCACTGATCGGCACGCTGGCCACGCCACTGTCAGGCGCAGGGCCCTTGACCAGCATGGGCAGGAAGATCACAGCCAAGGCCACCAGAACGATGGCACCAATCAGTCGCTGTTTCAGAGGAGTATCCACGGAAGGCAGGCAGGGGCGGCGCGGCGGAATGCCACGGCGATTATACGGGTGTCCGCGTGAGCGGCGTCTGTTGCGGCTGAACGGCCGCAGCGCGGTGGCGGGCGCGGGTCAGCGCGCAGCGTCCAGCCATTGCAGCGCCTGTGCCGCGGTGTGGAACGAACCGAACACCAGCACGCGGTCGCCCGCGGCGGCGTCGGCCACGGCGGCGTCCAGCGCATCGGCCACGGTGGCGTGGCGGCGCGCGCTTGCGGCTACGGTCTCCTGCAGCCGCGCCTGCAGCGCCTGCGCGCTCTGTGCGCGGGCGCCATCGAGGCCGGCCAGGTGCCAGGCCTCGACCTGCCCGCCCAGTGCCTCGACCACGCCAACGGCGTCCTTGTCCTGCAACGCGGCAAACACGGCCACGGTACGGCCGGACACCGGCGCGGCCTTCAACGCGCTCGCCAGCTCGCGCGCAGCCTGTGGGTTGTGGCCGACATCGACCAGCACTTCCACGCCGTCGCGATCAACCCCCTGCAGCCGGCCGCGGATGCGCGCGGCGGCCACGCCCTCGGCGATCGCCGTGCGCGGCAGCGGCATGTCCAGCGCGCGCAGCGCGGCAATCGCCGAGGCGGCATTGCGCAGCTGGATCGGGCCGCGCAGCGCCGGGGTCGGCAGCTCGATGCGGAAGCCGACATCACGCCAGCGCCATGTCTGCGCATCGATCACGTCGACGAAGAAATCGCTGCCACCGCGGATCGCGTTGGCACCCAGCAGATACGCGCGCGCCAGCACGCTGGACGGCGGATCGGTTTCACCCAGGATCACCGGCTTCCAGCCGCGGATGATGCCGGCCTTCTCCACGCCGATGGTTTCGCGATCCTCGCCCAGCCAGTCGCTGTGATCGATATCCACGGTGGTGATCACCGCGACATCGGCATCGACGATGTTCACCGCGTCCAGGCGGCCGCCCAGGCCGACTTCCAGCACGGCAAGGTCCAGGCCGGCATCGCCGAACAGCTTGAGTGCCGCCAGCGTGCCGTACTCGAAATAGGTCAGCGTGGTGCTGCCACGCGCGGCTTCGATCGCCTGGAATGCCGCGGTCAGCGCTTCGTCGGACACGTCCTGGCCATCAATGCGCACGCGTTCGTTGTAGCGCAGCAGGTGCGGGGAGGTATAGGCGCCGACCTTGCGGCCGGCCGCACGCGCGATCGCCTCGATGAAGGCCACGGTGGACCCCTTGCCATTGGTACCGCCAACCACGATGGTGTGCGCGCCCGGCTGCCCCAGTCCCATCGCCTGCGCCACGCTGCGGACGCGGTCCAGGCCCATGTCGATGGTGGCCGGATGCTGCTGCTCGATGTAGGCGAGCCAGTCGGTGAGGGTCTGCGGGGCGGCGGTGGTCATGGGCGTTGGATCAGTGGGTCAAGGAATTACAGCGCGCGGTGCTTGGCTTCGCCGAAGAACGGCGTGTGGTGGGCGCAATCGTTCAGGCGCACCACTTCCAGCTGGTCCAGGTCGGCGCCTTCGAGCAGGTTCAACGTGGTCGGGGCCTGGCGGAAGGTCCACAGCCGCGACAGCGGCAGGCCGAGGATGCGGCACAGGATCACGCGGTTGACCGCGTCATGGGCGACCACCAGCAGGGTGTCGTGCTCGCCGAGGCCTTCGGCCGCACGGGCCAGGCCGCGCCAGCTGCGCTCCAGCACCAGCCGCAGCGATTCGCCGCCGGGCATCAGCACGGTGTCCGGCTCGTTGCGCCAGGCCTGCAGGCGCGACGGATCCTTTTCGTGGATTTCGCTGGCGAGCAGGCCTTCCCACTCGCCGTGGGCGATTTCCTGCAGGTCCGGTTCGGTCAGCAGCATCGGCGCGCGCTCGGCGCCGAGGGCCAGCTGTGCGGTGCGCTGCGCACGCGACAGCGGCGAGGCCACCGCGCGGGTGATGTCGACCGACTTCAGGCGCTCCCCGAGGGCCTGCGCCTGGGCTTCGCCGATCGGCGACAACGGGATATCGATCTGGCCCTGGTAGCGGCCTTCGGCATTCCACGGTGTTTCACCGTGGCGGGCAAGCAGGATGCGCATGCGTACTGGGAGTCCTTGGGGGAGGAATGCGGTCGCAATCGTTCACAAGATGTGAATGATCGAGGAGACACGCATGATACCCCGTGCCCTGCCCGGCTGCCGCCGTTACGAGCATCGGTCTGCGAGGGGTTGAGCGGCGCTTGCCCGCGCGCCGCGTCGCGTGGTCGGCGGCCCGCGGTCGGCACCAGGCAACGAAAAACCCCGCTGTTTTCGCAGCGGGGTCTGGAGGGGCTTACTTGGCCAGGTTCAGCTCTTTCAGCAGCTGCGGCGCCGGCGCCACTTCCTGCATGATCCACTGCATGTAACGGCTGTCGACCGCGATCATGCGGGTCATCACCGGGTCGAATACCCAGTTGGAACTGACCGATTCCCAGTTGCCATCGAAGGCCAGGCCGACCAGCTTGCCGTGCGCATCGAGCACCGGCGAGCCGGAGTTGCCACCGGTGATGTCCAGGTTGGACAGGAAGTTCACCGGCACCGACCCGATCCGCTTGTCTTCCAGGCCACCGTAACGCTTGGCCTTGACCGCATCGAGCAGCGCCTTGGGCGAGTCGAACGGATCGACGCCGGTTTCCTTGGCGGCCACGCCTTCCAGCGTGGTGAACGGGGTGTAGGCCACGCCGTCCTTCGGGGTGTACCCCATCACGTTGCCGAAGGTGATGCGCAGCGACAGGTTGGCGTCGGGATAGACGAACTCGCCCTTGCTCTTCTTGTAGTCCGCCAGGGCCTGCAGGTACAGCGGGCGCGAGACCAGCGACTCGCCTTCGCGGGTCTTCTTCTGCTCTTCCTGCTTGAGCAGCGCCGGCATCATCGCCACCGCGTACTGGATGGCCGGATCGGTGCTGGCTTCGAAGGCGGCACGGTCGGCCTTGAACCACTTCAGGCGTTCGTCCAGGCTGCCCAGCTGCGTGCTGGCCAGCTTGCCGACCAGGCCATCGACGGCGACCTTGTCGCTGCCCGCCAGCCACTGGTTGAGCACTTCGTTCTTGCGCTGCGCAGCCGGCAGCGCCGCGTACTGGTTGAGCCAGTACGCCTGCAGCTGCTGGTCCATGCGCGCGACGTAGCGGCGGTCCATCTGCTTCAGCCCGCCTTCGATCGAGGGCAGGTCGCGCTCCTGGTAACCGGCTTCGCGTTCTGCGTCCGCCTTGGCCCGTTCGATCGACAGGCGGTACAGGTTGAGCGCCGCGCCCAGCACGGCGGTGTTGTTGAACTGGCTCACGATCAGGTCGCGGTCGCGCGTGGCGCGGCCTTCTTCCAGGTGCTTGATCAACTGCGCGTGCGCGGCCAGCGCCGGCTTGCCGGCCGCGCCCTGCTGCTTCAGCCACGCCAGCACGGCCGCTTCCTCGGTCTGCTTCTGGCCGGCCGCGTCGATGCGCTTGAAGCCGTCCAGCTGGCCCTGGTAGTTCTTGGCGGTGTTGTTCAGGCCGGCCATGGTGGCGGCGTACTTCACCTTGATGTCCGCATCCTGCTGGCCGGCCTTGCCGATCAGGTCGATCACCGCGTTGTAGTGGCGCGCGATGGTCGGATAGGTCCAGCTGGCGGTCTCGTTGAACTCGCCAGCCAACGCATAGCGGTTGGTGCGGCCCGGGTAACCGGCCACCATCACGAAGTCGTCGGCACCCAGCGGCATGTCGGCGAATGTCAGGAAGTGCCTGGGCTGGTAGGGCACGTTGTCGGCCGAGAACGCGGCCGGCTTGCCGTCCTTGCCCACGTAGGCGCGATAGAACGAGAAATCGCCGGTGTGGCGCGGCCACATCCAGTTGTCGATGTCGCCACCGAACTTGCCCACGCTGCCCGGAGGCGCGTAAACCAAGCGCACATCCTTGATTTCGATGTTGCGGAACAGGCGATAGGTGTTGCCGCCGGAGAAGCTGAACAGACGGCAGCGGAACCCGGCATCGGCTTCGCACGCCGCGGTCTGCGCCTTGTCGAACGCATCCAGCGCGCGGGTACGGGCCAGCGGATTCTTGCCGGCAGCGGCGATCGCGGCCTTGGCCTGCGCGGTCACATCGGTGATCTGGTCGAGCACGTACACGCGCGCGTTCGGCCCGGCGCTCAGCTCATCCTTCAGGGTCGGCGCATTGAAGCCGTCCTTGATCAGGTTCTTTTCGGCGGTCGAGTTCAGCTGGATCGCGCCGTAGGCGCAATGGTGGTTGGTCACCACCAGGCCCTGCGGCGACACGAAGCTGGCAGTACAACCGCCCAACGCCACCACCGCGCCCATCGGGTCACCGGTCAGGTTGGAGATCTGCTCCGGCGACAGCTTCAACCCCGCCTGCTTGAGCGGACCGGCGATTTCCGGCAGCTGCTGCGGCACCCACATGCCTTCAGCGGCCTGGGCGACCTGGACCAGCCCAAGGCTGGCGACGACGGAGAAAGCGAGCAGGTTCGAGCGCATTGAGCAGCCCCTTGCAAAGAGAACCGCCGATTCTAGCCCGCCCCCTGCCCCGGGCCGAACCCCGGAAGTCATGGGAAGTGTGACCGACGCCGATCATTGCCGCGCCGTGCGCGGCCAGCCGGGCATGGCCCGGCTCTACCTTCTCCCCCCAGTGGCATTCCGCCACGCGCAGCCATGTGTCCGGAGGTGCCGGGCAGGCCGGTGCAGGACCGTGTATTGCCATGGATGGCAATACCGAGCCCCCAAGGATGGGTTCACGGCGTGTCCTGCACCGGCCTGCCCGGCACCTCCCACGCCAGAAGGAGGCGCCGCCGCTCTCCCCACACCACCCGCAACGCAACATGGGAAAACCGCCATCGGCTCTATAATCCGCGTTTTCCCCCTGACGAGTTCCACCGAGATGGCGCAGCAAACGATGAAGGCCCTGGTCAAGCGTGAAGCCGCCAAGGGCATCTGGCTGGAAGACGTGCCGGTTCCCACCCCGGGCCCGAACGAAGTCCTGATCAAGCTGGAAAAGACCGCCATCTGCGGTACCGACCTGCATATCTACCTGTGGGACGAATGGAGCCAGCGCACCATCAAGCCCGGCCTCACCATCGGCCACGAATTCGTCGGCCGCATCGCCGAAATCGGCCCCGGCGTCACCGGCTATGAAATCGGCCAGCGCGTCTCGGCCGAAGGCCACATCGTCTGCGGCCACTGCCGCAACTGCCGTGGCGGCCGCCCGCACCTGTGCCCCAACACCGTCGGCATCGGCGTCAACGTCAACGGCGCCTTCGCCGAATACATGGTCATGCCGGCCAGCAACCTGTGGCCCATCCCCGACCAGATCCCCTCCGAACTGGCCGCCTTCTTCGACCCGTACGGCAACGCCGCGCACTGCGCGCTGGAGTTCAATGTCATCGGGGAAGACGTGCTCATCACCGGCGCCGGCCCCATCGGCATCATCGCCGCCGGCATCTGCAAGCACATCGGCGCGCGCAACGTGGTGGTCACCGACGTCAACGATTTCCGCCTCAAGCTGGCCGCCGACATGGGCGCCACCCGCGTGGTCAACGTCTCCAACACCTCGCTCAAGGACGTCATGAAGGACCTGCACATGGAGGGCTTCGACGTGGGCCTGGAAATGAGCGGCAACCCGCGCGCCTTCAACGACATGCTCGACTGCATGTACCACGGCGGCAAGATCGCCATGCTCGGCATCATGCCCAAGGGCGCCGGCTGCGACTGGGACAAGATCATCTTCAAGGGCCTGACCGTGCAGGGCATCTACGGCCGCAAGATGTACGAGACCTGGTACAAGATGACCCAGCTGGTGCTGTCCGGTTTCCCGCTCGGCAAGGT
>NZ_DAMAGC010000046.1:8526-28721 GCF_031995405.1 Stenotrophomonas sp. | reverse complement strand
CCAAGCCGCATCCATGCGGCTTGAGGGTCCCGCGAACCCACACACCCCCACCCTCGACAGTTGGCTGGTGGCCATGGGCAAGACTTGAAGGCACAAAGGGAAGGGCACAGGGCAAAGAAGCGCACGCCAAAGAGGCGAAGAGGCGCAGTTCAAGAATCACACTCCAATGCGAGCCTGCGCGGCGGTTCTCCTCGGCTGTTTCGCTGCGCAACGGCACCCTGTCAAAGGGTGGGTACGGGTGGGAGTGCGGGACCGTCATGCGCCATGGATGGCGCATGCGAGCCTACATGGATGTATTTACGGCGTGTCCCGCACTCCCGCCCGTACCCGCCCAAGCCAGTAGAAGCGCACACCCTGTGCTGTTGATCTGGCTTCTGCTCTTCAACGCATAAAGCAGCAGCAGGAAGACAAAAAAAACGGGCGCCGAAGCGCCCGTTTCCCTGCCTTTCATCGCAATGCGATAAAACCCATCACCACACCTTGACCCGCTTGTCCGGCGCCAGATAAAGCTTCTGGCCTTCCTTCACCTCGAAAGCCGGGTACCACGCGTCCAGGTTGCGCACCGTCAACGCGCGGAACTGGCCCGGTGCGTGCACGTTGGTCAGCAGCGAATTGCGCAACGCCTGCTCGCGCGCCTTGCTGCGCCACGCCTGCGCGAAACCCAGGAAGAAGCGCTGATCCGGCGTGAACCCTTCCAGCGTCTGGCCCGGCTTGCCCTGCAGCGACAGCTGGTAGGCATCGTAGGCCGTGGCCAGACCGGCCACGTCGGCGATGTTTTCGCCCAGCGTCAGGCGTCCGTTGACCGACACTCCCGGGAACGGCTGGTAGCTGCTGAACTGCGCCGCCAGCGCATCGCCGGCCGCGTTGAACTTCTTCAGATCGTCAGCCGTCCACCAGTTGTGCAGCTTGCCGGTCTCGTCGAACAGCGCACCGGCATTGTCGAACCCGTGGCTGATCTCGTGGCCGATCACCGCACCGATCGCACCGTAGTTCACCGCATCGTCGGCCGCACCGTCGAAGAACGGCGGCTGCAGGATCGCCGCCGGGAACACCAGCCGGTTTTCCAGCGGCACGTTCATCGCGTTGATCGTCTGCGGCAGCATCGCCCACTCGCTATGGTCCACCGGCTTGCCCAGCTTGGCGATGTTGCGCTGGTACTCGAACTGCTCGGCGCGTGCCGCATTGCCCAGCGCGTCGTCGCGCTTGATCTCAAGGCCGGTGTAGTCGCGCCACTTGTCCGGGTAGCCCATGCCGACCGTCAGCCCGGCCACCTTGGCCTTGGCATGCGCCTTGGTCTGCGGCGACATCCAGTCCAGCGCATCGATGCGCTTGGCAAACGCGGCGATGATGTTCCTGGCCATCTCGTCGGCACGCGCCTTGGTGGCCGGGTCGAAGTGGCGCTCCACGTACAGCTTGCCGATCGCCTCGCCCACCGCGTGGTTGCTGTCATCCACCGCACGCTTCCAGCGCTCGCTCTGCTGCGGGGTGCCGTTGAGGGTGGTGCCGTGGAAGGCGAAGCGCGCGTCGGCGAAGGCCTTGGGCAGATACGGGGCGGCGCGGTCCAGCGCGTGGAAGGCCAGGTAGTCCTTCCACACCTCCAGCGGCTCGGTGGCCACCAGGCGCGAAATCCCGGCGACGGCCTTGGGCTGCCACACGATGAAGTCCTGCTGCGCATCCAGCTTGGCCCCGGCCAGGAAGGCCGGCCAGTCCATGCCTGGCGCCTTGGCGCTCAGGTCGGCCTGCTTCCAGGCGTTGGCGCCCTTGGCCACGTCGTTGGTTTCTTCCTGGGTGGCATGGGCCTGGGCGATTTTGGTCTCCAGTGCCAGGATGCGCTGTGCCTTGGCCGCCGGATCGGCGACACCCGCCAGCTGCAGCATCTGCGCGATGTAGGCCTGGTACTGCTTGCGCAGCTCGGCCATGCGACCGCCCTGCAGGTAGAAATCTCGGTCCGGCAGGCCCAGGCCGCCCTGCACCAGGTAGGGCGCATTGCGGTCCGGCTGCAGCAGGTCCACCGACACCCACACCCCGAACAGGCGGTCGGTGTAGAAGTTGGTCGCATTCAGCAGGTCCACGTCCGCGCGCAGGGTGCCGCCCAGGGTGGTGGCCAGCGCGGCCTTGTCGGCGATGCCGCCAATGGCCTCAAGCTCCGGCTTCACCGCGGCCACGCCGCGCGATTCGATCCCGGCCTCGTCCATGAACGCGGCGTAGTAGTCGCCGATCAGCTTGTTCTCGCCGGTCGCCTTGGTGTCCGCGGCGGCCCCTTCGAGGATGGCGCGGGTATCGGCCAGGGTCTTCTCGGAGATGACGTTGAAGCTGCCGTAGCTGGAGCGGTCGGCGGGGATCTCGGTGTTCTTCACCCAGGTGCCGTTGGCGAAGCCGAAGAAGTCATCGCCGGCGGCGACGCTGCGGTCCATGCCGGCGGCATCGAAGCCGAAGCTGCCCAGCTGCGGCTTGGGCGCGGCGGGCGCGGCGGTGGCGGCGGTGTCCGGCGCGGTGGCGGCAGGGGCGGCCGCGTCGCGGTCGCAGGCGCTCAGGCCCAGCGACAGGCTGGCGGCAATGGCAAGCATCAGGGTGGGGCGGCGCAGCGTGGGCATGGATGTCTCAGGCAACGGAGGAAACCCCAAGTCTAATCCTCCCGGCCAGGGCTGGTCGCGCCGGCCCGGGCCGTTGCCTGCGGCGGTTGGGGCGCGCCTTGGCTTTGTCAACGTGAACCGCCCGATCCGGCACATCCGGGCCTTCCCGTGCCGCACGCGCTGGTGCATGCTGGGTGTTCAGGCGTCGGGTCGCGATACGAAGCGGTCAAGATTCCCAGGCTTCGGCCGCTCAGGTTTGGGGAAACCAGGAAGCGTTACGCATGAAGTCAGCCCATCGCTGCGGGAGAGGTCGTCGATGCCCGCGTTGAACCACGCATTGGCGCGGCCACTGCGCACGATCGTGTGGCTGGGCGTCGGCCTGGGCGTGCTGCTTGCCGTGGGCCTGACGGCGATGCTGGCCAACGACTACCAGCGCCGCCAGGAAGCGGCGCAGCGCCAGAGCTCGGCGCTGGCCGCCGGCTCGCAACGCCTGCTGCGGCTGGAACTGCGCAACCTTGAACGGGCCATGCTCGGCATCGCCGAAGACGGTGCGCTGCTGTTCGAGCGGGTGCCGGCCCAGGCCCCGGACCTGCTCGATGATGCAATCAGCGGGGTGCTGCAGCGGCACGCCGAACTGGACAGCATCGTGGTGGTGGACCAGTACGGCCGCGCCCTCACCAGCGGCAGTGGCGACCTGTACCTGCCGCTGTGGGCCACCGACGCCAATCGCGGCAGCGAAAGCCGCCTTTACATGGGCCCGCCACAGCAGCGCACTGCCCAGCGTTGGGTATTGCCGCTGGCACTGCGCATGGGTGATGACCGCTGGCTGTTGAGCCGGCTGCACACCAGCGAGCTGCAGTCGATCATCGGCGGTATGGATACCGGCGAACACGGCGTCATCTCGATCACCGACGCGCAGGGCTACGTACTGGCGCGCAGCCCGGACACCGTGGGCCTGACCGGGCAGCGTTTCAGCCTGGGCAAGCGCGAGATGCTGCGCCGCGATGCGGTCACCCCGCTGGGCATCGAGACCAGCACCATCGACAACATCGAGCGCATCTCCACGCTGACCACGCTGGGCCAGTACCCGATCGCGGTGTATGCCGGGCTGGGCCGCGATGACGTGCTCGCGCCGTGGTGGCCGTACGTGCAGGCCTCGGTGGTGCTGTACCTGCTGTACTGGGGCGTGTTCGCGCTGGTCTATGTGAGCCTGCGCCGCGCCACCCGCAGCCAGGACGCGCTGACCGAGGAACTGCGCACCGGCCATGCCGAACTGCTGATGGCCCACCAGGTCGGCAAGGTCTGCACCTGGTATGTCGATGAGGACGCGTCACTGCTGCGCTGGTCGCCGTTGGCGCGCGAGATCTTCGGCATCGATATCGAGAGCCTGCCGGTGGCGGCGTTCTTCGCGCGGGTGCACCGCGAGGATGCCGAGCGCATGCAGCAGGCCTTCGATGCAGCCTTCGCCGGCAACGGCGTGCTCGATGAAATGTTCCGGGTGGTGCTGCCCGGCGGGGCCACGCGCTGGGTCTCCGCGCGCGGCCAGCGGGTGGCGGTGGTGGACCGGCAGCGGCGCATGATCGGTGCGCTGACCGACGTCAGCGAGCGGGTGCAGGCGCTGGCACGGGTGCAGCAGGCCGAGCGTCAGTTCCGTCTGCTGTTCGACCGCAACCCGGCGCCGTTCTGGGTCTTCGACCCGGACACGCTGCGCTTCATGGAGGTCAACGAAGCGGCGGTGCAGCAGTACGGCTACAGTCGCGATGAATTCCTGTCGATGAGCATCCTCGACATCCGCCCGCGCGAAGGCTGGGACGAGATCCGCGGCGCGATTTCGCGGGCCACGCTGGGCGATCCGCAGGACGCGCAGATCCGCATGCACCGGCGCAAGGACGGCACGCTGTTCGAAGTGCGCGCGCACCTGTCGCGGCTGGATTTCGACGGCCGCCAGGCCTGCCTGGTGCTGGCCGAGGACATCAGCGAGCGGCTGGCCTACGAGCGCGACCTGGCCTACCACGCCACCCACAACCCGGCCACGGGCCTGCTCAATACCCGCGCGCTGGCCGCGCAGCTGGATGAGGAGGGCGGCAGCTATACGATCGCCTATGTGCAGTTCCGCGGCCTGCAGCTGGTGGCCGATACGCTCGGCCGCGAGGTGGGCGAGGTGGTGCTGCAGGCCATGGCCAAGCGCCTGGGCGGGCTGGGCACGCGTTACGGTCTGCTGGCGTTCCAGCCGGCCGAGGATTTCATCTTCGCCATCCGCGACGACCACGAGCGCCAGACCGCGCTGGATACGCTGGTGCAGACCGTGTCCGAGCCGGTGCGCGGGCAGGACTGGCTGCATCAGTTCGAGCCGCGGATCGGCGTGGCGGTGAAGTTCGACGGCGACAACGTGCCGGCCGAACAGGTGATCGGGATGGCGGCGCAGGCCGCGCATGCGGCGCGCGACGAGGGCAGCGTCATCGCGTGGTTCGACAACACGGTGACCTCGCGGCTGGCCGAGCGGCTGCGCCTGGCCGGACGCATCCACAGCGCGATCGACACCGAGTTCCAGCTGTATTTCCAGCCGATCTGCCATGCCAGCGATGGCACGCCGGCGGCGTTGGAGGCCTTGCTGCGCTGGCCGCAGGCCGATGGCAGTTTCATTCCGCCGGGCGAGTTCATCCAGCTGTGCGAGGACACCGGGCTGATCCTGGCGCTGGGGCGCTGGGTGATCCGCGCGGCGGCGGCGGCGCAGCGGCAGTTGGCCGATGCAGGCAAGCCGTTGCCGATCGCGGTGAATGTGTCGGCGGTGCAGTTCTTCAACAGCGATCTGGTGGCCGAGTTCGCGCGCGCCAGCCAGGAGTTCGGGCTGGAGCGCGGCGCGCTGCAGGTGGAACTGACCGAGAGCAGCCTGATGCGCAAGCCGGCCCAGGCCAAGCAGACGATGCAGCGGCTGCATGAGCAGGGGATCTGCATTTCGCTGGATGATTTCGGCACCGGCTATTCGAACATGTCCTATCTGCAGCACCTGCCGCTGGACATCCTGAAGATCGACCGCAGTTTCGTGGCGGATGTGGAAACCAATCCGCGCAATGCGTCGATCTGCCGTGCGCTGTTGTCGCTGGGGCACAGCATGGGGCTGACGGTGATCGCCGAGGGCGTGGAGACGCCCGGGCAGCACCAGTGGCTGGCGGCGCATGGGTGCGATCAGGTGCAGGGCTACCTGCTGGGTCGGCCCTCGCCGCTGGCCGAGGTGATCGCCCGGCTGGATACCGTCGACGCGCTGTAGCGCCAGCGCGCCTCGGCTGGGTGGGTGCGTCAGCCCAACGCGTCCACCAGGTAGTCAATGAAGCTGCGCACCTTCGGTGCGAGGTGGTTGCGGCTGGTGTAGACCGCATAGATGCCGATCGGGGCAACGTCCCAGTCCGGCAGCAGGCGTTCGAGGCGACCGTCGGCCAGGGCCTCGCCGACCAGGAAATCCGGCTGCAGGATGATGCCCATCCCGGCCAGCGCCGCTTCGCGCAGGACATCGCCATTGTTGGCGCGCAGGCCGCCGCGCACCGGCACGGAAACATCGCCGCGCGGTCCGCGCAATGGCCAGCTGTCGCCACCGCCCCAATAGCTGTAGCCCAGGCATTCGTGGTCGGCCAGGTCTTCGGGCTGCTGCGGGCGGCCGTGCGCATCCAGGTAGGCCGGCGCCGCGCACAGGGTGATGTGGGTGTCGGCCAGCTTGCGCGCGATCAGCGCCGGGCTCGGCTCGCGGGTGATGCGCAGGGCCACGTCGTAGCCTTCTTCGACCATGTCCACCAGGCGGTCGGAGAGGGAGAGTTCCAACTGCACCTGCGGGTAGCGCGCGCGGTAGCCGGCCAGCAGCGGGCCCAGCCGGGCGATGCCGTAGCTCACCGGCGCATTGACCCGCAGCAGCCCGGACGGCTCCAGCGCCTGCGCGCCGATCCCGGCCTCCAGTGCATCGAACTGCGCCAGCAGCTGCACGCATTGCGCGTAATACGCCGCGCCGGTGCTGGTCGGGCTGACCCGGCGGGTGGTGCGATTGAGCAGGCGGGTGGACAGGCGCTTTTCCAGCGCCGCGATCTGCCGGGTCACCCCGGCCGTGGACAGGTCCAGCGCCTGGGCCGCTGCGCTGAAGCCATTGCGTTCGACCACGGTCACGAACACACGCATCGCCTCAAGAGTGTCCATTGTTTCAGTTCCTGTAATAAACAGCGTCGGTTGATCGTATTTATCGGCATCACTGAGCGCAATAACCTGTCGGCATCCTGATCCGCGAGGTGCGCCATGCAATCGTCTCCTGTCCGTGTTTCCGCGCTTGCCCCGCTGGGCGCCAGCCTGCTGCGCTGGGGCCTGGGTGCGCTGTTCCTGGTCCACGGCCTTACCAAGCTGCTGGTGTTCACCCCGGCGGGCACCGCCGCTTACTTCGTCTCGCTCGGCCTGCCCGGCGCGCTCGGCTACCTGACCATCGCGCTGGAGCTCATCCTGGCCGCCGCGCTGCTGCTGGGCATCTACGCCCGCTGGGTCGGGTTGGCGGGGGTGCCGCTGCTGCTGGGCACCATCGTCAGTGTGCATGGTGCCAACGGTTTCAGCTTCGCCAATGCCGGGGGTGGCTGGGAATACCCGGCGTTCTGGGCGTTCGCGCTGCTGGTGCTGTTCTGCATCGGCGATGGCAAGTGGACGCTGGTGTCGCGCTGAGCGCGGCTGCATCGATGTTCTTCTTCTGGAGTCTGTGATGTCCCGTCTGCCCTCGCTGTACATCTCCCATGGCTCGCCGATGACCGCGCTCAATCCCGGTCTGGTCGGCGAGCGCCTGGCCACGCTGGCCGCGCAGTTGCCGCGTCCGCGCGCGATCGTGATGGCCTCGGCGCACTGGCTGACCCACCAGCCGGCGGTGGGCGGGCACGCGCAGCCACCGACGATCCACGATTTCGGCGGCTTCCCGCAGGCGCTGTTCGACCTGCAGTATCCGGCGCCGGGCGATCCGGCGCTGGCCGCCGAAATCGCCGCGCGGTTGGACGCTGCCGGCCTGCCCGCCGCGATCGATCCCCGCCGTGGCCTTGACCACGGTGCGTGGGTACCGCTGCGCTTCCTGTACCCGCACGCGGATATCCCGGTGGTACCGCTGGCCATCCAGCCACTGCTGGGGCCGGCCCACCAGTACGCGCTGGGCCGCGCGCTGGCGCCGCTGCGCGAGCAGGGCGTGCTGTTGATCGGCTCGGGCAGCATCACCCACAACCTGCACGACTGGGGCAACTACGCCGAGGGCAAGGAGGCGCCGTACGTGCGCCCCTTCATCGATTGGGTCGAGCAGCGCCTGCAGGCCAATGACAGCGCCGCGCTGCTGGCGTATCGCGCCCGCGCGCCGCACGCGGCGCAGGCGCATCCCAGCGACGAGCATCTGCAGCCGCTGCATTTCGCCATGGGCGCGGCCGGGGGTGAGGTGCTGGGCGCGCAGCGCATCGATGCCGGTATCGATGCCGGCTTCCTGGCGATGGACATCTATCGCTTCGACGGCGAGCGGGCTGCGTGAGCAGCCTGCATACGCTGGTACGCGCAGCCACGGGGCCAGCGCAGGGGCTGGTGGTGCTGATGCATGGCGTGGGCAGCAACGAACGATCGCTGCAGGCGCTGGCACACGGGCTGGATCCGCGCTTGCAGGTGCTGCTGCCCCGCGGCCCGATCGCGTTTGCAGCGGATGCCTTCGGCTGGTTCACGGTGCAGTTCGGCGCGAACGGACCGGTGATCGATCCCGTGCAGGCCGAGGCCAGCCGTCGTCTGTTGATCGCGTATGTGCGCGATCAACAGGCGCGACTCGGCATCGACGCCGCGCGCACGCTGGTGGCCGGCTTCAGCCAGGGCGGGATCATGGGCGCCGGTGTCGCGCTCACCGCACCGGAGGTGGCGCAGCAGTTTGCGATCCTGTCCGGGCGCATCCTGCCGGAGATCGCCCCGCACATCCCGGCCGATATCGCCCGCCGTGGCGTGCAGGGCCTGATCCTGCACGGACGCGATGACAGCAAGCTGCCGTATGCGTTGGCCACCGCTGCATCGGCGCGCCTGCGGGGGCTGGGGGTGGCGCACGAGCTGCGCAGCTACGCCGCCGATCACGCGCTGACGCCGGCAATGCAGGCCGATTTCACTGCGTGGAGCGCGCGCCAGCTGCTGTCCCGCGACTGAGCCTGGGCTGCGTCGGCGTTCGCTCCGGCGGACGGGTGTGGTAGTTTTTTTGCAGTTTCCGGCGCCGGCTGCCTCGCAGCCTCCCCCTCGCGCCGTCCACTGGAAAATACATGCATACCATTGAAGTCGTGCTGGCGATGCTGGTGGCCGTGGTGGCCAGCGGCTACCTGGTCCGGGTATTGCCGTTGTCCTTGCCGCTGCCGCTGGTGCAGATCGGGCTCGGTGCGGTGATCGCCGGGGTGTTCAACCGTGGCCACGCGCTGGAACCGGAAATGTTCTTCCTGTTGTTCCTGCCGCCGCTGCTGTTCCTCGACGGCTGGCGCATTCCCAAGCAGGGTCTGTTCCGCGACAAGGGCGTGATCCTGGAGCTGGCGCTCGGGCTGGTGGTGTTCACCGTGGTCGGCGCCGGCTTCCTGATCCACTGGATGATTCCGGTGATGCCGCTGGCGGTGGCCTTCGCGCTGGCGGCGATCATTTCGCCGACCGATCCGGTGGCGGTGGGGTCGATCGCCTCGCGCGCGCCGATCCCCAAACGGCTGATGCACATCCTGGAAGGCGAGTCGTTGTTGAACGATGCCTCCGGCCTGGTCTGTTTCCGCTTCGCGGTGGCCGCGGTGATGACCGGCAGCTTCTCGCTGGCGACCGCCTCGCTGACCTTCCTGTGGGTGGCGCTGGCGGGCCTTGCGATCGGCGTGGCGGTGACCCTGGGCGTATCCACGTTCCAGCGCTGGCTGTGGCGGCGCTTCGGCGAAGAGCCGGGCGCGGCGCTGCTGGTCAACCTGCTGATCCCGTTCGCGGCCTACCTGCTGGCTGAAGAAGCCAATGCCTCGGGCATCCTGTCGGCCGTGGCCGCCGGCATCACCATGAGCTACGTCGAGCTCACCGGCCGTGTCTCGGGCAGCATGCGCGTGCAGCGCGCGGCGGTGTGGGGGATGCTGCAGTTCAGCTTCAACGGCATCATGTTCGTGCTGCTCGGCGAGCAGCTGCCGGGCATCGTGGATCGCGCCATCACCACCGTCAGCGAGAGTGGTCACCACAGCGCGTGGTGGTTGCTGGTGTATGTGGTGGTGATCAACCTGACGCTGATCGTGCTGCGCCTGGCCTGGGTGTGGGTGTCGCTGCGCTGGAGCGTCCTGCGTGCCCGCCATCGCGGCGAAGTCCGGCAAGGCACCTCATGGCGCATCGTCGTGGCCACTTCGGTGGCCGGCGTGCGCGGTGCGATCACCCTGGCCGGCGTGCTGACCCTGCCGCTGTTCCTGCCCGATGGCAGCGCGTTTCCCGCGCGCGACCTGGTGATCTTCCTCGCGGCGGCGGTGATCCTGTTCTCGCTGGTGGCTGCCAGCGTGGCGCTGCCGCGCCTGCTCAAGGGCCTGGAACTGCCGGCCGATTCGGGCGAGCGCAAGGCCGAGGACCTGGCACGGCGGCTCGCGTCCAAGGCGGCCCTGGCCGGCGTGGAGCGCATGCGCCAGCAACTGGTGCAGAACCAGACCACCGAGAACGTGCAGCTGTACAACGACGCGGCCTCGCGGGTGAGCCTGCTGTACCAGCGCAACCTGGAGAAGGACGACGGACCCGATGCGGATCCGGAAAAGGTGCGGCGGATGGAAGAGGGTTACCGCCAGCTGCGCGGCGCCGGGCTCACCGCCGAGCGCGAGGAACTGTTCCGGCTGACCCGACGCGGCACCATCTCCGACGAGGTCTCGCGCCGCCTCATCCGCAACCTGGACCTGCTGGAAACCCGCCAGCGCGGCTAAACCCGGAACCCGGAAGGTAGAGCCACCCCATGGGTGGCTATCGCAATGCCAGAAACCCGGCCTGCGCCCAACCCGGAGGTAGAGCCACCCCATGGGTGGCTGGCGCAATGCCAGAAACCCGGCCTGCGCCCAACCCGGGGGTAGAGCCACCCCATGGGTGGCTATCGCAATGCCGAAGGTCTGGCCTTCGCCCGGCCCGGAGAGCAGCCACCCATGGGGTGGCTCTACCCTTGCGGGTGGATCAGGCGTCCGGCTTCTGGTCCAGGTAATACGCCACCACGGTGCCCTTGATCTTGATGGTCATCGGGTTGCCACGGCGGTCACGGGCCTTGCCGGCCTGCACGCGGATCCAGCCTTCGCTGACCGAATACTCTTCGACGTTGTCGCGCTCGACATCGTTGAAACGGATGCCGACGCCACGCTCCAGCGCGGGGCCATCATGGAAGGGACTGGTCGGGTTGATCGCCAGGTGATCGGGAGGGGTATCGCTCATGGTCAGTGCGTCGTAATGGCCACCACGGCCATCTTCCAGACGTACAGGATAAACCGCAGCGGCCCCGTGGCCGAATTTCGCTTCCTGCCAACGCCACTGCACGGCAGAATGCCCGCCTGCCTACAGGAATACCGGTCATGCCCGACAACAGCGATTATTTCGACTTCGAAGAAGAAGAGCGCGATTTCGACGAAGACGATTTCGAGGCGCGGATCTGGAACCTGTTCGTGCTGATCAACCCGGGCGACGAAGAGCTGGGCCTGCAGCAGTTCAACCGCTGGCGCGAGGCGGTGCTGGAAGCCGGCGAGGAAATCGACGAAGAAGCCGACTGGCTGCCGCCGCTGATGGCCGCCATCGCCTGGCAGTCCGGCTTCGAGGTGGACCGTGAGGATGCCGATGCGCTGATGTCGGCGGTGAACGAGCTGTCCGCGCGCTGGAACCTGCAGCTGGACTGGGGCGGCGATCTGGATGACGAGGATTTCGCCGCCAAGGTGGACGCCTCGGTGCTGATGGGCACCGCCTACGACCGCCTGCGCGAGCAGAACTACTCGCTGTGGAGCGTGGACACCGGCAACGACGGCCTGGCCGGCTGGATGGCGCTCAGCCGCGACGACGACGCCATGCTGGCGCTGTGCTCGTTGCTGGGAGTGGAAGTGCGGCCGGGCAGCGACCCGTTCTGAAGACACCGGTAGAGCCGACCGTTGGTCGGCTGCTTCCCGCATCCGGCGTCCAAGACCCATCACAGCATGTGCGAGCCGACAGCCGGCATGCAGCGTGCGATGACGGGTTAACGAGGTTGCCGGCCAGCGGCCGGCACTACGCCTGGTATTGCGTGCGTGCGTTGGCGATGACGGCTTTGACCAGGGCGCGGTCGGTGTGCCGCGAGATGGCGTGCGCGCCCAGTGCGATCGCCTGCGCCCGCAGTGGGGCGGGCACGTCGTAGTGGGCGCCGCTGGGGCGGTTCTGGAACGCCCGCCGGGGAATCCCGAGCTGCGCCGCCATGGCGTGCAGCTCGGGCAGGGTGTCGGCCATCAGATGCGCCCAGCGCTCGCCGCGCCAGGGATGGACCGCATCGTCGATATAGACCGTCACCGGGCGGCCGTGGCTCAGGCCTGCGGCTTGTCGTCGCTGGCGGCCGGGGTGGCGTCGGCGGCGGCATCGGTGCCGGCCTCGTCAGCCACCGGGGCGTCGTCGCTGGCGTCGGCAGCGGTTTCGGCGGATTCAGCGTCGTCGCCTTCTTCGCCTTCCACGCCTTCAAACTCGGACACCAGCTGGGCCAGGTACTCGTCGGCGGTCTTGCCTTCGTCGGCGGCCAGGTCATCGATCAGCTGCTGCAGCTGGCTCGAGTATTCCAGGTTGACCTTGCGGCCTTCCTTTTCCTGCACGTTGGACAGGTGCTTGAGCATGGCCAGCATCGGCACCGGGTTGTCGGCGTTGCCCATGGTCTGGCCGCCGATGGCCAGCAGCCATTCGGTGCCCTGCAGGCCGATCGCGGCCACGACCTGGCCCTCTTCGTTGGTCAGCACGGCATGGTTCTGCACCGGTTGCTGGGCGTTGAGGCGGTTGATCGGGCGCTTGGGCTGCTGCTTCTTGCGCTTGTCGCGCTTGGCCTTGGACTGCTTGGACATGGTGGCGTCTATCTACACAGGGAAAGACCGCCATTGTAATGGGGTTGGCCGCCGCCGTCGGCCCGTCCGCGCGGACAGGCCCCTGCGTGCCGACGTCCGGCGCAGACGGTCCCGCCGCGCAGGCCCCCCGGCAGGGTCGGGTCCCAACCGACTATCCGACCATCGCATCGTCCGAACGCCTTCCTTGCGTCAGGGCGACCCCGCCGGGGCCTGCGCGGCCTGGATGTCCGGGTCGGCGGCGGTCGGCGACAGCGCAACTTCCTGCCCGGCACCGGCCAGCGCCGCGGCCTCGGCGGCCTTGGTCATCACCACGATGCTGATGCGGCGGTTGATCGGATTGTCCGGCTGGGTCTTGTCGAACAGCACCGAAGAGGACAGCCCGACCACGCGGGTCACCTTGTCTTCGGTCATGCCACCGTCGAGCAGGGCGCGACGGGCCGCGTTGGCGCGGTCGGCGCTGAGCTCCCAGTTGCTGTAGCCGTGCACGGCGTTGTAGGCGGTGGTGTCGGTGTGGCCGGTGATGCTGATCCGGTTCGGCACGTGGTTGATGAACTGCGACAGCTCGCGCAGGATTTCGCGCGTGTACGGCTTGAGCGCGGCGCTGCCCATATCGAACATCGGCCGGTTCTGCTTGTCCACGATCTGGATGCGCAGGCCTTCCGGGGTGAGGTCGAGCAGCAACTGATCCTTGAACGGTTCCAGCGCCTGGCTCTTGCTGATCGCTTCTTCCAGTTCCTGCTTGAGCGCCTCCAGCTGCTGTTTTTCGCGCTCGCGATCGGTCTGCGGCACCGGCTTGGCCGCCTGCTGGTTCTGGAACGGGTCGTTGCTGTTGCCACGCGAGATGTCGGTGGCACCGCCCAGCTTGATCATCGAGGTGCTGGCCCCGCCCGGGCCGGCCATGCCGGGGGCCGGGGTCGAACTCTGGCCCACCAGCGGGCTGGGATTGCGGAAGTATTCGGAAATGGCCGCGCGCTCGGGCTTGGTGGTGGCCGCCATCAGCCACAGCACCAGGAAGAAGGCCATCATCGCGGTGACGAAGTCGGCGTAGGCAACCTTCCAGGCGCCGCCATGATGGGCGGCGTGGCCGGCCTTCTTGACCCGGCGGACGATGACGGTGGGTTTGTTCTCGGCCATGGCGGTGCCTTACTTGACCGTCTTGAGGTGCTGTTCGAACTCGCTGAAGCCCGGGCGCACGTTCGACGGCAGGGTCTTGCGGGCGAATTCGAGGGCGATCTTCGGGTTGTAGCCGCGCAGGCAGGCCAGCAGGGCGGTCTTGACCGACTCGTAGATGCGGCTGTCCTGTTCGGCGCGCGCTTCCACCGCTGCGGCCAGCGGGCTGACGAAGCCATAGGCCAGCAGGATGCCCAGGAAGGTACCGACCAGCGCGCCGGCCACGTGCGCGCCGACCTCGGTGATCTCACCGCCGATCGAGCCCATGGTGATCACGATGCCCAGCACCGCGGCCACGATGCCGAACCCGGGCAGGCCGTCGGACACTTTGTTGAGTACCGCCGAGGGCTGCATGGCTTCGGCGTGGTGCTTTTCCAGCTCCATCTCCAGCAGCGGCTCCAGCTCGTGCGGCTCGATGTTGCTGCCGATCATCAGGCGCAGGCAATCGGTGATGAAGTCGACCAGGTGGTGGTCGGCCTGCACCTTGGGGTAGTTGGCGAAGATGCTGCTCTCGGACGGGCGCTCGACATGGTCTTCCAGCGCCATGAAGCCTTCGCGGCGCGCCTTGTTGAGCAGCTCGTAGAGCAGGCTCAGGACGTCGATGTAGTCCTGCTGCTTGTAGGCCGGGCCCTTGAACACGCCGATGCTGGCCTGCAGGGTCTGCTTGACGGTCTTGACCGGCGTGCCCACCAGGAACGCGCCCAGCGCCGCGCCGCCGATGATGACCAGTTCGTACGGCTGCCACAGGGCGGCCAGCTTGCCGTGCGCGCCAATGTAGCCGCCGAGCACGCTGATGATGACGACGAGGAATCCAACAATGATGAGCATGGGGCCGGCGCGGAGTAGGGGATACCTCCATGTCGGCCCGTCCCCCGGTTTTCTGAAGGGGGCGTTTGTTGGATGTCACACTTTTGCGACGCCGGTGTGCGAACCGACGGTCCGCAACGCCGGTCCGGTCCGGTCGCTTGAGTCCGTCGCCCGCGACGTCAGCCCGCCGGCTGGGCCTCGGCGCCGCCGCGCTGCAGTGGGTCCGGGTAGGGTTCGCCATTGGGGGTGAACGACAGCGAGACCGAATTCAGGCAATGCCGCTCGTGGGTCGGCGGCGGACCGTCGGGGAAGACGTGGCCGAGATGGCTGTCACATCGTGCGCAGACGATCTCGGTACGGATCATGCCGTGGCTGATGTCGCGGATCTCGCGCACATGGGCCGGGTCGAACGGAGCGAAGAAGCTCGGCCAGCCGGTCCCGGAGTCGAATTTGGTGCTGGAACGGAACAGTGGCAGCCCGCACAGGCGGCAGCCGTAGACGCCGTCCTGCTTGTTGTCCAGGAACACGCCGCAGTACGGGGCCTCGGTGCCGTGCTGGAGCAGCACCCGGCGCTCATCGGCGCTGAGCCCGGCCACCAGGGCCTGGCGCTGGGCGTCGCTGGGGGGAGAGAGATCGAAGGCGGTCATCGGCGGTTCCTCGCGGGGGTGGGTTCAAGATTGGGCCGGCCGCGGGCGCTTCAACCCGCCGGCCTGGATCGGCGATGTTCATGGTGCTGATACCCGCGTGGGTGCAAGGTGGAGTCCTGATCCCCGCCGGAGCCTGCCATGTCCCGCCATCCCTGCCTCGCCGTCGCGCTGCTGGTGCTGTTGCCGGCTGCGGCCATGGCGCAGATCGGGCCACCGCCGAGCCCGACCCAGACCCGCCCGGTGGTGGTCACCCAGCCCACCCCCACGCCGTTGCCCACGCCGGTGCGTCCGGCCCCGGTGGACAGCCTGTCCGGGCAGATGGCGCCGGTGAAGTCCGACAGCCAAGTCCAGCAGCAGCTGCGGACCCATCCGATCCAGGCCCAGGGCGACGGCCCGGCGCAACCGATCCAGGGCCCGACGCTGCAGCCCAAGGTGTACGACCGCCACGGCCGCATCATTCCCGGCGCCAAGCAGGTCGGCCCCAACCGCGTGCTCGATACCCGCACCGGCCGGTATTACGACGCCATCCCCAGCGGCAACGGCCAGCAGATCAAACCGTAACGGCCGGTGGGTCGACCCACGGTCGACTGCACGGGGACATGCAGCGCTCGATGCCAGCGTCACCTCCAGCGCGGCGCGCCATCCATGAACGCTCCACAACCACGTCCCGCAGTCATCTGCATCAACGATTCCGCTCACTGTTTTTTCGCCTGCGATTAACCGTTTTTCCGCGACGCTGTGCGTGCGCCGGAATGCGGCGTATCCCAAGGTTTTTCAGAAGAGTGCAATCATGACCAACCAGCAGAACCAGAAGGGCGGCAAGATGCCGCAGCAGGAACAGCAGGGCAGTCAGCAGCAGCACCAGAAGGCCGGCCAGCAGAACCAGCAGCAGTGGGACCAGCAGAACCAGAAGGGCGGCAAGCAGCCGGATCAGCGCAGCCCCGGTTCCAAACAGCAGCGCTGACGCGCGCGTCATTCCACGACCCGAGGCGGTGCGCGCGAGCGCGCCGCCTTTCGCGTTTTGGCCCCGCCCGGCTCAATCGGGAATCGGCAGCATCAGGGTTTCCTTGACCTCTTCCATCACGATGTAACTCTTGGATTCGCGCACGTGCGGCAGGGTCAGCAGGGTGCTGCCCAGCAGCTTGCGGTAGGAGGCCATCTCGCTGATGCGGGCCTTGAGCAGGTAGTCGAAATCGCCCGAGACCAGATGGCATTCCAGCACGTTGGGCAGCTTCAGCGCGGCGCGCCGGAACTCCTCGAAAATGTCGCCGGACTTGTAGGCCAGGCTGATCTCAACGAACACCAGCAGGCTGGCCTTGAGGTAGTGCGGATCGAGCTTGGCGTAGTAGCCGGTGATGGCGCCATCGCGCTCCAGCCGGCGCACCCGCTCGGTGCAGGGCGTGGTCGACAGGCCCACCCGTTCGCCCAGCTCGGTGAAGGAGATACGGCCCTCGGCCTGCAGGATGCGCAGGATCTTGCGGTCGATCTTGTCCAGTTCGCGGGGGCGCACGGCCATTGGCGTCATCCAGGCATGGGTGTTGACAGGACAATACCCTGCCATAACTCCTAAAAACAGGCGAAAAGCTTGGTTTGGCCGGAATATACTTCCCTAATTATGGTCCCGGCGCGCTCCAGTGCAGGGAATGATCGGGTTGGAGGAGCAGCATGCGCGTTCTAGTCCTTGGCAGCGGCGTCATCGGCACCACCAGTGCCTGGTACCTGCGGCAGGCCGGGTTTGAAGTCACCGTCGTCGACCGCCAGCCCGGTCCGGCGCTGGAAACCAGTTTCGCCAACGCCGGCCAGCTGTCCTTCGGCTACACCTCGCCGTGGGCCGCCCCGGGCGTGCCGCTCAAGGCGGTCAAGTGGCTGTTCTCCGAACACGCCCCGCTGGCGATCCGGCCCGGCCTGGATTGGCGCCAGTACGCGTGGCTGGCGCAGATGCTGCGCAACTGCACCCACGAGCGCTACGCGATCAACAAGGCGCGCATGGTGCGCATGTCCGAATACAGCCGCGACTGCCTGAACGAGCTGCGCCGCGAGACCGGCATCGAATTCGAAGGACGCGACCTGGGCACCACCCAGCTGTTCCGCACCCAGCAGCAGCTGGACGCCTCGGCGCAGGACATCGAAGTGCTGGCGCAGTACGGCGTGCCCTACGAGGTGCTCGACCGCGAGGGCATCATCGCCCACGAACCGGCGCTGGCCGGCGTGGCCGATACGCTGGTGGGCGCGCTGTGGCTGCCGCGCGACCAGACCGGCGACTGCCAGCTGTTCACCCGCCGGCTGGCGCAGATGTGCGTCGATGCCGGGGTCGAGTTCCGCTTCGACCAGGACATCGCCGGCCTGCAGACCGACGGCGACCGCATCACCGGCGTGCGCATCGATGGCAAGCTGGAGACCGCCGACCGCTACGTGGTCGCACTCGGCAGCTATTCGCCCTCGCTGGTGGACCCGCTCGGCCTGCGCCTGCCGGTGTACCCGCTCAAGGGTTACTCGCTGACCCTGCCGATCACCAACGCGGCGATGGCGCCGACCTCGACCATCCTGGACGAAAGCTACAAGGTGGCCGTGACCCGCTTCGACGACCGCATCCGCGTCGGGGGCATGGCCGAAGTAGGCGGGTTCGACCTGTCGCTGTCGCCGCGCCGCCGCGCCACCCTGGAGAAAGTGGTGGGCGATCTGTATCCGCACGGCGGCGACCTGTCGCGCGCCGAATTCTGGACCGGGCTGCGCCCGGCCACCCCGGATGGCACGCCGGTGATCGGCGCCACCCCCTACCGCAACCTGTTCCTCAACACCGGCCACGGCACGCTGGGCTGGACCATGGCCTGCGGTTCGGGCCGTTACCTGGCCGACCTGATGAGCGCGCGGCAGCCGCAGATCAGCACCGAAGGCCTGGATATCTTCCGTTACGGCCATACCGCCGCATCCGTTGTTCATAGTGAGCCCAAAGCATGCGCCCAGCCCGCGCGTTGATCGACCTGGACGCGTTGCGCGCCAATTTCCGCCTCGCCCGTGAACTCGGCGGCGGCCGCAAGACCCTGGCCGCGATCAAGGCCGATGCCTACGGGCACGGTGCCATCGCCTGCGCGCGCGCGCTGCAGGGCGAGGCCGACGCGTTCGGCGTGGCCTGCATCGAAGAAGCGCTGGAACTGCGCCAGGCCGGCATCACCACGCCGATCGTGCTGCTGGAAGGCTTCTTCGACGCCGACGAGCTGCCGCTGATCGTGCAGCACGATCTGTGGTTTGCCGTCGGTGCGCCGTGGCAGGTCGATGCGGTGGCCGCGTTCGAAACCGATGCCCCCCTGCATATCTGGCTGAAGCTGGACAGCGGCATGCATCGCCTCGGATTGTCGCCAACCGATTTCCGTGCCGCGCATGCGCGCTTGAGCGCGTTGCCGCAGGTTGCGCCGATGGTGCTGATGAGCCACATGGCGCGTGCCGATGAACTGGACAGCCCGCGTACCCGCGAGCAGGCCGATACCTTCGCGGCGGCAATCGAGGGGCTGGCGGGCGAAACCAGCCTGTGCAACTCACCGGCGCTGCTGGGCTGGCCGGACGTGCGCAGCGACTGGGTGCGTCCGGGCCTGATGCTGTACGGGGCAAATCCGCTGCCCACGCACTCGGCGTTGACCGGGCGCCTGCGCCCGGTGATGACCATGCAGTCGAAGATCTTTGCCGTGCGCGAGATCGGTATCGGCGAGCCGGTCGGTTATGGCGCGCGCTTCGTTGCGCAGCGTCCGACCCGGGTGGGCGTGGTGGCGCTCGGTTACGCCGATGGCTACCCGCAGTTCGCGCCCAATGGCACGCCGGTGGTGATCGACGGTCAAGCGGCCACCCTGATCGGGCGGGTATCGATGGACATGCTCACCGTGGATATCACCGACCTGCCGCAGGCCGGCGTGGGCAGCACCGTCACCTTGTGGGGCCAATCGCCGCGCCTGGATGTGCTGGCGCCGCTGTGCGGGGTCAGTGCGTACCAGCTGCCGTGCGCGGTCAAGCGGGTGCCGCACGTCCTCCAGGGGTGAGACCCCGGTAGAGCCACGCCATGCGTGGCTCCATCTGACCCGGCTCAGTTGCTGGCGGTGGCCGGCGCGCGCAGGTCGCGCTGGGCCCAGTCGTCCAGCAACCGCTTCTCGTAGCGCAGCGGATCGGTGTCGCGCTGCAGGCCGATGTTGTGCAGGTAGCTGCTGTCGGACAGCTTGCGCTCGGCCTCGGCCAGCACCTGGCCCCGCGCATCCCGCAGGGTGTAGCTGAGCGTGATCCGCGGCGGATAGATATCGCGCAGGATGCGGATATCGGTACCGCGCGGACCATGCCACGGCTCGTAGTCGCCGGCGCGCTTGATGTCGGTAATGGTCACCTCCAGCGTCTGCCCCGGCTGCAACTGCTTGCTGGCGGTCTTCTGCGCGTACTGTGCCAACTGCTGCACCCAGTCGCCGCGCTCGGCCTCGAAGCGGTTACTGCTCTGGCGGATTTCGGTGAACTGGGCCGGGTCGGTCCAGCTCACCTTGACCGGGCCTTCGCCGCTGAGGGCCCGCGGCGCCTGCGGATCGGTGACCGAACGGGGGGCCGCGCTGGCACAGCCGATCACCAGCAGGCAGGTCAGCAGTCCGGCTACCAGGGGTTTGCGGTTCATGGCGACTCCTCGATCACGATCACAGACGGGATCCGGGCTTGAGTGTGATCCTCTTCGCCGGGTGGGACAATCGACAAACCCCCTCCCGCAGGCCCCGGTTGCCGCGAATTCACCTACGTCAGCACGCGAACCTGCCTGACCCCGCGCTTGACGCTACGAATACGCGGTCTGGAAGATGCTGTATACCTCCGTTTCGCCAGTTGCCTCATTGACGCCTTTGTCCAGCCTGCCCACTTCCACCCTTGAACGATCCCCTTTCATGACGCCTGCGGCAGATCCCGGCCTGTACCGGAGCATGCTGGAGCAGATGAATGCC
>NZ_DAMAGC010000046.1:5677-8516 GCF_031995405.1 Stenotrophomonas sp. | reverse complement strand
CCGGCTTCTGCGTGATCGAGGTGCTGTTTGAGGACAAGATCGCGGTCGATTACCGGTTTTTGGAGTTCAACGAGGCATTCGAGCGCAATACAGGGCTGATCGGGGTACTCGGCCAACGCGTCACCGAGGTGGTGCCGGGGCACGAAACCGAATGGTTCGAGGTCTATGGCCAGGTGGCCGCGACAGGCCAGCCGCGGCAGTTCGAGCAGGAGGCACGCGCGCTTGGGCGCTGGTATTCGGTCGAAGCGGTGCGCGTGGGTGCCCCGGGCGACAACCAGGTCGCCGTCGTGTTCTTCGACATCACCAACCGCAAGCAGATCGAGGTGGAACTGGCCGAGAGCGAGGCGCGTTTCAGTGCGCTGGCCGACGGACTGCCCATGCCGGTGTGGGTACTGGACGAGGTGGGCCATGCCCGGTTCGTCAACAGCGCGTTCACCGAGTTCTTCGGTGGCGACGAGCGCGTGCCCGAAGCGGTCTGGCAGGGCCTGGTGCATCCCGACGATGCGTCGGTGTTCGACTACGAACTGCAGGAAGCGCTGAAAGCGCAGCGCTCGATGCACGCACTGGTGCGCGGTCGCCGCGCCGATGGGCAGTGGCGCTGGCTGGAGATGAACGCGCGTCCGCGCTTCTCGCGGATGGGCCGCTTCATCGGCCTGGCCGGCAGCAGCCCGGATGTGACCGAGCGGCGCGAGATCGAGATGGCACGCGAGGAGCTGCTGCAGTCCGAGCGCGCCGCACGCAGTGCCGCCGAGAACATGGCGCGGTTGAAGGACGAGTTCCTGGCCACGCTGTCGCATGAACTGCGTACCCCGCTGACCACCATCCTGGGCTGGAGCGAACTCCTGCTGCAGCGGGTGGACAACACCAGCCCGCTGTTCAAGGGCCTGGGCGTCATCGCCAACAGCGCGATGGCGCAGAAGCGTCTTATCTCCGACATGCTCGACCTCAGCAGCATGCTGCTGGGCAAGGTGCAGCTGGAAGTGGAAGTGCTCGATCTGCGTACCCAGCTGACCGAAGCGATGGGTGCCCAGGAGCTGGTCGCCGAAGGCAAGGCGCTGCAGATGGGCCTGGTACTGCCCGACGGCCCGGCGCTGGTGCTCGGCGACGCCACGCGGCTGCAGCAGGTGCTGTGGAACCTGCTCTCCAATGCGATCAAGTTCACTCCGGCCGAAGGCACCGTCACGGTGACCCTGCGCGCGGATGGCGGCCACTGGTCGATCAGCGTGGCCGACTCCGGGGACGGCATCGCCCCGGAATTTCTGCGCCACCTGTTCAGCCGCTTCCGCCAGGCCGATGGCACCACCACCCGGCGCCACGGTGGGCTCGGACTGGGGCTGGCAATTGCCCAGCAGCTGGTCGAACTGCACGGCGGCGCGGTGTCGGCGACCAGCGATGGGCATGGCCACGGCGCCACCTTCACCGTGCGCCTGCCGCAGTACCAGCCACAGGCCGATGGTCGCCCGCTGCGCGAGGTGTTCAGCGGCCCGATCGGCGAACAGATCATCGAACCGTACCCGCTCAAGGGCCTGCGCCTGCTGGCGGTGGAAGACCAGCCCGAGGTGCTCGAATACCTGCGCCGGGTGCTGGAGGAGCAGGGCGCGGAAGTCACCGCGGCGGCCTCGGCCGGTGAAGCGCTGGCACTGCTGGACGAGGGTGGCCACACCGCCATCGACGTCCTGCTGACCGACATCGGCATGCCCGGCATGGACGGTTACGGCCTGGTGCGCACCCTGCGCGAAGATATCGGCGTGGAAGCGGACGCCCTGCCCGCCGTGGCGGTGACCGCGCTGGCGCGCGCCGATGACCGCAAGCGCGCGCTGGCCTCGGGTTTCCAGGAGCACGTGGCCAAGCCCTATTCGGTCGCCCAGCTGGTCTCGGCGGTGCGCAGCGTGCTCGGCACCCCGCGACGCTGATCCGTAGAGCCGACCGTTGGTCGGTTGCCCTTACGGGATCGGCTTGCCCCAAAGACCCGGAACCAACGCGCCTTGCCGACCCGTTGACGTCGGCTTGCCCACAATCGACGGGGTAAGCCACAGGAGTCCACATGTCCCGTTACGCCCCCACCATCCACACCGATCCGGCGCGGATCGCCGCCCTTGAAGCGCTGTTGCCGCAGCTGCACGGTCAGACCCGTGTCGAAGTGACCCTCGACGATGGCAGCCGCCTGCTGGGCACGGTCGCGGTGCAGCCGACCCTGCAGCAGTATCGCGACGCCGACGAGAAAGAGGGCAGCAACGGCCAGCTCCGCCTGGATGACCTGGATACCCCGGTGCAGCAGCATCTGGTCTGGCTGGACCGGATTACGGCGATCCGACAGCTGCCGCCGGTGGAATGACGGGAACCCCCTGTCTGGGCTGATCCGGCGCGGAGACGCCGGATCACACTGCGCCGATCAGTGCTGGAAGACCTCCGGCTCTGCCTCGAAACGGCGCGCGTAAGCGCGTTCGTCGGCTACCCGCGCCACCTCGTCATCGGCCATGTCCGGCGCGCCGTAGACCGCATAGGCCACGCTGCCGTCCGCCTGCTTGCCCACCTGGTGCAGGCGGTAGCGTGAATGCCCGCCGCCGCTGTCCTGCGGGTAATGCACTGGAGGCTGCGCGCCCTCCATGTCCATCTCGCTGTTGTCGACTACGCCACCGACAAACAATGCACGCATGAGCCATCTCCATCGCAAGTGAGCCTCCACCCTGACGGTTGGGATGTTGGCAGGGGATCAACGCAGCGTTGAATAAACGCAAATCGGCCCGGGTCGGGGGACGATCCGGGCGAACCGGTAGAATGACCGTCTCTTTTCAAGATGTGCCCCCCGATGGCTGCCCAGCACGACGCTCCCCTGGAA
>NZ_DAMAGC010000046.1:0-5667 GCF_031995405.1 Stenotrophomonas sp. | reverse complement strand
TGTTCCTGCCGTTCGCCAGCGGCGTGCTGTCCTGGCCCGCCGGCCCGGTGCTGTTCCTGCGCGCCCGCGATGGCTGGCCGCTGCGCGAGCATGCCCAGCCGGGCCAGCTGGTCTGCGAGCAGAGCTTCCGCCCGTTCGCCGACGCGCTGGAAGCCAGTGGCTGGACCGTACGCGACGAGCAGCAGCTGGCCAACGACACCACCCGCTATGCCCTGGTGCTGGTCCTGCCGCCGCGCCAGCGCGAGGAAGCCCGGGCCCTGTTCGCCCGCGCACTGGCGCTGACCGCGCCGGGTGGCGTGGTGGTGGCCTGCCAGCACAACAACGAAGGCGCTCGCTCCGGTGAAGGCGACCTGCAGCAGCTGGCCGGCCTGGGCGGCAAGCTGACCAAGAACCACTGCCGCGCCTACTGGACCGCGCCGCTGAACGACCAGCACGACGCCGCGCTGGCCCAGCGCTGGGCGACCCTGGATGCACCGCGCGCGATCCTTGGTGGGCGTTTCCAGAGCCGTCCGGGCATCTTCGCCTGGGACCGCATCGACCCGGCCTCGGCGCTGCTGGTGGAGCAGCTGCCGGCCGACCTGGCGGGCCGTGGCGCCGACCTGGGCGCCGGCTTCGGCTATCTGTCGGCCGAAGTGCTGGCGCGCTGCCCGGGCGTGACCGCGCTGGACCTGTTCGAGGCCGAAGGCCGCGCGCTGGCGCTGGCGCGCGAGAACCTGTCCGCGCTGAACAAGCCGGCGGCGCTGGCCTTCCACTGGCAGGACGTCACCGCCGGCATCGAAGGCCAGTACGACTTCATCGTCACCAACCCGCCGTTCCACACCCCCTCGCGCGCCGACCGTCCTGACATCGGCCAGCGTTTCATCGCCGTGGCCGCGCAGGCGCTGCGCCCGGGCGGGCGGATGTGGCTGGTGGCCAACCGCCACCTGCCATACGAGCAGATCCTCAACGACAGCTTCGGCCAGGTCCGCGTGGCCGCCGAGCGCGACGGCTTCAAGCTGATCCAGGCGACCAAGGCCAAGGAGACCACCGGCCGCACCCGCGAGCCGGCCCGGGTCAAGGACAGCCCGCGCGGCCGCAACTGGGACCGTGCATGAAACTGGTCAAGCTTCTGGCCAACCTGGGTTACGGCAGCCGCAAGCAGGTCCAGGCGATGTTCCGCGCCGGCCTGGTCACCGATGCCGATGGCGAGGTGCTGTACGCCGATGACGTGATCGCGCACGAGGCGATCCGGGTCGAGGGCGAGCCGCTGGACCCGCCGCAGGGGCTGACCCTGATGCTGCACAAGCCGCGCGGCTATACCTGTTCGACCAAGGACAAGGGCCGGCTGATCTACGACCTGCTGCCGCCGCGTTACCGCGAGCGCGCGCCGGTGCTGTCCTCGGTGGGCCGGCTGGACCGGGACACCAGCGGCATGCTGCTGATGACCGATGACGGTGCGCTGCTGCACCGGATCGTGTCGCCCAAATCGCGCCTGGACAAAGCCTATGAAGTGACCCTGGCCGAAGACCTGCGTGGCGATGAAACCGCGCGCTTCGCCAGTGGCGGCCTGCTGCTGGAATCGGACGACAAGCCGCTGCTGCCGGCCGAGCTGCACGTGGACGGCCCGCGCCAGGCGCAGCTTGTGCTGCATGAAGGCCGCTACCACCAGGCGCGGCGGATGTTCGCTGCGGTCGGCAACCATGTCGAGGCGCTGCACCGCAGCCGCATCGGTGGGTTGTCGCTGGGCGGGCTGGAAGAAGGCCAGTGGCGCACGCTCGATGCAGCGGACCTGGAAACTCTGTTCAACGTGCCATGAGCCAGATCGCTGCGCTGCCGTTCCTGCCTGACGCGGTCATCTTCGACATGGACGGGTTGATGATCGACAGCGAGCGCGTGTCGGTCGAGTGCTGGACCCAGGCCGCGCGCGAGCTGGGATTGCCGTTCGAGGACGGCTTCTGGTTGCGCATGGTCGGGTTGGGCGACCGCGATTGCGAACGCCTGCTGCTGCAGCGCATCGACGCGGGCCAGGTGGCGGCGTTGTTCGCGCGCTGCCATGACCTGTACGAACACCGCACGCACGCCGGGCTACCATTGCGGCCGGGGATCCTGGAACTGCTGCAGCTGTTGCGCGAACACGACATTCCGCGCGCGGTGGCCACCTCGACCCGGCAGCCGCGCGCGTCGCGCAAGCTGGCGGCGTCCGGGTTGCTGGATTTCTTCGACGTGGTGGTGACCAGCAGCGACGTGGCCCACCCCAAGCCGGCGCCGGACATCTACCTGCTGGCCGCGCAGAAGCTGGGCAAGGACCCGACGCGTTGCCTGGCGCTGGAAGATTCGCCAGCGGGCATCCGTGCGGCGGTGGGCGCGGGTATGACCGCGATCCAGGTGCCCGACTTGGTGCATCCCGATGAAGAACTGCGCGCACTGGGGCACCGCATCGTCGGCTCGCTGGTGGACGCACACGCGCTGCTCCTGCCCCACCTCCGGTAGAGCCGAGCCACGCTCGGCTGCCCCGGTGGTAGAGCCGAGCCATGCTCGGCTGCCTTTCGTACCGGCATCATGGCCCCCACACCAAGGGCGCCGGGCAGGTACGACGCCGATAACGCCGATGACGGTCTGATGGAGATTGGCTTCGGATGCGTGTGCCGCGCTGCGCGCGGTTGCCGAGCATGGCTCGGCACTACCGGTCATGCGCGCTGCGGGATTGCCCGTGCGTGATCAAGTCATGCGCGGCGCGGGATTGCCGGCGCGTCATCAAGTCACATGACCGGATCACGCCCCGGTGGTAGAGCCGAGCCATGCTCGGCTGCCGTTCGTGCCGGCATCATGGCCCCCACACCAAGGGCGCCGAGCAGGTACGACGCCGACGACGCCGATGACGGTTTGACGGAGATTGGCTTCGGATACGTGTGCCGCGCTGCGCGCGGTTGCCGAGCATGGCTCGGCACTACCGGTTATGCGCGGCGCGGGATTGCCCGTGCGTGATCAGGTCATGCGCGGTGCGGAATTGCCCGTGCGTGATCAAGTCACATGACCGGATCCCGCCCCGGTGGTAGAGCCGAGCCATGCTCGGCTGCCGTTCGTGCCGGCATCATGGCCCCCACACCAAGGGCGCCGAGCAGGTACGACGCTGATACCGCCGATGACGGTTTTGATGGAGATTGGCTTCGGATGCGTGTGCCGCGCTGCGCGCGGTTGCCGAGCATGGCTCGGCACTACCGGTCATGCGCGATGCGGGATTGCACGTGCGTCATCAGGTCATGCGCGATGCGGGATTGCACGTGCGTCATCAGGTCATGCGCGATGCGGGATTGCCCGTGCGTCATCAGGTCATGCGCAGTGCGGGATTGCACGTGCGTGATCAGGTCATGCACGGTGCGTGATTGCCCGTGCGTCATCAGGTCATGCGCGATGCGGAATTGCCGGCGCGTGATCAAGCCACATGGCCGGATCACGCCCCTGTAGAGCCGAGCCATGCTCGGCTGCCTTTCGTGCCGGCACCATGACCGCCCGACCAAAGACAAAAAGCCCGGCGCAGGGCCGGGCTTTTCCATCACGGTTTCAACCGCGCATCAGACCCGGCCGAAGACCAGCGCCGCGTTGGTGCCGCCGAAGCCGAAGCTGTTGGACATCACCGTGTTCAACTGCGCATCCTGGCTCTGGCGCACGATCGGGAAGCCTTCCACCAGCGGGTCGAGTTCACCGATGTTGGCCGAGCCGGCGATGAAGCCGTCGCGCATCATCAGCAGGCAGTAGATCGCTTCGTGCACGCTTGCCGCACCCAGCGAATGGCCGGACAGCGCCTTGGTCGAGGACAGCGGCGGAATCGTTTCGCCGAACACTTCGCGCACCGCCTTCAGCTCGGTGACATCGCCCAGCGGCGTCGAGGTGCCGTGCGTGTTGAGGTAGTCGATCGGGCCGGACAGGTTGGCCATCGCCATGTTCATGCAGCGCACCGCGCCTTCACCGGACGGGGCGACCATGTCGGCACCGTCGGAGGTGACACCGTAGCCGACCAGCTCGGCGTAGATGCGCGCGCCACGGGCCACGGCGTGGTCGTAATCTTCCAGCACCAGCATGCCGCCGCCACCGGCGATGACGAAGCCGTCGCGGTCCTTGTCGTACGGACGCGAGGCCGTGGCCGGGGTCTCGTTGAAGCGGGTGGACAGCGCGCCCATGGCGTCGAACATCACGCTCATCGACCAGTGCAGGTCTTCACCGCCACCGGCGAACATCACGTCCTGGGCGCCGTGGCGGATCAGGTCGGCGGCTGCGCCGATGCAATGGGCGGAGGTCGCGCACGCCGCCGACAGCGAGTAGCTCAGGCCCTTGATCTGGAAGGCGGTGGCCAGGCACGCCGACACCGTGGAGCACATCGTGCGCGGGACCATGTACGGGCCGACCTTGCGCACGCCACGGGCGCGCAGGATGTCGGCCGATTCGACCTGCCACTGGCTGGAGCCACCGCCCGAGCCGGCGATCAGGCCGGTGCGCGGGTTGGCGACCTGCGCGGTGTCCAGGCCGGCATCGGCGATCGCATCGCGCATGGCGATGTAGGCATAGGCCGAGGCATCGCTCATGAAGCGCTTGAGCTTGCGGTCGATCTGCGCATCCAGGTCCAGCTCGATGTTGCCGCCGACGTGACTGCGCAGACCGGCGTCTGCATGGTCGGGCAGGTTGCGGATGCCGGGGCGGCCTTCACGCAGTGCAGCGGAAACGGTGTCCAGATCGTTGCCCAGGCACGAGGTGATGCCCATTCCGGTAATGACGACGCGACGCATCAGAAGTTCTCGGTGGAAGTGAACAGACCTACGCGGAGGTCTTTGGCGGAATAGATTTCGCGGCCGTCCACCAGCATGCGGGCGTCGGCCTGGGCCATCACCAGCTTGCGGTTGATGACGCGGGTGATGTCGATTTCGTAGCTGACCAGCTTGGCCTCGGGCAGCACCTGGCCGGTGAACTTCACTTCACCGCAGCCCAGCGCGCGACCGCGGCCGGGGGCGCCGAGCCAGGTGAGGTAGAAGCCGGTGAGCTGCCACATGGCATCCAGGCCGAGGCAGCCGGGCATGACCGGGTCGCCGATGAAATGGCAGCCGAAGAACCACAGGTCCGGGCGGATATCCAGTTCGGCGCGTACCAGTCCCTTGCCGTGTGGGCCGCCGTCGTCGCGGATGTCGGTGATGCGATCGAACATCAGCATCGGATCGTTGGGCAGGCGACCGCTGCCCGGGCCGAACAGTTCACCGCGGGCGCTGGCCAGCAGTTGTTCGCGCGAGAACGCGTGGAGACGAGTCATGGAAAGCGCAATCCTGGAGAAGTTGCCATCGGGTAAAGCCGGCCGTGGGTCGGCTGTGTTGCGGGGATACAAGTGCGCAAGAGTGCAGAGGAAAAGCGATTCAATCAAACGTTTTAACCGTACGCTGGCGTAGTGTTTTCAGCTTGAAAAACGCATGTTGTTGTTATGAAAAGACCATACTCAGGCGTGTGGCTGTAATCTTGTTCATCTGGCAATCCGCTTCCAGGTCCGAGTCTTCCCGCCGTGTCGGTTCTGCGCAAAATCATTCATGTGGACATGGACGCGTTTTACGCGTCGGTGGAGCAGCGCGACGATCCGTCACTGCGCGGGCGGCCGGTGGTGGTGGCATGGAAGGGGGCGCGCTCGGTCGTATGCGCGGCATCGTATGAGGC
>NZ_DAMAGC010000045.1:7501-29132 GCF_031995405.1 Stenotrophomonas sp. | reverse complement strand
AGGAGGCCGCCAGGCCGGGGGACATTTGCACCAGGGACCTACCGGCCGCGACGGGGCCCTGACGCTCGCGACAGTCCCGAGCGGAGACGCGGCCCTATCCACGACGGCGCCTGGACTACCCGACGACACGCCTATCGCCATGTGCCATGTGCTCCAGCTCCTGGAACGGGACGCGCCCTTCCATCGGAACCAGAACCAAAAAAAAGACCGGCTTTCGCCGGTCTTTTTTCGATTCAGCGGCGCCGGATCACTCCGATTCCCACCACATCCAGAAGCTGTCCCACAGACGCTTGAAGAAGCCGGCTTCTTCCACCGCGGCCACGGCCACCAGCGGGGCTTCGGCGACCACCTTGCCATCCAGCGTCACCTTCAGCGTGCCGATCTTCTGGCCTGCGGTGAAGGGCGCCTCCAGCGTCTTGGGCACGTCGATGGTCGGCTTCAGATCGTTGTAGCGACCACGCGGCACGCTCACCAGCATCGGCTGGGCCACGCCCAGCTGCACCGTGTCGGCCTTGCCCTTCCAAACCTTGTGGTCCGCCACGGCCTTGCCCGGCTCGTACATGCGGTGGGTTTCGAAGAAACGGAAGCCCCAGTTGAGCAGGGCCAGACTGTCATCGGCGCGCTGCTTTTCCGAACTGCCGCCCAGCACCACCGCGATCAGCCGCTGGTCGCCGCGCTGCGCCGAACTCATCAGGCAGTAGCCCGCTTCGGAGGTATGGCCGGTCTTGATGCCGTCCACGCTGCCATCGCGCCACAGCAGCAGATTGCGGTTGGGCTGCTTGATGGTGCCGACCGTGAATTCCTTCACCTTGTTGTAGGCATAGGTTTCCGGATAGTCGCGCACCATCGCCCGGCCCAGCAGCGCCAGATCGTAGGCGGTGCTGTGGTGGCCCGGCGCCGTCAGCCCGTGGGCGTTGACGAAGTGCGAGTCCTTCATGCCGATCTTGGCCGCATAGCTGTTCATCAGCGAGGCGAACGCTTCTTCGCTGCCAGCCACGTGCTCGGCCAGGGCGATCGCGGCGTCATTGCCGGACTGGATCGCCATGCCCTTTTCCATGTCTTCCAGACGCGCGGTCTGGTTGACCGGGAAGCCGCTGTAGCTGCCGTCGGTGCCGGCGCCACCTTCGCGCCAGGCACGCTCACTCATCATCACCTGGTCGTCCGTACGGACCTTGCCGTTCTTGACCTCGGCGGCGACGACATACGAAGTCATCACCTTGGTGATGCTGGCCGGGGCCAGCTGCTCATGTTCGTTTTCGCCTGCCAGGACCTGCCCGGTGGCGTAATCCATCAGCACCCAGGCCTTGGAAACACTGGGTTTGGGCGCCGGCGGGGTGGCGACGGTGGCCGGGGCGGCGGCAGGCGCAGGCACCGGCTGGGGGGCCGGCTGCGGGGTCTGGGCGGAGACCATGCCCACGAACAGGGTCGTGGCCATGGCAGCAGCGGCAAAGCGGAATTTCATTGGACAGCAAGCTCCTGGTGGGGCGCCAAGGTGGGAAGACGGAGTGCGGCCATTGTAGGCCGATGCAACGGTATGCGCGGGATGCCGCCAGTGGCTGCGGCGGTCAGTCCTTCACGATCTGCGGTGCACCGAAGCCCAGACCGGCGATGCGGCCGGCAAGTTCCGAGGCACTGGCGTGGTCGGCTGCCGGCACGCGCAGGCGCCAGAGGGTACGACCACCGCTGACGATGTCGCTGATGCTGGCCCCGACGATGCCGGCCGAGGACAACTGGCCCAGTGCACGGGTGGCGTTGTCGCGGCTGGCGAAGCTGGCCACCTGCAGGAACACGTTGCCGACCTGCTGGGACAGGCTTGCCGGTGCGGGCGCCGGTGTCGGGCGGGCGACCGGGCGCGGCGGCACGACGGCGGCGACCAGCGGCGCGGCCGGCAGTGCGCTGACGGTGACCGGTGCCTCGTCGATCTGTGCAGCCTGGGTCGCGGCCGGGCGGCCACTGGCCACCGAGGCGCCCGCGTAAGCCGGGGCCGTGGCGGCCGGCAGGCGGCCGACCAGCTTGTCCATGTCGCTGGGCGAACGCGGCTGCGCGGCGGCGGCCACGCTTGCGGCCGCGCGGCGCTCGCGACGCGAGGACGTGTTGGCCAGCAGGTTGTCTTCGCCCGGGGTCAGCGCACGCACTTCGACGTTGCCGGTACCGCGCTGGGTGATGCCCAGGCGCACGGCGGCCGCATAGCTCAGGTCGACCACCCGCCCGTCGTGGAACGGGCCGCGGTCGTTGACCCGCACGATCACCGATTCGCCGTTGTCCAGGTTGGTCACACGCGCAAAGCTCGGCAGCGGCAGGGTCTTGTGGGCGGCGGTGAAGGCGTACATGTCGTACACCTCGCGGTTGGACGTCAGGCGGCCATGGAACTTGGCGCCGTAATACGAGGCGGTGCCCTTCTCGGCATACCCGCTGGTCTTGTCCAGTACTTCGTACTGCTTGCCCAGCACCACGTACGGCGACTTGTTGCCGACCGGCGAACGCGGCAGGTCGACCACCTCCGGTTCGGGAATGCAGGCCACGTTGGGAATGTAGGTGGGGGTGCTGTCGTTGACGCCGGGCTTGTACAGGCCGCCAGCGCGGTAGTCACCGCGCGTACTCGGATCTTCGGTAGCCGCCTTGTAGGGCGAACCGTCCGGGCAATGCGCCGGCCGACCGCCCTTGCCCTGCACCAGCGTGCCGCTGCCGGGCCTGGCGCTGCCGGCGCTGGCCGGTTTCTTCGGCGCGCTGCTGCAGGCGGCGAGCGCCAGGATCAACAGACCGGGGACCAGCCATCTGCAGCGTGCGCGTACGTTCATGCCGGTGGCAGCTCCTGTCCGGCGATGGCTTGGGACAACTGGTACACGGCCATCGCGTACATCTTGGAAAGGTTGTAACGGGTGATCGCGTAGTAGTTCTGGAAGCCCAGCCAGTACTGCTTGCCGGTGCTGCCTTCCAGTGTGATCGGCGTGGCGGTCAGGCCCGCCGGCACCGGAACGCTGGGCTGATAGCCGCGCTTGGCCAGATCGGACAGGCTCCAGGTGGGCGCCCACTCGGTCGGATTGAATTCTTCGCGGCCTGCGGCCAGCGTGGCCGGGACCGCGACCGGACCGCCGCGCACCCAACCGCCCTTCTTGACGAAGTAATTGGCGATCGAAGAGAACACGTCGTCGTAGCTGTTGAACAGGTCGCGGCGGCCATCGCCGTTGCCGTCCACCGCGAAGTCCAGATAGCTGGACGGCATGAACTGACCCATGCCCATCGCACCGGCGTAGCTGCCCTTGATCGCGGTGATGTCCAGCTTCTCGTCGCGGGTCAGCGCGAACAGGCGCGCCAGTTCGTCGCGGAAGTACAGCTCACGGCGCACTTCGCGCTCGAGCTTGGCCGGGTCGCCACTGCGCGGGTACTTGAACGCCAGCGTGTACAGCGCATCGAGCACCCGGTAGCTGCCGGTGTTGCCGCCATAGCTGGTTTCCACCCCGATGATCGCCACGATCACCTCGGCCGGCACGCCGGTGCGCTGCTGCACGCGCATCAACTCGTCGCGGTGCTGGGCGAGGAATTTCCTGCCGCCGTCGATCCGCGCCTGGCTGATGAACATCGGACGGTATTCGTTCCACGGCTTGACCCGCTCGGCCGGCCGCGACATCGCCGCGATGATCGGATCGCGTACCTGCGCCTGGGCCAGCGTGGCCTCGATCTGCGCAGCGGGAATGGCATAACGTTTGGCGGTATCGCGTACGAAGTTGGCGCGGGCCACCTCGAACGGCACCGGGGTCAGATCGACCGGCGCGGCACTGGCCGCAGCGGCTTCCGGCGCAGCTTCAGCCGGGCCCTTCTGCCCCGGTGACGGCGTGTTGGGCGCACTCGAGGCCTGCGGCGACGGTGACGGAGAAGGCGGTTGGGTCGCGCAGGCGACCAAACCGAGCGTGAGCATGCAGGCCAGAGTGCGTCGAATCATCGCGGCAGGTTAGCAGGTCAAGCATGAATTAAAACCCCTAAGGCCATGAATAACAACGAATTGCCCGTAGAAAGGGACAATCGTTAACACCGTGTCTACATTGACGGTCGTCACGCTCCCCATTCAGCACGCCAGCACATCGACGTGTCCGGGCAACGCCCGCTTCCCGCAGGCGCGCGCGCCGAGCGGCGCGGCAGCAGGCGAAAGTGGCCGATGGTCTGCGCATCGCGTGCGGTCGATGAGAGGGCCTCGGCAACCGGCAGCCCTTAAGGTCTGCCGGTTGCGTCCCCATCCCCATGGACGCAACCGGCCAAACCGACCCGGTCGATACCGGCGCGGCGCGCAACTCCCCAGCGCGCGCCTCACCCCTTGTACCCGTTGGGTCAACTACTCCCCACCAAGCTCCCCAGGTGCGTCGCTTGGCTCGACATACCCCTGCTGGCGGGCCGCCATTGTGCCGTCCGTTTACGACAAGTCCATTGATCAGGATCAACGCACTTCATATCTGTGCGCCACTTCTCACTTTTCCGTCACTTTGTTGACGACCTATGCACCCAACACGCCGAAACCTGACGCGATCAACCCGATTCGCCGGATATCCGAGCGCTTCCCGATGGCGATCTTCGGCGCGGACGTCGGCGCTCGCGAGCACGCCGCTCTAGCCCCCATGCACCGGATGCCGCGCCCGCACCGCCATCACCAACCCGAACCCGGCCAGCAGCGACACCGCCGACGTGCCGCCGTAGCTGATCAACGGCATGGGTACCCCCACTACCGGCAACAGCCCCGAAATCATCCCGCCATTGACCAGCACATAGACAAAGAACACCAGCCCGGTCGTGCCCGCCAGCAACCGCGAGTACCCGCAACGCGACGCAGCCGCGATCCACAGGCAACGCGCGATCACGAACAGGAACAGCGCCAGCACCAGCAGCACGCCGACCCAGCCGAATTCCTCGGCCAGCACTGAAAAAGCGAAATCGGTGGTGTATTCGGGCAGGAAATCCAGGGTCGCCTGCGTGCCCTGCCCCCACCCCTTGCCATGCATTCCACCGGACCCGATCGCGATGCGCGACTGGATGATGTTCCAGCCGGTGCCGAGCGGATCGTTCTCCGGATACAGGAACGTCAGCACCCTGTCCTTCTGGTACTGACGCAGGAGCCCGAACCACGCCAGCGGCGCAGCCACCGCCAGACCGCCCAGCGCCAACGCCACCCACCGCCACTGCAGGCCCGCCAGCAACAGCGCGAACATCCCGCTGGCGGTGACCAGCGTGGCCGTCCCCAGGTTGGGCTGCATCAGGATCAGCACCGCCGGTCCGCCAATCAGCAGCGCGGCGGTCAGCACCACGGTCGGCCGCGGCGGCAGCACCTGCCGTTGCAGGTACCAGGCCATCATCATCGGCAGGCTCAGCTTGAGCAGCTCCGAGGGCTGCAGATAGAACACCCCCAGGTTCAACCAGCGCTGCCCGTACTTGCCGGTCCCCACCACGTAGACCGCCACCAACGGCAGCAGTGACACCGCATAGATCCACGGCGACCACACCCGCAGCTGGACCACCGGCAGCCGCGACAGGCCCCACATCGCCGCCAGCCCCGCGGCATAGCGCATCGCCTGCGCCTGCACCGGGCCCTCCACGCTGTGCAGCACCGCCAGGCTGGCCAGCATCAACATGCACAATGCCACCAGCAAGGGCAGGTCCAGCGTGCGCAGGAAGAAATGAAAGGCGGCGCGTACGCGCTGCAGGTGTCCGACCATGCGGGCGACTCCTGGGATTTCGCGACGCACGGCAGACAGCGACACGGTGGACAGCAGCAGACCCGGGCGGGTCGGCGAGAGCCGGGGACCGTAACATGCACCCGCCGTGCGGACCTGAGCCGATCCCGACTGATCGCCGAGCACGGCCGGTCAGCGCGAAGCGCAGCCACGCATGGCGCGGCGCTACGCGTGCGTCAGCCGTAGCCGCCGTGCACGGGCTGGTGCTTGCGCGCGGCCATCACCAGACCAAAGCCGGCCAGCAACGATACCGCCGACGTGCCGCCATAGCTGATCAGCGGCATCGGCACGCCCACCACCGGCAACAACCCGGAAATCATCCCGCCGTTGACCAGCACGTACACAAAGAACGCCAGGCCCGTGGCGCCGGCCAACAACCGCGAGTACGAATCGCGCGACTGCGAGGCGATCCACAGGCAGCGCCCGATCACCACCAGGTAGAGCGCCAGCACCGTCGCCACCCCGATCCAGCCGAACTCCTCGCTGAGCACCGAGAACGCAAAGTCGGTGGTCTGCTCGGGAATGAAATTCAGGTGCGACTGCGAGCCCTGCCCCCAGCCCTTGCCATCGAACCCGCCCGACCCGATCGCGATCTTGGACTGGATGATGTTCCAGCCTGCGCCCAGCGCATCCATCTCCGGATCCAGGAACATCATGATGCGGTCCTTCTGGTAGGGCCGCAGCAGCCAGAACCACGCCACCGGCGCAGCCGCCGCCACCCCGCCGACCGCCACGCCCACCCACCACCATGGCAGACCGGCCAGCAGCAGCACGAACGCACCGCTGGCCGCGATCAGCACGCCGGTACCGAAGTCCGGCTGCAGCATCACCAGCCCGGTCGGTACGCCGATGATCACCGCGCTGACCATCACCGTGGAAAACCGCGGCGGCAGCGGCATGCGGTGCAGGTACCAGGCCACCATCATCGGCAGGCTGACCTTGAGCAGCTCGGCCGGCTGCAGGTAGAACAACTTCAGATCCAGCCATTGCCGGCCGTACTTGCCCGTGCCAAGCACGAACACCGCCAGCAGCGGGATCATCGAGATCGCATAGATCAACGGGGTGGCCGAGCGGATGCGCAGGATCGACACCCGCGAGATCGCCCACATGGCGCCCAGCCCGACCACGAAGCGCGCGCCCTGGGCGAACACCAGGCCATCGCCGCCAGCACTCTTGAGCACCGCCAGCCCGATCACCATCAGCGCGCCCAGGGCCAGGCACAGCACCCAGTCCAGCGTGCTGCTGAAACGCACGACCATGTCGGTCGCCCAGCGCAGGAATACCTTCATCGCACACGCTCCGGGGCCGTCGGCGGCGGTGCGGCAGCCGGCACCGGAGCGCCGGGCGCAGACGGCGCCGGCGCGGGAACCGGCGCGCTGGGCAAACCCACCACGACCGGCAACGATTCCAGCAGCGCCGCCGCGGCATCGCCGGCGGCACGCGCGTTGCTGTCGCCGCTGTCGAAGCCGGTGATGCCGATCGCGGTGGTGCCGCGCTCGCTGTCCAGCGTTTCCAGCCCGTCAGGCATCTTGCCCAGCAGCCACGCATCGAACAGCTTGCGCGCGATCGGTGCCGCCGCCGAGCCGCCGTAACCGCCGCCCTCTACCGCGATCGCCACGGCGATCACCGGGTTCTCGGCCGGCGCGAAACCGACGAACAACGAGCGGTGGCGCAGGTGCATCGGCAGGCTCTTGGGATTCACCGCCGCCGTACCGCGACGGCTGATCACCTGCGCGGTGCCGGTCTTGCCGGCAATCGTGTACGGCGCACCGGCCGCGGCGCGCGCGCCGCTGCCGCCCGGGCGCATGGTACCCATCATGCCTTCGCGCACCGCCTGCAGATTGCCGGGGCTGGGGCTCACCGGCTTGGTCTCGCCCGCCGGCACGGGGGTCCAGTCGGCATCAAAACCGGCACGCTGCTGCATCACCAGGTGCGGGGTACGCAGTTGGCCGTTGCCGATTCCGGCGATGCCGTGCACCAGCTGCAGCGGGGTGACCTTCCAGTCGCCCTGGCCGATGCTGACGTTGACCGTGTCGCCGGGGTACCAGCGCTCCTTACGCGTTTTGTACTTGTGCTGCGGCGAGGGCAGGATGCCGCCGATCTCGCCGGTCAGGTCGATCCCGGTCGGCTCGCCGAAGCCGTAATAGCCCATGTAGTGGTCGAAGCGCTCGATGCCCATGTCCAGCGCCAGCTTGTAGTAGTACGTGTTGACCGACTGGGTGATCGACTTGCGCAGGTCGGTCCAGCCGTGGCCGCCACGGTTGGCGTCGCCCCAGCCGCGCGAGGTGCCCGGCAGGTAGAACATGCCGGTGGACAGGATCTTGTCTTCGGGCTTGCGGGTGCCGCTGTCCAGACCGGCCAGGCCGATCAACGGCTTGATGGTCGAGCCGGGCGCAACCCCGCCCAGCACCAGCCGGTTGAACTGCGGGCGCGAGGGGTTGCTGTTGAGCGCCTGGAAATCGGCGTGCGAGATGCCGTTGACGAACAGGTTCGGGTCATACGAGGGCAGGCTGACCATGGCCAGCACCTCGCCGGTGCGCGGGTCCATCGCCACCGCCGCGCCTTCGAAATCGCCGAAGGCGGCCACCATCGCGCGCTGCAGATCGGCATCGATGGACAGCCGCAGGTCGGCACCGGACTGCGCGGCGACCCGGCCGATGGTGCGGATCGCGCGGCCCTGCACGTTGGTCTCGACCTGCTCGTAGCCGACCTTGCCGCGCAGTTCCTGCTCGTAATAACGCTCCAGCCCGGACTTGCCGATGTGGGTCAGCGCCGCGTTGCCCTCCCCGAGAATCTCCAGGTCCTTGTCATCGACCCGGCCGACGTAGCCGATGATGTGCGCGAACAGGTCGCCATAGGGGTAACGGCGGGTCAGGTACGGCTCCAGCTCCACGCCGGGATAGCGCCAGCGGTCGACCGCGAAGCGCGCCATTTCCTCATCGGTGACCCGCAGTTTGAGCGTGACCGGCAGGAACTTGCGGCGCGCCTTGCGTGACTTGTTGAAGGTCTCGATATCCTCCGGGCTGAGATCGAGGATCTTCGCCAGCCCGGCCAGGGTGGCGTCCATGTCCTTGACCTTGTCCGGGGTGATGTCCAGCCGGAACGCTGGCACGTTCTCGGCCAGCAGGCGCCCGTTGCGGTCGTAGATCATCCCGCGCCCGGGCACCACCGGCCGCGGCTTGATGCGGTTGGCTTCCGAGCGGGTGGCATAGACGTCGTGGTCGAGCACCTGCAGCTTGAAGTACCAGCCGCCCAGCCCGAGCAGGCAGACCAGCACGCCGAGGAAGCCCAGCGCGGCGCGGCGCCGGAACTGCTCGGCTTCGGCGTGGGGGTTCTTGGCCTGGCGGCGCGCGTACATGTCAGCGACCGCGACGCCCGAAGCGCACCGCATCGAGCAGCACGAACAGCAGCGGCCACAGGCCCATGCCGAGCAGCGGTGCCCACCAGTACGACCACGGCAGGGTCGGTTCGCCGACCACGATATGCACCACCGAACTGACGATGCGGTCGTTGAACAGCAACCCGCCGATGGCCAGCATCTGCTGGGACATCGGGAAGAAGCGGATGCGCGCGCGGAAGCGCTGCAGGATGAAGGTCAGCATCACCAGCCGCAGCGACTGCTCGCCGAGCACCCCGCCATACAGCAGGTCGGCAACCACGCCGCTGGCAAACGCGATGCCCAGCCCGACCCGGTCCGGCGCTTCGATCACCCAGTAGGCCAGCACCAGTGCCAGCCAGTACGGGCGCAGCGGCTGCAGCAGCGCCGGCAGCGGCAGCAGGCCCAGCAGCAGCGCCAGCACCACGCTGACCGGGAGCACCCACGGTTTGTCGCGCAGGCGGCTCATTCGCGGTTCTCCACGGCGTCGGGCTGCCGAGCCTGGCTCGGTGCCACCGTGGATTCAGGGGCAGCGGCGGCCGGTGTCGGCGTCGCCGAACGGCGCGGCCTGGCCGGCGTGGACGCTGGCGCGGTGGTGGCTGCGGTAGTAGCTGCGCCGGCCGCTGGGCTGGCCGCGGACGCGCCCGGGGCGGCCAGCGAGGCGGCAGGCGCGGTCGTACCCGCCGTTGCTGCGGCGGGCGGCGCGGCGCCGTCGGTCGGCGCCTGCTGCAGCGGCGCGGTGGCGGGGCCACCGGCTTCGCCTTGAAGTCGCAGGTTCGGCGGAATCCGGATCGCCGCACCGGGGCGCAGCAGCAACACGTCGCGGCCGCGATCCAGCTGCGCGGCCGGCTTCAACTCGCCCACCAGGAACGCGTGGGTGTCATCGGGCCGCAGCGCGGTGATCTTGCCGACCGGGAAGCCGGCCGGGAAGCGCCCGCCCAGGCCGGAGGTGACGATCTCATCGCCCACTTCCACGCCCGCGCTGAGCGGAATGTCGCGCAGTTCCAGGGTGTCCCCGCGCCCGTACACGATCAGCCGCACGCCATTGCGCGCCACGGTCACCGGCACCGCGTGGTCCGGGTCGGTCAGCAGCAGCACCGTGGCATTGCTGCCGGTGGTGGCGATCACCTGGCCCATCAGGCCACCGGCATCGATCACCGCCTGGCCCAGGTGCACGCCGTCACGGCTGCCGGCGGCCAGCACCAGGCGTTGCCGCACCGGATCCAGGTCGATATCCAGGATCGGGGCCAGCTGCACGTCCAGGCCGCTGCGCTCGGCCACGTTGAGCAGTTCGCGCAGCTGCGCGTTGTCCAGCGCGGCGGTCTGCAGGCGGGTCAGGCGCGCGTTGGCGATCAGCAGCTTGTTGCGCAGCTCGCGGTTCTCATCGACCAGCTGGCCATGGCTGGCCGCGTTGTCCTTGACCTGGGTGCCCAGGCGGCCCGGCAGGCCGGCCAGCGCCCACACCGGCTGCACCAGCACGTTGGCCTGGCTGCGCAGACGCGACAGCCAGCCGGCCTGGTCGTCGAGCACGATCAGGGTGATGGCCAGGGCCAGGTAGGCGAGCAGCCGCAGTGGACTGGCGGCATCGCCCTGACGGGAGGCTACGGGGGGACCGGCGTAGGGCGGCACGACTGGCTTCGACTGGAGGACAACAGGAAGGGGATGCGACAACGCCCCGGCGCTGCGATGCCCGGCGTGGCAGGCACGCAGCGGGCATCACGCCGCAGGGGCGCGTCCATGGAGCAAGACGGGTGCCGCTTACTCCGGCGCAAAGAACTCGTTGCCGTGCATGTCCACCAGCTCCAGCGCACGACCGCCACCGCGGGCCACGCAGGTCAGCGGATCGTCGGCCACCTGCACGTGCAGGCCGGTCTCTTCGGAGATCAGGCGGTCCAGGTCACGCAGCAGCGCGCCACCCCCGGTGAGCACGATGCCGCGCTCGGCGACGTCGGCGCACAGTTCCGGCGGGGTCTGTTCCAGCGCCAGCTTGACCGCGCTGACGATGCCCGACAGCGGCTCGTGCAGGGCTTCCAGCACCTCGTTGGAGTTGATCTTGATCATCTTCGGCACGCCCTCGGCGAGGTTGCGGCCGGAGATTTCCATCTCGATCACTTCCGCCTGCGGGTAGGCGCAGCCCAGCTCGACCTTGATCCGCTCGGCGGTGGCTTCACCGATGAGCATGCCGTGGTTGCGGCGCACGTAGTTGGTGATCGACTCGTCGAAGCGGTCGCCGCCGATGCGCACCGAGGCCGAATAGACGATGCCGTTGAGCGAGATCACCGCCACTTCGGTGGTGCCGCCGCCGATGTCGATGACCATCGAACCGCGCGCCTCGGTCACCGGCATGCCGGCGCCGATCGCGGCGGCCATCGGCTCTTCGATCAGGAACACGTCACGCGCACCGGCCTCCTCGGCCGATTCCTTGATGGCGCGGCGCTCGACCTGGGTCGAGCCGGCCGGCACGCAGACCAGCACGCGCGGGCTCGGGCGCAGGAAGCGCGACTTGTGCACCTTCTTGATGAAGTGCTTGAGCATCGCCTCGGTGTAGGTGAAGTCGGCGATGACGCCATCCTTCATCGGGCGGATGGTGGTGATGTGGCCCGGGGTACGGCCCAGCATCTGCTTGGCTTCGGCGCCCACGGCAGCCACGGAACGGGTGCCGCCAATGGCACGGTCCTGGCGCACGGCGACCACGGACGGCTCATTCAGCACGATCCCCTGCCCACGCACATAGATGAGGGTGTTGGCCGTGCCCAGGTCGATGGACAGGTCATTGGAGAACATGCCGCGCAGTTTCTTGAACATCTGGGTGTTGATCCTGAGGGGTGTCGCGCCCAACGCGGGATGGCGAAAAAATGGGCAGAATTCGAGGCCGACAAGCCTAGCAATCCCCCTGTGCGCGAGCAAGGACAAATCTGGTGCAAAGCCAGCCTTCACGGCCATTCAGCCGAAAATTTCCGACACTGGACAGCCCCGGTTCTGGCCCAAAGCCGCCTCACCCGTTAACCTTTGCGCCGCAGGGCGCCGCAGGGCGCCGTTTCGTTGCCCGCCTGGCGGGCCTCAAACTCCTTTCCGCATAGGCCTTAATCGATGTCCGCTTTGATCTGTGGTTCTCTTGCCTTCGACACCATCATGGTGTTCCCGGACCAGTTCAAGAATCACATCCTGCCGGACAAGGTGCACATCCTGAACGTGTCGTTCCTGGTGCCGCGCATGCGTCGTGAATTCGGGGGTTGCGCAGGCAACATCGCCTACAACCTGCACCTGCTGGGCGGCGATCCGATCCCGATGGGCACGGTGGGCTCGGACTTCGGCCCCTACCGGGAGTACTTCCAGGGCCTGGGCATCGACCTGGCCCGGGTCAAGGTGATCGACGAGCTGTTCACCCCGCAGGCGTTCATCACCACCGACCACGACAACAACCAGATCACCGCCTTCCACCCGGGCGCGATGATGCGGTCCTACGAGAACCACGTGAAGGACGTGCCGGGCGTGACCCTGGGCCTGGTCGGTCCGGACGGGCGCGAGGGCATGATCCAGAATTCCGAGGAGTTCTTCGCCGCCGGCATTCCGTTCATCTTCGACCCGGGCCAGGCCATGCCACTGTTCAACGGCCCGGAGCTGCGCACCTTCATCGAGCAGGCCGACTACGTGGTGGTCAACGACTACGAGTCCAACCTGCTGCAGGAGCGCACCGGTTGGGACGAAAAGGCGATCGTGAGCCGGGTCAAGGCCTACATCACCACCCGTGGGCCGAAGGGCGCAGTGATCCACACCCCGGAAAAGACCTACGACATCCCGCCGGCGCACGAGCGCCGCGTGGTCGATCCGACCGGCTGTGGCGACGCCTTCCGCGCCGGCCTGATCTACGGCATCGAGAAGGGCTACGACTGGCTGACCATCGGCCGCATGGGCAACCTGATGGGCGCGCTGAAGGTCGAGCACCCCGGCACCCAGAACCAGCGCTTCACCTTTGACGAGTTCAACGAGCAGTTCAAGCAGCAATTCGGTTACGCCCTCAACGTTTGATCGCGGTGCGATAAAACGCTGCCCACGATTCGCCCTGGTGAATCGCGGGCCGCTGGGCCATGCCACCTCATCGCCGCGCCGTTGGCGCGCCCTCTTGAACATCAAGGGGGGCGCTTCACCAGGCGGTCGGGACGTGTCGAGGGCAGAGCCGGGCCATGCCCGGCTGCCCGCAGGTCCGTCGCTGCGGCGCCGTGAATCGTTCGCCGTCCCCGGCGGCAGGGTCGGATCCCGATCGACCGCCGCCCCTGCTGGCCACGGCGGGAACGCATGACCCTGGATCGACGCGGCTTCTGCCGTTACCGCGGCGAAGATCGCTGCATCCGTCGCGCCGATCGGTGATGAGGGCCGTCGACCCGGATCCGACCCTACCGGCGTTGGAGATCGCAGCGTCCGTCGCGTCGATCGCGGATGACGGTGCTCGATTGCACTCCGACCCTGCCGGCGTCGCTGACCCGGCGTGGCGCCTGCCCCGCCGAGGGCAGGGATCAGGCCGAGGAGCCCTTCCCTTGCCACTCCGCCAGCACGTCGCCGCAATCGGCGCGATGCCAGCACGCCAGGCCCGGCCACGAGTTGTGCGGGGCGTTGACGAGCAACGTGCGGGTGCCGGCGGCCCGGCCACATTCCAGGTCGAAACGGTGGTCGCCGACCATGACCACCTGCTGCGGGTCGATCTGCCAGCGCTGCACGAAGTACTGCAGCCCGGCCGGTGACGGTTTCGGCGTGGCCTCGTCGCGGCCGACGATGTCAGCCTCGTCAAACACGTCAGCGAGCCCGATCGCCTGCAGGGTCACCTGGGCCAGTTCGCGCGCGTTGCGGGTGAGGATGCCCAGCCGGCAGCCGGCGGCGTGCAGCGCGCGGACCAGGGCCACCGCGCCGGGTGCCGCGCGTGCGCCCTCGGCCAGGTCGCGCTCATGGGCAAGCAGCCAGGCGTGCTTGGCGTCGGCTTGCTCGGTCGGCAGCGCGGCCAGATGGGCGAGGATGTCCTCCTCGAGCGGAATCGCCAGTGCGCGCTTGATCTGTTGGAAATCGTGCACCGCCACGGTCAGCGTGCCGTCCATGTCGAACACCCAGTGACGCATCGCCGACAGCGGCAGCGCTGCCGGCGTCAGTGCTGCGCCGGTCATTCCCACCACTTCGGCATGCGGTTGGTGTCCACGCCACCGGTCTCGAACTCCGCGGTACGTGTGCCGCCGGCCTTGACCGGGAATTCGATGCTGATCACATTGGCCTTGCGCGCAAGCTTCCACAGCGCCTTCTGGTCGGTGATGAACATCGCGATGGCCTCGTCGGTCTTCGGCCGCCACGCGGCCATCGCGATCGGCTTGCCGCCGTCCACGCTGACCTGCACCTTGCACTGCGGGCAGCGGAAATCACCGGCCTGCAGCACCAGGTAGGCGTGGCGCTTCCACTCCGGATGATCGCGGAACACCAGCTGCACCGGCTTGGGGCCGCTGCCGTCCACGTCCACGCGCGCCTTGCTGAAGATCTGCGCCGAGAACTGGGTTCCCTTGGTGCCGACAGGGATCTGGTTGTACTGCCACAGCCCCTGCATGCGGCGCAGGTCGCGGGCGGCGTCGCCCTTGGCCTGGACCTCGGCAAAGCCCGGCTCGATGCGCGCGGCCGCGTCGGTGTCCTTGTACTGGTCCAGCAGCGCGCCACCGTGGATGCGCGCGCGCTCCCAATCCTGCGCGGCCACGGCCATGTCGTATTGCTTGGCCACGCCTTCGGCCTTGGCTTCCTGCTGCGCCTTGGCGGCAGCGGCTGCGGCTTCCTGCGCCTTGCGCTCTTCCTCCGGATTGCTGCAGGCGGCCAGCGCGAAGGCACAGGCGGCGGCCAGGATCAGTCGTTTCATTGCGTGCTCCGTGATTGGCAAGGCGCCCGATGGCGTCACCCAACTACTGTATCGCCTGAGGCGGCGAAGAGCAGCCGGGCATGGCCCGGCTCTACCGAATTGCATGGTGTCCTGGCGTGCAGCCGGGCATGGCCCGGCTCTACCCGATTGCATGGTGTCCTGGCGCGCAGCCGGGCATGGCCCGGCTCTACCGAATTGCATGGTGTCCTGGCGCGCAGCCGGGCATGGCCCGGCTCTACCCGATTGCGTGGTGTCCTGGCGCGTAGCCGGGCATGGCCCGGCTCTACCCGATTGCATGGTGTCCTGGCGCGCAGCCGGGCATGGCCCGGCGCTACCGGTGCGCGGCGCATGCCCGACCGGCATCGCGCCTCTCGCACGGTGCCGGCCCGGTAGTGCCGAGCCATGCTCGGCAGCGGCACCGCACGGACACAAAAAAACGGCGGGTTTCCCCGCCGTTTTCAGGCATTGCCTCGCACCGTAGCCACTGACCGGGCGTGCCGGCCAGCGACGGGCATTATTTGGCGCTTGCCTTGTCCAGCATGTCCTGCACCGAGGCGGTGGTGATCGGGTGGTAACCCGGCTTGGCCTTCTCGAAGGCTGCCTTGGCGAACGCCAGGCCTTCGGGCGTCTTCACCAGTTCGGCGTAGATCGGCAGGATCAGCTTGCGGCGACCGACGCGTTCGATGAAGGCGGCCGCCGGTTCGTTCGCCTCGGTGTACCCGCTGCGGATCGCCAGCGGATACCAGCGCATCGCGATTTCGCCATTGGCGGTCCCGGTGAAGTGGTAGGCCTTGTCCAGCGCCGCCAGCTTTTCCACCGGCAGGGTCTTGCCCAGGCCGTCGATGAAGTGCACCCATTCCTGGGTGACCCACTCGCCGGTGATCTGCGGGCTGGGCAACGTGCCACTGCCCTGCCAGGCAATACGCGCGGTATCGACGATGGAGAAGTTGCGCGAGCGGGCCTTGGTGGCGAATGCCGGAATGCCCGGCTCGTCCAGCCACGCCTTCAACTCGGCGTCGGTGACCGCTCCCGGCTTCTTGTCGAGCAGGTTCTTCTTCAGGTACACCACGAACTGGTCGGTGTTTGCGCTCTGGAAGGCATGGTCATCGAACCAGCCACGCAGGAACGGATCGAACGTTGCACGGCCGAAACGCTGCTCCAGGAACTGCAGGAACCATGCGCCCTTGACGTAGGCGACCTGGCTCAGCGCATCGTCCGGATCTCGCTCGGTCAGCGGCGGCAGCGCCAGGGCCTGGTCGGCCGGGCTCATGTCCTTCACTTCGGCGAGCAGATCGTTCTGGTCGATCTCGCGCTCCATCTCGGCCATCTCCTGGCCGTACAGCGCCTCGGTGATGCGGCCCTGCACGTAGGTGGTGAAGCCTTCGTTGAGCCAGATGTCCTTCCAGCTGGCGTTGGTCACCAGGTTGCCCGACCAGCTGTGCGCCAGTTCGTGGGCGACCAGCGAGACCAGCGACTTGTCGCCGACGATCACGGTCGGGGTGGCGAAGGTCAGGCGCGGGTTTTCCATGCCGCCGAACGGGAACGACGGCGGCAGCACCAGCATGTCGTAGCGGCCCCAGCGGTATTCGCCGTAGAGCTTCTCGGCGGCACCGATCATCTTCTCGGTGTCTTCGAATTCCTTGGCGGCCTTGCCGACCATGGTCGGTTCGGCCCACACCCCGGAACGGCCGGAGATCGGTTCGAACACCAGGTCGCCGGCGGCGATGGCCAGCAGGTAGGACGGGATCGGCTGCGGCATCTTGAAGGTGTAATCACCATCACGCGCGGCCTTGGGATCGTTGTCGGCGCTCATCAGCACCATCACGTCCGGGCGCGAGACCACGTGCGCGCTGTAGGTGAAACGCACGCTCGGGGTGTCCTGCAGCGGCACCCACGAACGGGCGTGGATGGCCTGGGACTGGCTGAACATGAAGGGCAGCTTCTTGCCCTCGGTCATGGACGGCTCCAGCCACTGCAGGCCCGAGGCGGTCGGCGCGGTGTGATACGTGATCACGACCTTGGCCGGCTGGTCCGGGGTCTCGATGCTCAGCTTGCTGCCGAAGACCTTGTCGGCCGGGGCCAGCACGAAGGGCAGCGGCGCGGTCTTGCCGTCGGCGGCGATCGCCTCGACCTTCTCCACGGTGAGTTCGCGGGTGTCCAGCACCAGCTGCCTGGCCGCCTTGTCCTTCCACTCCAGGGTGTAGGTGGCGGTGCCGCCGATCTGCTTGCTGTCGAAGTCCAGCTTCAGGTCCAGCGCCAGGTCCTTGACCACGACCTTGTCCGGCTCGGCGTAGGAACTTTCGTCATGGCTGCGGCTGTCGGCTTTCATGGCAGTGCTCGCCGGGGCGGTGGCAGTGGGCGCGGCGGTGGGGGCCGCAGGTTCTTTGGAACAGCCGGCGGCCAGCGCCACGGCCAGGGGAATCAACAGGAACGGAGATCGCATGGACATCGGGACCGATCAGGGTGAAACGACCAGTTTACCCCTGTCAGCGCCACCCGGCAGCGCGGCCGCCGCGCGTTGCGTATTCAGTCGCCATCGCAGCACAGACGGGCGCCGCCGGCGTACTTGGCCCGGTACATCGCCGCGTCGGCGCGCCGGTACAGTTCGCGCAGGTCTTCGCCGGGACGGTAGCCGGCCCCGCCCGCGCTGGCCTTGAGCGGAATCTCCTCGCCAACGCTGCCCTCCATCGTCTGCAGCCAGCGCCGCAGGCGTTCGCAGGCCACCTCGTGGCCGGCGTGCACGGCTAGCACGAACTCATCGCCGCCCCAGCGCCCGATCCAGTCGCCGGGCTGCAACCACTGCCGCGCCGATTCCACCAGCCGCACCAGCACCTGGTCGCCGACCAGATGGCCGTGGGCATCGTTGATCGGCTTGAGGTTGTCCAGATCCACCACGAACAGGCTCAGTGGCTGCCGGCGTGACTGCGCCTGCCGCGCCGACTCGGCCAGCGCCTGCTCGCAGCCACGGCGGTTGAGCGCCTGGGTCAGCGGATCCAGCAGCACGCTGCGGCGCAGGTCGCGCAGGCCGGCGTCGACGCCATGCAGGTTGCGGTTGATGCTGCGCAGCAGCCGGCCGATCTCGTCATGGCCCAGGTCGGGCAGGTGCGGCAGCCGCTGCTCGTCGTAGTAGGCCTCCAGCGCGTCGGCGGCCTGGCGCAGCGGCGCCATCAGGCGGTACAGCGCCATCATCGCCATCGCCGTGCCGACCAGGGTGGCGGCCAGCACCACGCCGACCACCGTCCACATCGTGTCGCGCCGGTAGTGGCCGGTGAAGGCCATCCACAGCAGCAGCACCAGCAGCGGCACATGCAGGCCGACGAACACCACGCTCATCAGCTTGGCGCTGAACGAGCGTGGGAAGACGCGGGCCAGGCCGCGGTACAGACGCATGGCAGGCCCTCTCTGACAGCCTGCCCGCAGTGTGGCCGAGCGTGCTCAGCCGGAACCGGAACTGGGTCTCAAACCTTGTAGCCGGAGTGGATCGACACGATGCCGCCGGTCAGGTTCTTGTAATGGCAGCGCGCGAAGCCCGCCTCGCCCATCATGGTCTTGAGCTGCTCCTGCGGCGGATGCTTGCGGATGCTCTCGGCCAGGTACTGGTAGCTGTCGCCGTCACGGGCGAACAGCTGGCCCAGCTTGGGCAGGATCTTGAACGAGTGGAAGTCGTAGATCGGCTTGAACCAGTCCGCGGTCACTTCGGAGAACTCCAGCACGCGCGCCTGGCCGCCCACCTTGAGCACGCGGTACATCTCGCGCAGGCCGGCATCCTTGTCGGTCACGTTGCGCAGACCGAAGGCGATGGTGACCAGATCGAAGCTGGCATCCGGGAACGGCAGCGCCTCGGCGTTGCACTGGACGTACTCCAGGCCCTTCACCAGGCCGCGGTTCATCAGCCGGTCGCGGCCGACCGAGAGCATGCCGGCGTTGATATCGCCCAGCACCACTTCGCCGTCGTCACCCACGCGCTCCTTGATGAGCGCGGCGATGTCGCCGGTGCCGCCGGCCAGGTCGAGCACGCGGTCGCCCGGCTTCACCTGCGCGGTGGCCACGTAGTAGCGCTTCCACGCCCGGTGGATACCCAGGCTCATCAGATCGTTCATCAGGTCGTAGCTGCGCGCGACCGAGGTGAACACTTCGCCCACCAGCTTCTGCTTGTCCTTTGCAGCGACGTCGCGGAAGCCGAAATGGGTGGTGCCAGTCTTGTAGGGGGATTCGCTCATGGGTGGATTATCGCACCGCTGGCAGCCCGGCGGCACCCGGGGGCCGCGACCCGGTGCCGCAGCGGTGGCAGGCCACTATCATGGCGGTCCAGATACGTATGGAATGCCCATGATCACCACCCCCGACTACGCTGCCCTGCTTGAAACCGCCATCGCCGAAGCCCGCCAGGGCCTGGCCGAGGGCGGCATCCCGATCGGCGCGGCCCTGTACCACAACGACGGGCGCCTGCTCGGCTGCGGCCACAACCGCCGCGTGCAGGAAGGCGACCCGTCGGTGCACGGGGAGACCGACGCATTCCGCAAGGCCGGCCGCCAGCGCCGCTACCAGGACACCATCATGGTGACCACCCTGGCCCCGTGCTGGTACTGCAGCGGGCTGGTGCGCCAGTTCAACATCGGCACGGTGGTGGTGGGCGAATCGGTTACCTTCCAGGGCGGCATCGAGTGGCTGCGCGAGAACGGAGTCAAGGTGATCGACATGCAGAGCCAGGCCTGCATCGACCTGCTCGGCGGCTTCATCTCGGCACACCCCGAGGTATGGAACGAAGACATCGGCGAATAAGCCGGGGACGCGCGCGTTGCCGCTCGGGACGCCCCTGCGGCGCGCTGTGCCGCCGGGGTGCGGCGCGCGCGTTCTGAACGCTTCAGTTCCCGACAGCCAGGCAGACACGTTGTGCCAGAAGCGTCTTGTGTACGTCCGAGGCCAGAATGGCCACACCCGCAGCACCCGGCACTTACGCTGCGCTAACAAACCCGGCGTAGGGACGGCCTATGGTGGGTGCACAGGGGGCAACAGCGTCGAGGAGACGTCATGAACGCCCGAATACGCCGCACCGCTGCCATCGATCCCGCGCTGTCCGATGCCTGGGAGCAGCTGCAGGTGCACTACGCCACCCATCAGAATTCTGCCCCGTTCTGGAGCGCCTACCAGGCCATCCAGGACCAGCTGACGCGCAGCCACCCGCAGCATCGCATCGATGTCTGCAACCAGCTGGCCACGCTGGCCGAGCGACTGGGCGTGGTGGACCAGGCGCAACTGCTGGCCGAACGTCGGCCCGACCTGCTCACTGTCGACCGCCACGCAGGCTCCACGCCTTCATAACGTCACATGCACTGCGCTTTACGCACTCTTGCTGAACTCCCTTCTTGCATATCGAAACAACCATGTCTTCCGCCCAGATTTCCATCCCCGCCGTGATCGACGTCGACGCCGAAGTTGCTTACTGGCGCCAGCGCCACGCCGACGGCAACCTCGGCACGGGCTCGTTCGGCCATTACGTACCGTGGATCAAGTTCGCCTGCGATTCGCTGATCACCCAGCCGCGCGCCACCGACGAGCAGCGCGACGAGATGTTCCAGACCCATTACGCGCTGCAGATCATGCCGCGCCTGAGCGAAGAACAGGCCCGCGTCTTCGTCGAGCAGTGCTGGGAACATGTGTACCTGGCCAGCCGCCACGACGTCGCGTCGCGCCCGCGCCTGGGCGCCGCACGCGCCTGATCCCTGCGCGGTGGCACCGCCGCCGCGGCGTGCCGCCACTGCACGGGATGTACACGGCGCCCCGCCAATCATGGGGCACCTTCGCTACCCGTAGTACCGCATGAAACTGCGCAACGTGTTCAACCTGGTCGCCAAGAAGGCGTCCTATGCCGCCGGCACGCCGTGGACCTTCCTGGCCGCCGTCACCATCGTGGTGCTGTGGGCGCTCAGCGGCCCGATCTTCAAGTTCAACGACACCTGGCAGCTGGTGATCAACACCGGCACCACCATCATCACCTTCCTGATGGTGTTCTTGATCCAGCACAGCCAGAACGCAGATGCCGCGGCCGTCCAGATCAAGCTGGACGAGTTGATCCGTGCCACTGCCGAGGCCAACAACGAGCTGCTCGACCTGGAAGAACTGGACGAGCGACGGCTCGAGGAAATCCGCAGCGAATACGAGCGCATGGCCCGCGAGGCCGGCGATGCGCTGGAGCGTGCGCGCCGCTGCCACGGCGACGGACGCCCCGACGACCGCTGATCGCCGGTGTCCATGACGCCGGAACGAAGTGCAGCCGAGCATGGCTCGGCTCTACCGGATGCAACAACCAACGCACGGCCCGACGCACACGATGCAATAACCGACACATGGACGCCCGGGCCAACCGCCGCGTCGCCCCGGTGGTGCCGAGCCATGCTCGGCAACCGCGCACCGCGCGTCACCTGCCTCCGACGCCCGTCATGCGAACGGCGATACCTCGCGTCTGCGACGCAGAGCAGCCGAGCATGGCTCGGCTCTACCGGATGCGACAACCAACGCACGGCCTGACGCACAGGGATGCGACAACCAGCGCACGGCCCGACGCACACGATGCAATAACCGACACATGGACGCCCGGGCCAACCGCCGCGTCGCCCCGGTAGTGCCGAGCCATGCTCGGCAACCGCGCACCGCGCG
>NZ_DAMAGC010000045.1:0-7401 GCF_031995405.1 Stenotrophomonas sp. | reverse complement strand
ACCGCCGCGTCGCCCCGGTAGTGCCGAGCCATGCTCGGCAACCGCGCACCGCGCGGCACCTGCCTCCGACGCCCGTCATGCGAACGGCGACACCTCGCCTCTGCGGCGCCGATCACCCGCGCTCGTGCCAACCGCCGCCCAACACCTTGTACAGCGCCACTTGGTTCGACTGCTGCGCCAGCTGCGTGCTGACCAGCGACTTGCGCGCGGTGTACGCGGTGCGACGTGCATCGAGCAGGGTCAGGAAGCTGTCCAGGCCGGCATCGTAGCGGGCCTGCGACAACGTCTGTGCCTGCTCGGCGGCGGCCACCAGCGCCTGCTGCGAGGCCAGCTGCGCATCCAGGCTGTCGTTGAGCACCAGTGCGTCGGCGGCCTCGCGGAAGCCGGACTGGATCGCCTTTTCATACTGGGCCAACGCAATGTCACGGTCGGCGGTAGCCACGCCCAGATTGGCGCGCAGCTTGCCGCCCTGGAAGATCGGCAGGTTGAGCTTGGGCATGAAGCTCCACACCCGCGTACCGCTGTCGAACAGATTGGACAGTTCCGAGGAGGCCGAGCCGATGCTGCCGGTCAGGCTGATCGACGGGAAGAACGCCGCGCGCGCCGCGCCGATGTTGGCGTTGGCCGAGAGCAACGTGTGCTCGGCGGCCATCACGTCCGGACGGCGCAGCAGCACCTCGCCCGGCACCCCGGCCGGCAGCGGACGCAACGCCGCCACCTCGGTCACCTCGGTGGTCGGCAGCAGCGTGTCATCGACCGGTCCACCAGCCAGCAGCACCAATGCATTGCGGTCCTGCGCCACCTGCCCGGCAAAACGGGCCACATCGGTGCGCGCGGTTTCCACCAGGGTGCGGGTCTGGCTCAGCTCCAGTGCCGAGGCACCGCCGAGCTGGCGGCGCGCCTCGGTCAGGCGCAGCGAATCTTCATAACTTGCCAGCGTAGCCTGGGCGATGCGCAGCTGTGCGTTGTCCGCGCCCAGGGTGAGCCAGGCGTTGGCGACCTCGGCGACCAGGCTCAGCTGTGCGCTGCGCCGGTTGGCCGCTTCGGCGAAGTACTGCTGCAGGGCGGCCTGGCTGAGATTACGCACCCGACCGAACAGATCCAGCTCGAACTCGACCACGCCCAGATTCGCGCTGAACTGTTCGGTGACCGGCGCATCGCCACCGCTGCGGGTCATCTGCCCCTGCACGCCCACCGCCGGCACGCGGTCGGCGCGCTGGATGCGGTACTGCGCGCGTGCCCTTTCAACATTGAGCACGGCCACGCGCAGGTCACGGTTGTTGTCCAGCGCCTGGTTGATCACCGACTGCAGGCGCGGATCGACGAAGAAATCGCGCCAGCCGATGTCCGCCACGTCGACCGTGCCGGCCGCGGCAGCGGCAGGCCACTGTGCCGGGATCGCCGGGGCGACCTCGGTACTGCGCGGCACCAGCGAGGCACAGCCGGACAGCGCCAGCGCCACGGCCACGGCGAGCAGGGAGGGAAGCTTATTCATGCGGACCACCTTCGGCCTTGTCGCCGTTCTGCGTCACCGTCACCGGGGCGGTGCTGTCGTCGGTTGTCGTCGGCGGCGTGCCGCCACGATTGAACACGCGCTGCACCACCACGAAGAACAGCGGAATGAAGAACACACCCAGCAGCGTGCCCACCACCATGCCGCCCAGCACGCCGGTACCGATGGCCTGCTGTGCGCCCGAACCTGCACCGGAGGCGATCGCCAGCGGCAGCACGCCCAGGCCGAACGCCAGCGAGGTCATGATGATCGGGCGCAGGCGGTCACGCACGGCGTGCATCGTCGCGTCGATCAGGCTGGCGCCCTTCTCCAGGTTTTCCTTGGCGAACTCCACGATCAGGATCGCGTTCTTGCTGGTCAGGCCCACCGTGGTCAGCATGGCCACCTGGAAGTAGATGTCGCGTTCCATGCCGCGGAAGGTGTTGGCCAGCACCGCGCCGAGGATGCCCAACGGCGCCACCAGCAGCACCGAGGTCGGCACGCTCCAGCTTTCATACAGCGCGGCCAGGCACAGGAACACGATCAGCAGCGACAGCGTGTACAGCAGCGGCGTCTGCGAACCGGCCTGGCGTTCCTGGTAGGACAGCGCGGTCCACTCGATGTCGAAGCCGGCCGGCAGCTGCTTGGCGAGCTTCTCCACTTCGCTCATCGCATCGCCCGAGGCCACGCCCGGGGCGGGCTCGCCCTGGATCTCCATCGCCGACACGCCGTTGTAGCGCTCCAGGCGTGGCGAACCGTAATCCCAGCGCTGGCTGGCGAAGGCCGAGAACGGCACCATCTCGCCGGCGGTGTTCTTGACCGACCACAGGTTGAAGTCTTCCGGGTTCATGCGGAACGGCGCATCGGACTGCACGTACACGCGCTTGACCCGGCCACGGTCGATGAAGTCATCGATGTAGCTGCTGCCCCAGGCCGCGGCCAGCGTGGTGTTGACCGCTTCCAGCGACAGTCCCAGCGCGCTGGCCTTGCCGACGTCGATGTCGATGCGCAGCTGCGGGGTGTCTTCCTGCCCGTTCGGGCGCACGTTGGCCAGCAGCTTGCTCTGCCCGGCCATGCCGAGCAGCTGGTTGCGTGCGTCCAGCAAGGCCTGGTGACCGGCACCGCTGGTGTCCTTCAGGAAGAAGGTATAGCCCGAGCCGATGCCCAGTTCCGGCATCGCCGGCGGCGGGAAGGCGAAGATGAAGGCGTCCTTGATCCCGCCGAGCGCGGCCATCGCTCGACCGGTGATCGGCATCGCGCCCTGGTCCTTGTCACGCTCCTTCCAGTCCTTGAGCTTGACGAAGGCCATGCCCGCGTTCTGGCCCATGCCGGCGAAGCTGAACCCCTGCACCGAGAAGATCGACTCGATGGCGTCGGCCTCGTTTTCCATGAAGTGCTTTTCGAGCTTGTCGATCGACTCCAGCGTGCGTTCCTGGGTGGCGCCGACCGGGGTCTGCACCAGCGCCATCAGGATGCCCTGGTCTTCATTGGGCAGGAACGAGCTGGGCAGGCGCATGAACAGCAGGCCCATCACCAGCGCCAGCGCGGCAAACACGCCCATGAAGCGCCACGGACGCGCCAGGATGCCGCGCACGCCGCGCTGGTACTTCGCACTGGAACTGTCGAAGCCGCGGTTGAAGGCATTGAAGAAACGACCCGACCAGCCCTTGTGGGCGACATGGTGCTCGCCCTTCTTCAGCGGCTTGAGCAGGGTCGCGCACAGCGCCGGGGTCAGCACGATGGCGACCAGCACCGACAAGGCCATCGCCGAGACGATCGTGGCCGAGAACTGCCGGTAGATGACGCCGGTGGCGCCGCTCATGAAGGCCATCGGCACGAACACCGCCGACAGCACCAGGCCGATGCCGACCAGCGCGCCGGTGATCTGGCTCATCGATTTGCGCGTGGCTTCCAGCGGCGACAGGCCTTCCTCGGACATGATCCGTTCGACGTTTTCCACCACCACGATGGCGTCATCGACCAGCAGGCCGATCGCCAGCACCATCGCGAACATGGTCAGCATGTTCACCGAGAAGCCCAGCGCAGCCAGGATGCCGAAGGTGCCCAGCAGCACCACCGGCACGGCGATGGTGGGGATCAGCGTGGCGCGGAAGTTCTGCAGGAACAGGTACATCACCAGGAACACCAGCACGATGGCTTCGATCAGGGTCTTGATGACGCCCTTGATCGAGACCTGCACGAACGGCGTGGTGTCATACGGCACCACCGCCTTCAGCCCGGCCGGGAAGTTCGGCTGCATCTCATCCAGTGCCGCGCGCACCCCGTTGGCGGTGGCCAGCGCGTTGGCGCCGGTGGCCAGGGTGATGGCGATACCCGAGGACGGCTTGCCGTTGTAGCGGGTCACGAAGTCGTACGACTCCGCGCCCAGCTCCACGCGGGCCACGTCGGACAGACGCAGTTCGGCACCGTCCTGCGCGCTGCGCACGATGATGTTGCGGAACTGTTCGGGGGTCTGCAGGCGATCCTGCGCGTTGATGGTGGCGTTGAGCTGCTGGCCCTTGATCGACGGCGCGCCGCCGAGCTGGCCGATGGCGACCTGTGCGTTCTGGGCGGTGATCGCCGCGATCACTTCGGCGGTGGACAGCTTGTAGGTGTGCAGCTTGTTGGGGTCCAGCCAGATGCGCATGGCGTACTTGCCACCGAACACCTGGATGTTGCCCACGCCCGGCACGCGGCTGAGCGGGTCGACGATATTGGAACCGACGTAGTCGGAAATATCGTTGGCGTCCATGCTGCCGTCTTCGGACACGAAGCCGAGTACCTGCAGGAAGCCGCTGCTGGACTTGGCCACGTTGATGCCCTGGCGCTGCACTTCCTGCGGCAGCAGCGGCATGGCCAGCTGCAGCTTGTTCTGCACCTGCACCTGGGCGATGTCCGGGTCGGTACCGCTCTGGAAGGTCAGGGTGATGGTGGCCTGGCCGTTGGAGGAGCTGTTGGAGGAGAAGTAGATCAGGCCATCCAGGCCCTTCATGTTCTGCTCGATGATCTGCGTCACCGAGTCCTCGACCACCTTGGCCGACGCACCCGGGTAGCTGGCGCTGATCTCGACGGCCGGCGGTGCCACTTCCGGGTACATCGACACCGGCAGCTTGAGCACCGCCAACGCACCGGCGAGCATGATGATGATCGCAATCACCCACGCGAAGATGGGGCGATCAATGAAATAACGTGCCATGGAATTCTCCGGTTACTGCTGGGCGGCGGCGGCCGCCGGCGCAGCGGCCGGCCTGGCCGGGGTCGCGCCCATTTCGGTGGCCTGCACGGGCATGCCCGGCTGGATCTTCTGCAGGCCTTCGACGATGACCTTGTCACCGGCCTTGAGCCCGTCTTCCACCAGCCACTTGTTGCCCAGCGCACGGCTGACCTTGACCGGCCGCACTTCGACCTTGCCGTCCTTGCCCACCACCATGGCGCTGGTATCGCCCTTGGGATCGCGGGCGATGCCCTGCATCGGGACCAGGATCGCGTTGTCGCGCACGCCGCTGCCAACCTGGGCACGCACGTACATGCCCGGCATCAGCACCTGGTCGGGATTGTCGACCTTGACCCGCAGCGCGTAGCTGCCGGTGGTGGGGTCGACGCTGACTTCGGAGAATTCCAGCGTGCCCTTGTGGTCGAACTCGGTGCCGTCATCGAGCAGGATCGTCACCGGCAGGGTCTGGTTGTCCTGCAGGCGACCGCTGGCCAGTTCGCGGCGCAACTGCAGCAGTTCGCTGGCCGACTGGGTCAGGTCGACATAGATGGGGTTCAACTGCTGCACGGTGGCCAGCGCATCGGCCTGGCCGGCGCTGACCAGCGCGCCCTGGGTGACCGAGGACTTGCCGATGCGGCCGCTGATCGGCGCGGTGATGCGGGCATAGCCGAGGGTGACATTGGCCGCGTCCAGCGCGGCACGCGCGGCACCGACATCGGCCTCGGCGGTCTTCAGCGTGGCGATGGCGTTTTCGTTGTCCTGCGTGCTCACCGCTTCGACCTTGGCCAGCTCACCGATGCGCTTGGCGCTCAGGCGCGCGGCATTGGCGGTAGCTTCGGCGCGCGCCAGCTGGGCGCGGGCGCTGTTGGCCTGGGCGCGGTAGCTGGCGTCGTCGAGCTGGTACAGCGCCTGCCCGGCAGTGACCAGGCTGCCTTCGGTGAACAGGCGCCTGGCGACAATGCCGCTGACCTGGGGACGCACTTCGGCGACCAGGAAGGCATTGGTGCGGCCCGGAAGCTCGCGGGTCAGGCCGACCTGTTCGGCCTTCAGGGTGGCGACGGTGACCTGGCCCGGCCCGCCCTGCGGACCTTGCTGGTCTCCCCCGCCACAGGCGGACACGGTCAAGGCGATCGCGAGGGACAGCGCGAGAAGACGGTACGGGGATCGGGACATGGTGGGGGGCTCACGGCAAACGAAAAGGGTCTCCCGCAGCCGGATTCTCGCGATAAATGCGACGAAAAATCAGTCAACAGGACGGCAAAGTGAAGCAAATCCATGGGTTGCGGCGGTTTCGCGGATACGCGCGGTCCGCACCGAGGATCAGTGGGAGGGAAATATACATACATGCATGTTTGTTTGTAAAGCGGTACAATTCAGGCCGGTTTCATCCAGCAGCTGCACAGCGCCATGGCCAGAAAAACCAAAGAAGAGGCGCAGGCCACCCGCGAGGGCATCCTCGATGCGGCCCAGGTCTGTTTCCATGAATACGGGGTCGCGGGCACTAGCTTGGCGATGATCGGGGCGCGCGCGGGCTATACGCGGGGCGCGGTGTACTGGCACTTCAAGAACAAGACCGAGATCCTGACGGCGATGATCGAACGGGAGCGGATTCCGTTCATCGAGCGGTTGCGGCGGACGACATCGTCCAAGCGCAATACGCCGGTGCTGGACCTGCGTTCGGCGTTGCTGGTGTCCTTCCAGGAGCTGGCCGACGATGAGAGGCTGCGCAACATGATGGAGATCATGCTGCGCAACGATCTGTCGGTGGAAAGCCAGGCGATGCAGGAGCTGCAGTTGGAGGCGTCGCGCGAGGAACTCGGCATTTTCGCGGCGGCGTTCCAGCGCGCGCGCGAGTTGGGCCAATTGCGCGAGGGGGTGGACGTGGACACGGTGGCGCGGATCGTGAGCACGAGTCTGACCGGGGTGTTGTACAGCGCGATGCTGGAGCCGGAGCTGTTCGAGATCCGTCGTGATGGCGCAGAGACCCTCGATGCGATCCTCAGTGCGTTCGTGAAGCCGGGCGTGTTCACCCCGGGCGCGGCGCCGACGGCGTTGCCTACTGAGGATGAGGCTTAAAGCTTAAGGCGTAGAGCCGAAGACAAACGCGGGTTCTGCCTGCGCATTTGTGGGCGGGGGTGTGTGGGTTCGCGGGACACGCTGCAAGTACGTCCATGTAAGCTCGCGTACGCCATCCATGGCGTACGACGGTCCCGCGAACCCACACACCCCCACCCTCGACAGTTGGCTGGTGGCCTTGGCGGAGCGAAGCGGGAGGAGCGGGAGGAGCGGGAGAAGCGTCGGCTTGTTGGGTTGGCTCTGCCGCGCGGGTGAAGCATCAGGCTTCATGCGATGGATTTGAAAGCACTACAATTGCAGGCCAACCCGTGCGCGCAAAGGCAGTGCGGGGTTACTCCTCCACTGCGCGGCAGCGCTGTCTCCCAACCCAAGTACGTGCTGGCAAAACACACGGTGCTTGGCCTTCATCTATACGAAGCGATGCCCCGATGTAGTGCGGCAGCATCTGGGCGAAGAGCCAGCGCAAGCGCCTGACGTTTTTCCGTGCCGAGGCCACCAGCCAACTGTCTGGGGCGGGGGTGTGTGAGTTCGCGGGACCGTCGTACGCCATGGATGGCGTACGCGAGCCTTATCTGATCGGAATCTGGCAGTTTAGGTGTCGAGAGCCGGCGTGGGCCGC